>JBAVSO010000099.1:0-8374 GCA_049695635.1 Candidatus Cybelea sp. | reverse complement strand
TCCCTCGACTTCGCGCGGCGTAACGATCGCGTCGCGGTGAAAGACGATCCCAGAAGCTGCTTCGAACGCCGCGGCGAGCTGCTCCCTGCTGGTCGCGCGCCGCGTTTCGAGAAAGACGGCCGCGCTGTGGGCCGTTCGAACCGGTACGCGAACCGCCGTGGCGCTGACGACCAACGCGGGTAAGTCAAGCATCTTTCGCGTTTCCTCGCAAACCTTGCGCTCCTCGGTACTCCAGCCGCTCGCATCAATCGCACCGACCTGCGGAACGACGTTGCGCGCGAGCGGCCGCGCAAAGATGGCGGACTGGGCTTCGGGATCGCCGGTCGCAAGCGCGCGCTCACCGGCGAGGAACTCGTCGAGACCGGCGCGCCCGGCGCCGCTGGCGGCCTGATAGGTTGCAACGTGGACCGAACGCAGCCCCGCAGCGTCGCGAATCGGGCGCAACGCCATGCAAAGCACGATCGCGGTGCAGTTGGCGACCGGTAAGAGGCGGTGCTCGGCGCGCAGCGCGCCGGCATTTACGTCGGGCACGATCAGCGGCACGTCCTTGCGCATGCGAAACGTGGCGCTGTTGTCGATGACGACCGAACCACGTTCCAGCAAAGCGGGGGCATATTTCTCGCTGGCATCTTCGCCGCCGGCGAAAAAGACGATGTCGAAACCGCGAAGCGCGTCGTCCGAGGTGGCGCGCACATCGAGTGAAGTGCCGCGAAAAGATACCGCGGCGGAGCGCTCGCGCGACGCGAAGGGACCCAGCTCCGCGATCGGAAGATCGCGCTCCTCGAGCACTCGGAGGATCGTTTCGCCGACCGCGCCGGTCGCGCCGACAACCGCTACGTTCATTCTTGCTCTCCGCTGTGGAGAATCGAGTCCAGACCGATAGAGAGCCCGCGCAAGTGAATGACGGAACGCACTGCGGCAAGCATTCCGGCGACGAAAGAGTCGCGCGAAAGCGAATCGTGACGGATCGTCAACAGCTCGCCGGCTCCGCCGAAGAGTACCTCCTGGTGAGCGAGTAGGCCGGGGAGCCGAACGCTATGAATCGGCGGCAATTCTCCGGTAGCGCGTTCGATGCGAAGCGCGGTTTCTCGCGCCGTTCCCGACGGCTTGTCCTTCTTTGCTGGGTGATGCAGCTCGATGATTTCCGATTTTTTGAAAAACCGCGTCGCCTCTTGTGCGAAGCGCATCATCAACATCGCGCCGATCGAGAAGTTGGGGATGATGAGCACTCCAATGCTTCGCTCGGTCGCCATCGCGGCGAGCGCAGCTTGCTGCTCCTCGGTCCAGCCGCTCGAACCAACGACGGTTGGCAAACCACGCGCGACCGCTTCGAGCGAGATCTCGTAGCTTGCCGGCTGCGTCGTCAGATCGAGCAGGACGTCAGGCTTGCGCTCGAGGACCTCTTCGAGCAACGCGAAGATCGCCCGTTGCGGATCGGCGTGGCGCGCGAGACCGCAGCAATACAAACCCTGATGTTGCAGAGCCTCGCGCGCAACTGTACCCATGCGCCCGTTCGCGCCGGCCACCGCAACCTTCAACCGTTCGGACATTCTCCTTCGACAAGCTCAGGATGACACTGTGCGAATCGAGCAGCGTTAGATTTTCTCGAGAGGCGCGTATTTCAGCATCAGCATTTTTTGGCCCACGTTGGGAAAGTCGATCGTCACCAGGCCGTCGCCGCCGGCGCCGACGATGCTTTCGATCCGGCCTTCTCCCCACTTCGGGTGCCGCACGCGGTCGCCGCCTTTAAGCCCAAGGTGAACGCCCGCCCCGGCCGACTCATGAATCGCGACCTCGCGCCAGCGCCCGCCGGCGGGACGCGGCAAGGGTACGCTGTCGCTTTCCAGCACGTCAACTGCCGGCATCTCTTCCAAGAATCTCGACTTCGGGTACGCGTAAGTATTACCGAAGAGCGCGCGCCGGGCCGCATAGGTCAGAAAGAGACGATCGATGGCGCGGGTGACGCCAACGTAGGCAAGCCGCCGTTCTTCTTCAAGTTCCTCGGGCTCGGTCAACGTGCGGCTATGCGGAAAGACGCCTTCCTCCAGCCCCGTCAAAAATACGCTCGAAAACTCCAAACCTTTTGCGCTATGCAGCGTCATCAGCGTCACATACGACGCGTCTTCCTCGAGCCCGTCGAGATCGCTGACGAGCGCGACGTTCGCCAGAAACCCGGCTAGCGACGGATCGTCGTCCGAGGCTTCGTATTCGCGCGCCACGCCAACGAGCTCCGACAGGTTCTCCAGCCGTACTCTTGCGTCGTGCGTATCCTCGCTTTGCAGCTCGCGGACGTAACCCGAACGTTCCGTTACCGCGACGAGCAGGTCGGAGACCGCCGCACTCTCGGCGAACGTGCGCAGCTCCGCAATCAACTCTGCAAAGCGCTCGAGCTCCTTGAGCTTCTTCGGCACCGCCGCGCGCAATAGATCGCTACTAAAAATCGCCTCGCCGACGGAGGTGCGCGAGGCGTTCGCCGCCTGCACCAGCGCCGCGAGCGTCTGTTGGCCGATACCGCGACGCGGCACGTTGACGATTCTTTTGAACGCAAGCGCGTCCGACGGGTTCACGATGTAGCGCAGGTAGGCGACGACGTCTTTGACTTCGGTTCGCGCGTAAAACCCGACGCCGCCGACGACTCGATAAGGAATGCCTTCTGCGAGCAGCGCTTCTTCAAAGACGCGCGACTGTGCGTTCGTGCGGTAAAGCACCACGAAATCGCGGTACGCCGAACCGTCGCGAACCATGCTCTTGACCTTCTCGACGACGTATCGTGCTTCGTCGCGTTCGGTCGCGGCCGGATAGAGCGTGATCGGCTCACCCTCGCTGCGCGCGGTGAAGAGCCGTTTCGGCTCGCGCGAGCGGTTATTGGCGACCAGGCTGTTCGCGGCTTCGAGAATCCGGCCCGTGCTGCGGTAATTCTCTTCCAGCTTGAAAATCTTGGCGCCGGGGAAGTCCTCCTCGAATCGAAGGATCATGCGATAGTCGCTTCCGCGCCAAGAATAAATCGATTGATCGTCGTCACCGACGACGGTGACGTTGCCGTGATAGCCCGCCAGCAGTGCGATCAACCGATACTGGGCGGCGTTGACGTCTTGATACTCGTCGACCAGGACGTACTCGAACCGCTGCTGGTACTTCTCGCGCGTATCCTTATCGCGCTCGAGCAGATCGATGGTCCGAACGATGAGGTCGTCGAAGTCGAGCGAGTTCGACTCCGAGAGCCGGCGCTGATACTCGGTGTAGACGTTGGCGATCCGCTCGCCGACGAACGACGTCTGACTCTGCGCGTATTGCTGCGGCCAAATCAACGCGTTCTTGGCCTTGTCGATCTCGGCCAGGCAGGCGCTCGGGGAAAGATGGCGCTCGTCGTAATCGAGATCGTCGAGAATCTCTTTGACGAGTTGGCGCTGGTCGGAGTCGTCGATGACGGCAAAGCTCCTACCGATCCCAATGTGCGGGCCGTCGCGCCGTAGAATGCGCACGCACATCGAGTGAAACGTGCCGACCCAAAGGTCGCGCGCGGTTGGGCCGACCATCGCCTGTAGTCGCGACTTCATCTCGCCGGCGGCCTTGTTCGTAAAGGTCACCGCCAAAATGCGCTCCGGTGCGACTCGCATCTCGCCAAGAAGATACGCAACCCGATGCGTCAACACGCGCGTTTTGCCGCTCCCGGCACCGGCGAAGATCAAAACCGGGCCATCGGTTTGCCGAACGGCGGCAGATTGCACGTCGTTTAGGACTTCCGTTTGAAGCAGCATTTATAGCGATTCGCCGAACAAGTGGCCGTCGCCTGTTTTACGACGTATATTGCGACATTTGCCGCAAGGTTAGCGAACGGCGCGAAGCACCCGAGCCCGGCGAGCTGCCATCGCAAAGGCCGCCGAGAGCAATGCGAGTGTAGACTCGGCGCCCATGTTGGCATTGACCGAGTCTTCCGATAAACCGTCGTAGCATCCGCCGCCGTTGGCCATCGTGATGCCGCGCGAATTCTTTCCGTAGTACCACTCGAGCGCGAGCTCGGCGGCGGCAACGTGGCCTGCATCTCCGGTCAGATCGAAGGCCGCGAGCTCGGCGTCGACCATCGCGCACGCCTCCAGCGGCTGCTGCGCGTAACGCGCCCGCGGTCCGGCACGGACGTACCATCCATCGTTTCCGATCGGGACGTGGACGCCGTTTTCGGTTGTGACGCTCTCGTAGAAGGCCAGCGTTGCGAGCCCCACTTCGCCAAACTGCGGCTCTTGAAGCGCCTGGCCGGCCCGCAGCAACGCCTCGGGCAGCCGCGCGTTGTCGTAGGTCATCCGATCCTCGAACCACGGCCACTCCGCGTCCGCATTTGCCTGGTACGAAGTGAGAATCTCGCCGGCGAGGTATCGCAGCGCATCCGAGTATTTCGTCGCCTGCAGCGCGCTAAGCGCGTGGGAGAATCCGAGGGCCGCATACGCGCGCGACCGGATGTATTCCAGCGATTCAAGCGAGGAGATGGTTCGGTCGAGGAGCGTCGTGCAGACGCGCCGCCACTTTTCCGTCGGTGCGTTCGCGACGCCGTAGCCGAGCGCCCAGATCGCACGCCCGCAGCTATCGTGCGTCCCGATCTCGTCGAGCCAGCGGCGGTCGAAGTCCATGAAGTTGTGAAATCGGCCGTCGTCGAGCTGTGCGTGCTGGAGAAATGCGAGATACGTGGATGCCAAACGCTGGCTCAGCTTGTCGGAGGGCGAAAGACGCAGGTGCGCGAGAACGACCATCAAGGCGCGCGCAACGTCGTCCGTGCAGTATCCAAACTTTCGATTAGGCACGTTCTCGAGTGCGTGCTGAATGACGCCGACGTCATCGGAAAGCACCGCCAAGTAATCGAGCGGCGGAATCGTCGTGACCGTGCGCGCTTTAGGCAGAAGTCACCAGCTCGAGCGGATCTCGCGGACAGAGTCCACTGAAGAGCGCGCCGTATTGCGCCGAGACGTGCGGCCAGGTCATCTGCCGCCCGAAACGATAGGCTCGACGTTCGGTGGCCCGACGCAGCGCGGGATCGTCGAGCAGCATGTTCAGCCGCGACATGAGCGACGCCGCGTCGCGAAAATTGCACAGGAAGCCGCGATTGTGCGCGAGCAGTTCCTCCGCGTAAAGGTATGGAGTCGAGACGATTGCTTTCCCGCACCCAACCGCGTAGGCAAGCGTGCCGCTGGCGATCTGCGCCGGGTTGAGGTAGGGAGTAAGATAGATATCGGTAGCCGCGAGGTAACTGACGACCTCATCGAAATCGAGATATTTGTCGACCAGCTGCACGTTGTAATGCAGGCCGTACTCGTGCACCATCGAGTGCAGCGATTCGCGGTACGATTCGCCTTCATTGCGACGAACGACCGGATGCGTCTCACCCAGTATAAGGTAGAGCGTTTCGGGGTGTCGTTTGACGACCCCGCGCATTGCCTCGATCGCGTACTCGAGTCCTTTGCCGCGGCTGATCAGTCCAAAGGTCGAGATCACGGTGCGTTGGCCGATGCCGAACGAAGCCTTCGCGGCGTGCGTGTCTTGAAACGGCACGTCGGGCACGCCGTGGTGAATTACCTGAAGGCGCGCGGGATCAATGCCATAGACGGCTTCGAGCAGATTTAGCCCGGTTGCAGAGAGCGACACGACTTTGGACGCGTGTTCGCAGAGCTCGCGCGTCACACGCAAATAGGTTTCGTCCGGTTCGGGCAAGACGGTATGCAATGTCAGCACGATCGGCTTTTCGAGCGCGCGCATCAAGTCGACGAGCCATTCACCGCGCTCGCCGCCGAAGAGACCATATTCATGCTGGATATTGACGAGTTCGACCGGGTAGGCGTTGAGGAATTCGGCCGCAGCGGTGTAGCTGGGACGCCGATCTTCAGCGATGCGCCCGACGACCTCGGGCGGATAGCGACGGACTTCCGCACCGGGCTCGTCAATCGCGATTACGGGGCTCGAAAGGCTGAAGGCGCGGTCATACGCGTCCACCATATCTTTGGTAAACGTCGCAATCCCGCATTCACGCGGCGGATATGAACCCAAAAATAAGGCTCGTGGCGGTTGCATCTATTCGACGGACTCCTTGACTTCAGGACCATAGTCTACCCTTCGACGGATGCACAGTAAACCGAGCATGCCTTTGCTAGCCAGCCACTTCCTCGGCAGGGGAACCCAGCCGAGCACCTGGCTGAAGGATCGCGCCCGGCTCGACGGTCACGTCATGGCCTATGACGCTCCCCTTGGCGACGAGCGCTCCCGCGCCGATCGTCACGCCGCTAGCGAGAATCGCTTCCTCTATAATGGCGCCGGCGCCGACGCTGACGCGCTCCCAGAGCACCGACTCGCGGACCGTTGCATCGCTGCCGATGCTGCAGCCTCTTCCCAAAACGACGTTGGGACCGATCCGTGCGCTGGCGTCCACCACGACGTCGGCGGCCGCATGGACGGGCGGGATCACGCCGGGATGCCCCCGCAACGCCTCGCTGCCGTCGCCTCGAATGCCGGGCTCGACCGCGAGCGGCATTGCGCCGCTAAGCATATCGCGATGCGCGGCGAGGTATTGCTCGGGCCTTCCCAGATCGAGCCAGTAATCGTCGGTCGTGTAAGCGTAGATCGCTTTGCCCCTTGCGATAACGTCGGGAAACGTCGCGCGCTCGATCGACACGTTTTCGTTCGGAGGGATAAAATCGAGAATCTCTCGTTCCAGCAAATACGTTCCGGCGTTGATTTCGTGCGTCGGCTCCTGGCCTTTCGGCGGTTTCTCGACGAACGCCGTAACGCGTCCGCTGGCGTCGTGCACGACGCACCCGAACGGCGACGGATCCTCAACGCGAATGAGATGCAGCGTGCCGATTCCGCCTTTTTCGTGATGGTACTCTCGCATCGCGCGCAGGTCGAGGCTCGTCAAAATGTCGCCGTTGAGCACGAAGAACGGTCCGTTGATATGCTGTTCGACGTTCTTGACCGCGCCGGCAGTGCCGAGCGGCACCGCCTCGATCGCGTACGTGACCTTCATACCGAACGCCGAACCGTCGCCGAAGTAATCAACGATCGCTTGCGGCATATAGCCCGCGGCGAGAATCACCTCGCGAATCTCGGCAGCGTAGAGACGCTCGAGCGTACGAGCCAAAAACGGCACGTTCATAATCGGCACCATCGGCTTGGGCGTGCCGTAGGTGAGCGGCCGCAGCCGCGTTCCCTCGCCCCCAACCAAAACGACCGCCTGCATAAGGTTATATTTTATGTCCGTCGCTTATAGCCTTGTTACGCGCTGCTTGCGTCCGTCCAACGCCACAGGCGCGTAATCGAAGGGCGGCGCGACACTTAGCGTAACGCCGACGCCTTGTTACTTTGAGCGGCGTCGAAGAGTGGTACGCTTTTGCATTTCGAACTTTCAGAATGCCATACACTTGGCACATCCTTAGGCTAGCATTGATGCATGACAAGAAAATTTCACGGCTGGAACGCCGTGCAAGCATATTATAATGAAGGGCATGGTTTTACCGAATGCTCGCGACGTTTTGCATTTACTCACACCGCCTGGGTCAAGGCCATTAAGCGGGGCACATTATGTGTAGCGCCGGCACCATTCGCCGACCGCCGCCGAAGGTACAACTGGTCCGAGGTCCAGTCCCATTATGATGTTGGGCACAGTTACAGGCAGTGCAAAGCGAAATTTGGCTTTTGTGCAGCATCTTGGACAAATGCCGTTCAACGCGGTGACCTAAAGCCTCGATCTTTTGGCATGCCGATTGCAGAGCTACTCGCCAGCCCGAAAAGAAATCGAAAGCACGTAAAGATGAGGCTCATGAGAGCCGGTCTCTTACAAAACAGCTGCCAATCGTGCGGGCTGGCAGATTGGCGGGGAAAACCGCTGACCCTGCATCTCGACCACATCAACGGGCGCAGGGACGACAACCGCCTTGAAAACCTGCGAATGCTTTGCCCAAACTGCCACAGCCAAACGCCCACCTACGGCGGCCGCAACTTAAAGCGAGCAAGCGTTGCAAGGTCCGGGGCGGCGAGCGTGGTATAATCGCTCGCTACCGGTCCCGGGTAGTTCAGCTGGAAGAACGGCAGACTCTGAATCTGCATGTCGGTGGTTCGAGTCCATCCCCGGGAGCCAGGGCCCCATCATCTAGAGGCCTAGGATGCCGCCCTCTCACGGCGGTAACGCGGGTTCGAATCCCGCTGGGGCTAATTCAATCGGCCTGTATTTACGGGCTTTTTTCATCGCAAGGGGCAGCGCGTGGCACCGTTGTGGCACCGACGTCGCAGCATTCGTCGCCGCCTTCTCGCCAATCGCGCTCGCAACCGCATCGCCGAGCACGGCTTCAATCCGATCGGCGTGGGAACGCTGCATTGCCTCGATCGCGTGAACGTAGAT
>JBAVSO010000098.1:0-4093 GCA_049695635.1 Candidatus Cybelea sp. | reverse complement strand
ACCGTGCTCGTCAGCACGAAAGCATCTTCCGGGTCCCTCGTTTTCGGTGAACGAGAGCCGGGCCCGAGAGTGTCCGGCTCGTACGCTGACTGAGTTTCGGGCAAGCACCGCTCGCTGCGCAAGAGTTTTTCTTCGCGTTCTCGCTCGGCGTCTTCGTTTAACTGCAGTTTTAGAGTCTTTTCGCTCGGTGCCAAGTACGCGTCGGCGCCTGACTGTTTCCGCTTCTGCTTCCCCATCTCCAGCAGTTTTGCCGTGCGCTGAGACGCATTCATCGACGGAACTCCTCGATGTTCTCTTCGTACGCGGCAAGATCGATCATAACTTGCCGACTGTCTGCGACTTCAGAAAGTCGTCGAGTTGTTCTCGGGTGATTCGGCGCATGCGGCGTTCGCCGGTTCCTGGCAACGCGACGTGATGCATTTGTCCAGAGTCAAGGTACCATCGGAGCGTTGGAATACTGACGGTCAGTTCCCGAGCCGCTTGCGGTATCGTGAGAAGACGGGAAAATGGTCTTTGTGCTAGATCGTCACTTTGCTCGCGGCGTGATTTTGCCATGATGAGAGAACGGTCCTTATGGTTCCGTTCTCATCGCGGGCTGGAGCTTCACCTTAAACGAGGTGCCTGCGGTCTCCCTACGACGTACTTAAAAGCACCGACGGCTACCCTGCACAGGGGACGGGTTTCTCCCTGACTGGTTTCTTTGACGACGGGCAGGCTCTTATGTTCTGCTTCCTAACCTAGCAATTTCGCCATGCTCTACGCAGACTCCTGCCACAAACGGGGGACGCGCCTGCGTTTCGCAGTGTTCATGTGCTCTATATTCGAGTGCTGTTAAGGAGTCTCCGTCGCGCGTCACACGAATCGCGCCTTTGCTTTGGTGTCATCTGATTGCCTTTGTCCGCCGTGAGGTTGCGAGTGACCCAGTGAGCACAGACGCCTACGAGCAAAACGAAGGACAGCCGAGTGAAGGTCCCGACTGCCTTGTGGTTGTACGCCGACTGTGCGCCCGTTCGATTTATTCCGGTTTTATTCGGCTCACGATTTGAGCGCAAAAGTCGCTGATCTGTTGCTTTCGATTGTGCTCGGTTGCCCTCGTCCCGTGGGTTCGACTCCCACCTTCCCCACCATTGTTTGAGCGTGGTTTGCTTCTTGAAATCTCTCTACTGGTCACGAATTGGTCACGAAGGTCGAAAACTCCGTCGTTTACGTCGAGTTTTCCGTCGGTTGCGTAAGACCCGATAATGCGATCAAGCCGCGCCGCAGCGGACCGTTCCATGGCGGGCAAAAGGTGCGCATAAATATCGGCGGTCACGCGGATGGATGAATGGCCGAGCGCCGTCGAAACGGTCTTGAGATCTACGCCGCTTGCGACCATAAGGCTCGTGTAGGAATGGCGAAGGTCGTGGAGTCGCACAGGTGGGAGCTTGAGTCGCCTCACGAGCCTGGCGAAGCACAGGCCGAAAGTGTTCGGGCACCACGGCTCCCCGTCGCGGTCGAATACGAGGTCATCATTCGTGCGACACACACCAAGCCGCTCGAAGCGCTCCTGTTGCTCGCGACGGTGGCGCCGAAGTCGCTCAACGGCAAACGCCGGCAAGATTACGGTGCGCCGAGAGCCTTTCGTCTTCGGCTCCTTAAAGCGAAGATCGATCCTTTTTTTCTGCGGGTCGTTCGGGTCGCTCATTTCCACCCGCTCTACGGCTCGCATCACGCGCACGCTGGCGGCGACGAGATCAACGTCCTTCCAACGAAGCGCGAGGAGCTCACCGCGACGGAGCCCGCTGCCGATTGCTAACACGACCGCTGCGCCAATTGTTGGCTCCTCGGAGAAGGCGCGGATATAGCGGCGCGCCGACCCGGCATCGAGTGTACGCATGTCAGTACGCTCGAATCGCGGCGCTTTAAGAGGCTTCATCGTTGAGGATTTCAGACTTTAGTCGCACCGCTTTGTGCATCTACACCGCCGCTCTTGTTGCTGGCTGCGCAGGATCACAATCACCGATCACCGTGCTGCACGCATTGCCGCAAACGTCACCAGAGCGGATTGCGGTCGCGCGGAGCGCAGGGATTACGTTCGGAGGCGTTGGCCGTCCATCGTGGATCTCGCGTTATTCGGCCACTCAAGACCTGCTTTACGTGGGGACCGTTCGGAGCGTGTCAGTTTACTCTTTCCCACAAGGAAAGTTGCTTGGGAAATTGAGTGGATTCTACGCGGTTTCAGGGGAATGCACCGACGCCAACGGCGACGTCTTTATCGTTAACCTGACGGGCGGCGTGTCGGAATTCGCGCACGGCAGTCGCAAACGACTCCGAGTCTTTCAAACGCCGACCGCCGATCCGGTAGGTTGTGCTGTTGACCCGATGACGGGCGATCTGGCTGTCGCGAGTCTTGGGTTCGGCTCTCGCGGCACGGTCGCGATCTACAAAAACGCGCGAAGCAAGCCGACGATATACCGAAATTCAGGCTTTCACGAATACTTCTACTGCGGTTACGACGATGAGGGCAACCTCTTTGTTGATGGCCTTGCCTCCGACGGGTCGGGGAACTTCGTCTTCGCCGAGCTTCCCAAAGACGGCACGCTGCTGAAAACCGTAACGCTCAATCAGTATATCGGATGGCCCGGCCAGGTCGAATGGGACGGAAAGTACATGGCGGTCGGAGACGAAATCACGCCAGCGATCTACCGGTTCGCAATTCGCGGCTCGCACGGAACAAGAGCCGGCACGATCTCTTTGGGCGGTCACGCGCAAATGGTCGAACCATTCTGGATTCAAGATCAGACGGTCATTGTGCCAAATGCCTATTCCAGGGGGCACGGTACTCAACTAAAGGGGCATTCCGACATTCTTTTCTTTAACTACCCAGGTGGCGGCGAGCCGACGACAACGATCAAACACTCGGATTTTGACCCGCCGGAGAGCGCCGTAGTGAGTCTGGCCCCACGCTAAGGGCGCACTCAAACCCCCGTAATCCGCAATCGCTTGGTACCAAAGCAGCGGAATTTTTTCGCGCCGTATGTCCGAGAAACGAGTCGCGCAGGGTTGCTTCAACGCCGCGAGGGGTGGGGAGTTGCACGTCGGGCAGGTGTTGCTTCAAGTTGAGCATGTCGTGACGCGATCAGGGCGCTACGCTGCGAAAGCGACGTAATGGGCCTTACTTCGCACTCATCGCGCAGGCGCTCGTAACGCCCCTGGTGGTCGTGCATCATGCGCGCGCGCGCCCGCGCGCGCCGGGTCCGCTATCGTGAGTCGCGCGCGGCTGCTTTGTCCCGCCGAGGGTCGGCAGGTTGTCTGCTGCGCAGCGAGATCGCAGCCCGCCGCCGGAGCCGGGTGCCGTCACGCAGAACGTTGTCGGCGACGTTCTCGGACAAGGAGCAAGGCAAGTGAGCGGTTTGGATTTCAGTCGCTACATGGTTGGCACTTGCGCAGTTGCGGCGATGCTCGCGGGATGCGGCGGATCGCAGGCGCTGATCGGCGCGCCGGGCGCGATGCCGCAAAGCCGCACGACTGCGCGGCACGCTGATCGCGGCGGATCGTCGATGATGCCGGAAGCGAAGCGAAACGATTTACTGTACGCTAATGTTAACGGCTACTTGTATGTATTTGCCTATCCACGCGGCAAGCTGCTAAAAACCATCGGCGGCCTCGACAATCCGGGTAAGTTATGTTCAGATTCCAACGGGAACGTTTGGGTGATTACCGGGAGCGGCTCCGGCCCCGGCACCCTGGTCGAATACGCGCACGGCGGTAACACGCCGATTCAAACGCTGGCCGATCCGAGCGCGCCACAGGATTGTTCCGTTGATCCGACGACCGGTAATCTAGCGGTAGCGAACGGTTGTTATAGCGGGAGCTGTCAGTCGAATCTCGCGGTTTACGCGCATGCCACCGGAACACCGACGCTGTACACGGTGCCATATGGCCCGGCTTACTCCTGTACCTACGACAACGCAGGAAATGTGTTCATCGCAGCGTTCGAGGACATTTACAAGACCGGGACGCTCTGGCTGCCCGCAGGCGGCTCGACCGTTTCTAAGTTTCGGCTGATTCCGCACCCTTATCCGCACGTCGGTGTTCAATGGGACGGTCGTAG
>JBAVSO010000097.1:0-12246 GCA_049695635.1 Candidatus Cybelea sp. | reverse complement strand
GCCCTTGATCGTGCCAATGTCCACTCGGTGCTGGCGAGCGAGGCGCCGCACTGCGGGCGATGCGCCGCGCGCCGCGCTCTCGGCCTCCGCGCTTTGCGCAATGCTCGGCGTTGCTCCGTTGCCCGATGGAGCCTGTACGGGTTCGGCTCGCGCCGTCACCGGTCCGGTGACCGGAGCCTCGGCGGCAGCGGCGGCCCCGGCTTCCTCGATGACGGCGATCGGCGTGCCCGTCGCAACCGTCTCGCCCTCTTTGACGAGCAGCTCGCGGATCGTTCCGGTGACCGGTGAGGGAACTCCAGCGTTTACTTTGTCGGTCGAGACCTCGACGAAGTCTTCGTACTTATCCACGCTGTCGCCGACGCTCTTTAGCCATTGCGCGACGGTCCCTTCGGTCACCGTCTCGCCGAGCTGAGGCATCGTAATCGTTGTCGGCATTAAAATTTCACCATTTCGCGCATCGCGTCGGCCATCTCGGCCGGCGAGGACATGAACTCTTCCTCGAGCGGCAGCGCATACCCCATTGCCGGTACGTCCGGGCCGCAGAGGCGCCGGATCGGCGCGTCGAGGTGGAAGAGCGCTTCTTCGGCAACCATCGCGCTGATCTCCGCGCCGATGCCGCCGAACTTGTTGTCTTCGTGAATGACAAGCAGCTTGCGAGTCTTCTCGACGCTGCTCAGAATAGCCGTTTTATCCATCGGCCGCAGCGAGCGCAGATCGATCACTTCGACGGACAGACGTTCTTGCTCGAGTTGGCGGGCGGCCTCGAGCGCCCAGTGAACGTAGAGACCGTACGAGACGACGGTGAGCTGCGTCCCTTCTTTGAGCAGGTTGGCTTTGCCGAGCGGAATCGTGTAATGACCGTTCGGCACCTCGCCTTTGATGAGGCGATAGGTTTTCTTGTGCTCCAAGAAGAGAACCGGATCGGGGTCGTCGATCGACGCGTTGAGCAATCCCTTGACGTCTGCAGGAAACGAAGGTGCGACGATCTTGAGGCCGGGCACGTGATAGAAGAGCGCCTCAACCGATACCGAGTGCGAGAGCGCGCCGCGAACGCCGCCGCCGTATGGCGTGCGGATCACCATCGGACACGTGTACTCGCCGTTAGAACGATACCGGATCTTTGCCGCTTCGCCGACGATCTGGTTGAACGATGGATAAATGAAGTCGGCGAACTGGATCTCGGCAATCGGCCGCAGCCCTTCCATGGCCATGCCGACTGCGATGCCGACGATCGAGGCTTCGGCGATCGGCGTGTCGATGATGCGCCGCTCGCCGAACTCCTTGACGAAATCTTTGGTTATCAAGAAGACGTTCCCGCGTGCGCCGACGTCCTCACCGATGATGAGCGTACGATCGTCCGTCTTTAGGGCTTCGTAGAGCGTCGCACGGACGGCTTCGACGTTATTCATCACGGTCGAGTTTGCGCTCACGACTGCCATGGCTGCCAGGCTCCTTCGAAGAGGTGCGCGTAAAGGTCACTCGGTTTAGGATAGGGCTGCGCTTCGGCCGCGTCCGTCGCTTCGTTCGTTTCGCGCAGTACGTCCTTGCGCATCCCGGCGACTTCCTGTGGGCTGATGACTCCGTGCTCGACGAGCACCGCCTCGAAGGCCGGCACGGGGTCCTGCTTGCGCCGCTCCGTCACCGCTTCGCGCGTGCGGTACGTCATGTCGTTATCGTCGGTCGAATGCGCTAAGTAGCGATAACACGTGCCTTCGACGAGCGTTGGTCCGCCGCCGCCGCGCGCTTGGTCCAGCGCTTCCTTCACCGCGGCATACGTCTCGATCGGGTCGAAGCCGTTGAAACGCTTGCCCGGCATGCCGTAGCCGGCGGCGCGCTTCCAGATCTGCGGCTCCGCCATCTGCTTTTCGAGCGGCGTCGAGATCGCCCATTCGTTGTTCTCGACGAGCATCACGAACGGCAGTTTGTGAACCGCCGCAAAGTTCATAGATTCGTGCCATTCACCTTCGCTTGTGGTGCCGTCACCGCACGTCGCCAGCACGGCGCGTCCCGCTTCGCCGCGATATTGCATCGCATACGCCGCTCCGACCGCGTGCGGAAGGTGCGCCGCCAAAATCGACGAGAACGACATCAAGCCGGCCGCTTTCGACGAGTAGTGATTTGGAAACTGACGTCCGCCGTTGTGATCGGGCGAGCGGGCGAAGATTGAGAGCATGATCTCGTACGGCGAGAGTCCGATCCCCAAACAGAGACCGAGATCACGGTAGTAAGGCGCAAGGACGTCGCTTCCTCGATTGAATGCCATCGCCGCGCCGGCTTGCAACGCCTCGTGCCCCTCACTGCCGAGGGCGAACGGGACCTTGCCCTGGCGGTTGAGCTGAAAGCCGCGATTGTCGAGCTGACGTTGCAGCAGCATGTTCCTGAAGATCGCGCGCAGCTGCTCGTCGCTGAGCCCATGACGCTCGAGGGTCCCGGTCGCAATGTCGGTGCTAGCCATTCTTTTTGCCTCGTTTGTTACAGCCAGGGATCCCCACGCTCGGCGTAGACCCGTTCGTAGAGCTCCGCGGGCGACGGATAGGTCATCGCTTCTGCCCGGTCGGTCGCCTCATTGATTTCTTCTAGCACGGAACGCTTCAATGCTTCTGCGCCCTGCGGGCTCAAGATCGACTGCTCGATCAGCAGGCGCTCGAAGCACGGGACCGGATCGTCTTTACGGCGCGTCTCAACCTCTTCGCGCGAACGGTACGTGCGGTCGTCGTCGTCGGTGGTGTGCGCCAGGAACCGATAGCACTTTGCTTCGACCAGCGTCGGCCCCGCGCCGCAGCGAGCGCGGTCGAGCGCTGCGCCGACCGCTGCGTAGCACGCGATCGGATCCATGCCGTCGACGACGACGCCGGGCATTCCGTAGCCCTCCGCTCGCTTGTAGATGTCGGGCTGCGCCATCTGCTTGGCGAGCGGCGTCGAGATCGCCCACTCGTTGTTTTCACAGAGAAAGACGATCGGCAGCGAGTGAACGGCCGCGAAGTTGAGCGATTCGTGCCACTCGCCTTCGCTCGTCGCACCGTCACCGAAGGTCGTCAGAACGGCGCGGCCGCGTTCGTCGCGAAACTGGAACGCGTAAGCGGCTCCGACCGCGTGAGGAAGCTGGGCCGCGATCACCGAGCTAATCGTATGAACGCCGAGACGACGGCTGGCGTAGTGATGCGGAAACTGGCGTCCCGCCGAATGGTCGGCGGCTCGCGCGAAGAGAGAGAGCAAGACCTCGTACGGCGTGACGCCGATGCCGAGCGCAAGACCGAGATCGCGATAGTACGGCACGAGGAGGTCCTTGCCGCGTACGAATGCCATCGCAGCGCCGGCCTGCACCCCTTCGTGTCCCTCGCTCGCCGAGGCGAATGGAATTTTTCCCTGGCGATTGAGCTGAAAACCGCGGTTTTCTAGCCCACGCTGCATCACCATCGTGCGAAGGATTGCGATGAGTTGTTCGTCGGTCAAACCGCGGCGCTCCAAAGCCGGCAGCGCGGTCTTATGACTGGTCACATGCCGTAGTCGCTCACCGTACGGGCCAAATCCTGCGCCAAAGGTAGCCAAGCGCGGCACGCCCAAAAAGGAGTGGCCATGTCGTGTAGAGCCGCGGCGTTTCTGATGGCGCTCTGGACGCTGCTCTTGGGCGCGCCCGCGGCGCCGGCTGCTACGGTCGCTTACGCTCCGGCGAACATATCGGTCGCGCAACTCTTCGAACGAAACCGGCATGCCGCCGGCACATTTGAGGCCGGGGCATATCGTATGGTCACCCGCACCGTCTCACCCGAGGGGGACGTCTGGGCGACGACCAGCCTGTGGAGCGGCGGCGACTATCGCACGACGGTCGAAGAAGGGGGCTTCGTTAGGTCGTATGGCGAGTATCGCGGGCGGCAATGGCATCAGAATCCCAACGGTCTAGTACTGCCGTCTTCGGACTTCTTTCAAGACGTCGATCCGTTCGTCGTCGCGCTGCGCAAGCCTCAAGGTCAAACCGGCGTCAAACTACTCGGTGTCACCGGCGATTCATCGCCAAAACTGGTCGTAGAAGTGGCTCCGAGCAACGGACTGATCGAGCGGCGCTACTACGACGAGCGGACCTATCTGTTAGATCGTCTCGAGATGACCGATTACGACGGCCACAAACAGGTGTGGCAGTACAGTGACTACCAGTCCGTTTCCGGCCGCACCATGCCGCACGCGATAGCCTACGAGCAAGACGGCAGCTCGGTAACGCTCCAGACGACGCTGTCGAGTTGCCAAAGGGTAGCGCCGAGCTCGCTGGATTTGACGATCCCGCAATCGAAACCGCTCTTCGATTTGGGCGACCGCGATTCGGTCGTTATCCCGGCGCGGTTTACCGATAACGGTATCATCGTCACCGTTTCGATCGGCGGGCGAGGTCTCGACTTCATCCTCGATTCCGGATCCTCGGAGCTGCTGATCGACCCACAGGTGGCGAGCGACCTCGGTATGAGTTCGACCGGGGCGATGCGCATCAGTTTTGCGGGCGACTTCACGCTGGCCAACGCGCGCGCGCCCGACTTCACCATCGGAGGTTTAACTGCTAGGAACGTGGCTTTCTCGACCGCTGCATTTGAGGAGGACCTTCCCAGCCAGCGCGTCGTGGGTTTGCTGGGCACCGACTTCATCGCAAGCGGCGCGCTGAAAGTCGATTTTGATAAGAAGAGCTTGACGCTCCTGCGTTCGGTGCCGCCGGATTTGCAAGCCGCAGGATGGTCGGCGCTCCCGCTGCGGATGGACTACGGCGTTCCATTGGTCAAAGCGGCGTTTAGCGGGTTGCCCGGCTACTTCGTTGCCGATCTCGGCGCCGATTACTCGACGCTCTACCCGCACTATTTCTCGCAGTTTCCCAACAACATTCCGCGTGGCACGCCGGATCAGGAAGAGATGGTCACGCTCGGTGGTAAACCCTTTGGGATCAAGCACATCACGATGAAGCGGCTCGTTTTGGCAGACTGGGTCTTTGGTGACGTGCAAGTCGTCGTGCCCTCCGCGCAGTACGCTCAAGATCGCGATTACGACGGTTTGATCGGGCGCGATACGCTGAGCAGCTTCGATTTGATCTTCGATTACGCCAACGATCGCCTTTGGTTCAGACCAATTGACCTCGGCAAGTAAGACCGCAGCGCCGCAAGGCGAGCTCGTCGAGTACCGGCGTCACTTTCACGCGCACCCCGAGCTGTCGATGGAAGAATACGAGACGGCGTCGTTCATCGAGCGCGAGCTGCGCGGTTTCGGCTTCGACGAGATTCGCACCGGTGTCGGCAAGACCGGCGTGCTCGCGACGCTTCGAGGCGGTAGGCCGGGGCTCGTGACGCTGTTGCGCGCCGACATGGACGCGCTGCCCGTCGCGGAGCTCAACGACGCGCCGTATCGCTCGTGCAACGGCGGCGTCATGCATGCGTGCGGTCACGATGGACACATGGCGATGCTCTTGGCCGCGGCGCGCGAGCTTTATCGGCGCCGCTCCGAAGTCCCGGGCACGCTCGTTTTCTGCTTTCAGCCCGGCGAGGAGGGCTTCTCCGGCAACAAGCAGATGATCGACGACGGCGCGCTCGAGAACCCGCACGTCGACCGCACCTTTGCGCTCCATCTTTATAGCGGGCTCGAGGCCGGAAAGGTCGGCATTCGCGACGGTCCCTTCTTTTCGTCGTCCGATCGCTTCGACATCGAGCTGATCGGCGAGGGCGGCCACGGTGCGATGCCCGAGAAGGCGATCGATCCGATCGTCGGCGCGGCCGAACTCGTGTCATTATTGCAGACGATTGCGAGCCGCGAGGTGGCACCCCCGCAGCCGGTCGTGGTGACGGTCGGCTCGCTTCACGCCGGCACGACCTTCAACGTCATCCCCGAGCGCGCCCAAATGCAGGGCACCGTCCGAGCCTTCGACGACACCGTGCGCAAGGCGTTGCCCGAACGCATCGAGCGGCTCATCGCCGGGCTGTGCAGCGCCATGCGCCTCGAATACAAATTCGAATATCATTGGGTCTATCCGCCGACCGTCAACGATCCCGCGATGAATGCCGTCGTGCGTGCGGTCGCGCACGAAGTCGTCGGCGCCGAAAACGTCGTCGACCCGCACGGGATCGTCATGTGGTCGGAAGATATGTCGTTCATGCAGCAAGAGCGGCCCGGCGCGTACTTTCTGATTGGAGCGAGGAGCGAGAACCTGGGGCAGCAGCCGCATCACAACGCACGTTTCGACATCGACGAGCGGGCGCTGACCGTCGGCTTCGAGATGATGGTCGCGCTCGGACTGCATGGATAGCGCGACCGGCGGCGACGCCCGCAAGTACGTCATCGTCGGCAACGGATTCGCGGGAACGACCGCAGCCGAGCAACTGCGCAAGCACGACCCGTCCTGCGAGATCACGCTCTTCGGCGACGAGCCATACACGCTTTACAATCGCATCTCGCTTCCGCCGATGCTGCGCAAGCAGATTCCCGAAGCCAAGGTGATGATCAGAAATCTTGCCTGGCACGAGGAGCATCGCATCAACCTCAAGCTGCGTACGCACGTCGAGCGCATCGTTCCCGAGGAACGGACCGTCCAAGTGGACGGCAAATCGTATCCGTACGATGCCTTGCTGATCGCGACCGGCGGCCGGCCGAATCCGACCGGCAAGCCGGGGTCCGAGGGCGCCGCCAACCTCTATGCCTTTCAGTATCTCGACGATACGCGTGCGATATCGGAGCAGATCGACCGCAGCCGCGCTGCGGTCGCAATCGGCGGCTCGTTCATCGCCTACGAGCTCGCCGAGGCCTTTGCGTCGCGCGGGCTCGAAACGCATTGGCTGATGCGCGGTCCGCGCGGCCTGCACCGAATCATCGACGAGGAGGCGGGCGCGCTGCTTCACGAAGCCGCCGGCGCCGACGGCGTATTCATGCACTACGGCGAGGAAGTCGAAGAGTTCGTCCGGTCGAACGGCGCGATCACCAAAGTCCGGACGAGCAGCGGCAACGAGATCGCCGCCGAGTGCTACGCGTACGGCTTCGGGCTCGCGATGAACACCGAAATCTGCGAAGGCTCCGGGATTCACACCAGCAAGAACGGGATTCTCTGCGACGACCATTTGGAGACAAATGTCAAGGACGTTTACGCGGCCGGCGACGTCGCAGATTTCTACGACCCGATCCTCGAGATCCGTTATCGCATGGGGACGTGGAACAACGCCGGCGCACACGGTAAGGTCGTCGCACTTAACATGATTGGCGGCAGCGAGAAGTACCACGACGTGCCGGAGTATTCGTCGCTGCTCTTCAAGGGTCAGACGATCACGCAGTTCGGACTTGGAACCGACTTGCGGCCCGATCTCGAAATCGCGCGCAAGATCGACCGCGAGAAGAAGTGGTATCGCGCGCTCTTCTTTTGGGAAGATCGGCTCGTCGGCGGCCTGATGCTCGGCAAAGGCAACCGCGCCGGCAAGCGCAAGTACGTCGAAGCGATCAAGTCGAAACAGCGATTCCCCAAGCCGGAGTGGAACGCGATGCTCGACTGGACGGCCTAGCGCCGTCCTTTGGCAACGCCCGGCGTTTCGCTACGCGTGCTGACGGCCGATGAGTGGCCTCTCTTCCGCGAGCTGCGCTTGGAAGCGCTCCGCGAGGCACCCTATGCTTTCGGATCGACGCTCGAGTCATGGCAGGGCGACGGCGATACCGAAGAGCGGTGGCGCGAGCGGCTTACCAACGTGCCGTTCAACGTCATTGCTTATTTAGAGGGAGCTCCGGCAGGGATAGTGAGCGGGTCCACCTCCGGCGAGGAGAATGAAATCGAGTTGATCTCGATGTGGGTCGCGCCGTTTGCGCGCGGCACCGGCGTGGCCGATTCGCTTGTCGAGGCGGTGGTTGATTGGGCTAGACGCAATGGCATCGGAGGCGTGTCGTTGCGAGTCATGGAGGGCAACGCGCGGGCGTGGTCGTTCTATCGGCGCAAGGGCTTCGTTGACGACGGGGCGGCGCAAAGCGCGCCGGACGGACGTCCCGAGCGCCGAATGCTCCGCCGCTAGTCGCGTTCGACCGCGGCTTTAACGCACGCGGCAAACTCATCTACGTCCTGCTCGGCCGTCGCCCAGTGCGTCATCCAGCGCACTTCGGGCAGCGATTCGTCGAAAACGAAGAAGAAAAAGTCGCGCTGGATTCGTTCGATCGCGGACCGGTCGAGGGTTGCAAAGATGGCGTTGCAGCGAACGGGACGCGTCACGCGGATGCCGCTTATCGTTCGAACGCGGTCGTAGAGACGGGCAGCCATTGCGTTCGCGTGCGAAGCGTAGCGCAACCAGCGGTCGTCAACGAGCAGCGCGTCGAGTTGGACGGCGAGGTAGCGCATCTTCGAGGCGAGCTGCATTGACTGCATCTGCACGAACGGAGCCGATCCGCGATGGAGATCGGGATTGAAAAAACAGATCGCTTCGCCGAGCATCAACCCGTTCTTAGTGCCGCCGAAGCTGAGCACGTCAACACCGCAGTCGACCGTCGCTTCGCGCAGCGTTACGCCCAATGCCGCGGCGGCGTTGGCGATCCGCGCGCCGTCCATGTGAACGACCAAGCCGCGCTCGTGAGCGAAGGCGCTAAGCGCGCGCAACTCGTCGAGCTCGTAAAGGCCACCGAGCTCGGTCGCCTGTGAGACCGAGACGACCCGCGGTTGAGGAAAGTGCGCGTCCCTCCCCGCATGCAGGTATCGGTCTATATCGTCCGGACCGATCTTGCCGTCGTGCGTCGCAACCGGAATGACTTTCGATCCGCTGAACCGCTCGAGCGCGCCGCATTCGTCGGTCTGCAGATGGGCCGTCGCCGGAGCGAGCACCGCTTCCCAGGGTCGCAGTAGGGAACTGAGCGCGGCGACGTTTGCGCCGGTCCCGTTGAAGGTGAGATAGGCCTCGGTTCGCTCGCCGAAATGCCGTTTGAAACGCTCGATCGTCCGTGCGGTGCACGCGTCCTCGCCATATCCGACCGCATCGCCGTGGTTGGCTTCGACGATCGCTTGCAAGATTTCGGGCGCGATCGGGGCGTTGTTATCACTGCCGAAGCTGCGACGCATTGAAACCTCCATGGGTCTTAGCTTGCGTGAGAACGGCGGGCGGAACCTACCGTCAGTTAAAGCGGCGCTGGGAGGCGATGCGCGGCAATGGCCTGCATCTGCGCGAGATCGAGTGCGGGAAGGCGGAGCGCGCGCTGCTCTGTGTGGACGCCGGGGATCCGGCCATGCCGGCGATTACGATCGCGGCAGGAGTCCACGGCGACGAGCCGGCTGGCTCGTGGGCGTTGCTCGAGCTGGTCGAGACCGGTGCGCTCGATCCGTCGTTCTGCTATCGCATTTGGCCGTGCGTTAACGCCGCCGGCTTCATCGCCGGCACGCGCGAGAACGCCCGTCGCGTTGACGTCAATCGCACCTTTGGCGGGACGGGTGGTTCGCGCGAAGCAAGCGCCGTGCTTGCGACCAACCGCGGGCTAAAGTTCGCGCTCTCGCTCGATTTGCACGAAGATTACGATGCCGTTGGATTCTACTGCTATGAGTACGGCGGCGGCGAGATCGGGCGTCACGTAATCGCCGCGCTCGAGGCGGACGGCTTCGCGATCGACCCGCTCGAAGCGACATTCGATCTCGCCGGCCCCCTTGACGACGCGCATTGCATACGCCAACGCGGGCGTGTCGTCGCCGACGCCGCGCACGAAGTGGGGATGCTTGGCGCGCTCTCCTACTCGATGGCGATTTCGCGCGAGGCCGCACGCCACGCGCTGACGTTCGAGACGCCATCCGTGGCGCCATGGCCGACGCGCCTGGCGATGCACCGCACCGCCGTGATCGCGGCGATCGCGATGCTAGCTGAGGAGTCGGCTTCCGTGCCGTTTAAGTAGCCGACGATGCCGCAACGCGATCGATTGGAAGTTGACGTCCTCTTCGTTGGGGCGGGCCCCGCCAGCCTGGCCGGGGCGATTCGGCTCGGACAGCTCGCGCGGGCGGCCGGCCGCGCACTCGAGGTCTTGGTGATCGAGAAGGGCGGCGAGATTGGCCACCACGGGCTCTCGGGCGCCGTCATGGATCCCCGCGCGCTCGACGAGCTGCTTTCGGGCTGGCGCGAGAGCGCTCCGGTAGAGTCACCCGTGACCAGCGATCAGCTTTGGTTCCTCACTTCGCGCGGAAAGATCAAGGCGCCGTTCACGCCGGCGCCGCTGAACAATCACGGCAAGTACGTAACCTCGCTGCAGAAGCTCTGCAAATGGTTAGGCGATCGAGCCGAAGAGACGGGTGCGCAAGTCTTCCCCGCATTTCCGGGGCAAGAACTGCTCTGGCACGAGAATCGAGTGGTGGGCGTGCGCACCGGCGACAAAGGGCTCGACCACAACGGCACACCGAGATCGAACTACGAGCCGGGCGCGGATATTCTCGCGAAGGTCGTCGTTCTCGGTGAAGGCCCGCGGGGGACACTTGCAAAACAGGCGGCATCGCGTCTTGGTCTTCACGAAGGACGCGAGCCGCAAGTCTACGCCGCCGGCGTCAAAGAGCTTTGGCAACTTCCCGACGACCGTTTCAAAGCGGGCGCGGTCATTCATACGCTCGGCTATCCGCTTCCGCCCGAGACTTTCGGCGGCGGATTCATCTACGGAATGGCCGGGAACGTGCTCGATATCGGCATGGTCACGGGGTTGGATTATAAGAATCCGACGACCGACCCGCACAACGAGCTGCAACGCATGAAAGAGCATCCAGCGATCGCGCGGATGCTTGACGGCGCGAAGCTCGTTCGATACGGCGCGAAAGCGATTCCCGAAGGTGGCCTCTTTGCGATGCCGAGACCGTACGCCGACGGATTGCTGATCGTCGGCGACTCGGCAGGTTTCTTGAACGGCATGCGCCTCAAGGGGATTCATCTCGGCATGAAATCGGGCATGCTCGCCGCCGAGACCCTCTGGGAGGCGATTCAGGCGGAAAGCTTCGACAGCACGACGCTCGCCTCGTTCGAGCGCCGTTTTAAAGAGTCGTGGGCTTACGCCGAACTGCGCACCGCCCGGAACTTCCATCAAGGCTTCCATAACGGATTGTTGGCCGGCTTGGTAAATGCGGGTCTCTCGACGCTTACCGGCGGCGCGGGATTCGGATTCAAAGACAAACTGCCGAGCGAGCCGGGCTACGCGCGCATGGTGAAGATGGGTTGGGAGCCGCCGCAAACCCCACGCGCGCGGCTTGACAACGTGCTGACGTTCGATAAGCTGACCGACGTCTACAATAGCGGAACGATGCACGAAGAGAATCAGCCGAGCCACTTAATCGTCTCCGATACCAACATCTGCCGCGACCGCTGCACGGCAGAGTACGGTAACCCATGCCAATACTTCTGTCCGGCGGCGGTTTACGAGCCGTTGTTCGAGAAGAGCGACGGAAAGTTCGAAGGGCGTCTCCAGATCAATTTTACAAACTGCGTCCACTGCAAGACCTGCGACATCGCCGATCCCTATCAAATCATCACGTGGGTACCGCCCCAGGGCGGCGAGGGTCCCGTCTACCTCGGAATGTAGCGCAACCTGCAGGGGCGCGGCTGTTGGTTCAGAGGCGCCTAAGTTTACAATGTTACCGCCGCCTCGACGCCCTCGTCCTCGTTGTACTGCTCGGCGGATCCGACAACTGGTACCCTTGCGGTCGTACACCGTCGGAATCGCGCGATCAGATCAAATGTGAGCCACCGCTCGAGCTCGGCGCGCCCCGTTCGAGCCGCAACGATGCCCATCTGTAGCTCTCCGACCGTCAGCACGCTGATATGCGTGGAGTCCTGACGCATGATGGCCCGCGGCTCGCCGACGAGGTAGCGGTCCAGGGAAGCACGGGCAAAAACCGGAGTAACCTGCGCGCCGTCAAACCAGCCATCGATGAGCGATCGTAGCGGCGATGTGGTCGTTATCGGGGCCGGACTCATCGGGCTTTCGATTGCATTCGAGCTTGCCGAGCGCGGCGCGTGCGTGCGCGTGTACGATCGCGGCGAGCCTGCGCGCGCAGCATCGTGGGCCGGCGCCGGATTGCTAGCGCCGTATACCGAGCGCATTACCAACCAAGCATTGCTTGCGCTCTGCGCGGCGTCGCTCGAAGAATACCCGGCCTACGTTGCGCGGGTGCACGATGCCGGCGGCATCGACGCTCGCTTGCGTCGCGAGGGCGTTCTCTACGCCGCCTTCGATGCCGCCGGTCTCGGCGCGTTACGTGAGCACGCGCGTGCGTTGTTGGCGCGCGGCATCACGTGCGAGCTTCTCGAT
>JBAVSO010000096.1:0-31942 GCA_049695635.1 Candidatus Cybelea sp. | reverse complement strand
GTCTACTACCGGACTCAAAACGCCTACGCCTCGATGATCTCGCACTCACTCTTCAACGCGGTCTCGATCGTCTTTCTCTTGGCCGGGCAGAAGGTTACTTGAGCAGCTCCGCTGCAGCTGCCGCTACCGCATCGGTGGGAATCGCGTTCGTGTCGAGATACTCCAAGCGGTGTTGCAGCGAGGGGGGTTTGCTCGTCGTAGCCGCTCTGCGTTCGAAGCCGCGATCGGGGACATATCGTCCGATCAGATGGATCGCCGCGGGGTTGGGCTCGTCGTACCAATCGGGATGATGCGCGATCCATAAGCCGACCGTCGGAATCCCGCCGCGCGCGAGTGTGAAGTGCAGCGGGCCGGCCGGAATGCCGACGAATAGGTTGACGCGGTTGCTCAGCGCTTTGTAGAGCCGCGCAAACGGTTCGTCGAGATCGGCGAAGAGCCGGCGGAAACCGGCGACCCCGTCGCCGAGATCCTCGTCGTCCATCGAGATGAAGCGCCACTGCGGCGATTGGCGGCGCATTGCTGCGACCAGCGCGCTCGCTTCCGAGCCGTCTCCCCAGTTCTTGCGCGCCGCGGTGAGCCCGCTTCGCGAGATCACCGCGAGGCGCGAACCCGGCGGCGCAAAGCCACGCAGCCGTTCGTCGAGCCGCTGCTGCGTCGCGTGCGGAGCCGAAAAGTCGATCGAATTCGAGAGCGGCGCGGCAAGATCGAGGCCGGCAAGGCGTTCGGGCGCAACGAGCAGGCGCACGAGGTTCCGAGCTTTGGTATGAAACGGATAGGGCGTGCGTCCTTCGGTCTCAAGATAGTCGGTCCAGAGCAGAACCTCCGGCGTAAAGCCCGCGACCGCGGCGTCGAGCGTCGCAGGAAGTTCGACGCTCACGGTTCGGCCGTCGCAACGCTTCAAGCTCAAACCGAGATGGCGCGCTCCGCGCGACGCCCCGTCGTCTGGAACCCGCACACCGCTGAGCAGCGGCTCGACGAGTGCGTTTCCGTCCATGAGGCTGACGTAGTCGTCGCCGAAGCGGGTGATCGCGTACGTGTTGGTAGGTTCGAGCAACGGCGCGATCGCGCCGAAGGTAACCCAGTCGCCGAATCCGTGCGGCCAATAGATCAGCACGCGCTTGCCGCGCAATGCGGCAAAACGCCCGCGATCTTCCCGAACTGCGGGTAAGCGCAGCGTCGTGAGACCGCTCACGGTCGGACCGGCACCCCTCCGCATAAGCGCTGCGGCATGCGTCCGGTCATGCTTGCGAAGAACGCAGGCGCACTCCTATCGTAGGCCGGGCAGCGCGGAAAGAGCGGATCGGCGCGCGGATCGAGGCGGACGTTGGGATTCGCGGCCGCGACCGCCCAAGTGCCTTCGTCGCGGCGGTGAAGCAAGAGCGATTGAGCGCTCTCACGGGTCTCGACCGCGTTCGCGTAAGCATTCCAATCCGCGATGTACGGCCAGCGTCCGGGTCGCAAAACGGTATCGTTGAAGAGCAGCATTACAACGAGCGCGCACGGCACGACCGCGCGGCCGAAACCCGGATGGCGTCCCATTCCGAAAGCCGCGGCGATCGCCGTTGCGGCCAGAAGCGGCGCGACGTAGTGCGATCCGATACGGCTCGGTTCGTAGTTCCACGGCTGCATGAAGACGATCTCGGCAAGCAACGGCGCTCCGAGCAGAAGCCAGCGTCCGACCATCAGGGGCGCAAATGCAAAGGGTGCCAGCAACAATAGCGCCATGGATATCTTTCCGCCGAGGTTGAAGATCTGCAACGAATAGCCGGGATCGTTCGGCCGCACGCCAAAGGCGCGCTCGAACGTCCAATAACCAACGCCATTGGTGATCGCTAAAACGCAAAGCGCGAGACCGATTCTCCGGTCCCACCAAAGCGCGCACGCGATTGCAAACCAGAGCACGAACAAAATCTGATCTTCCTTGAGCCCCATCAACAGCTGCGCGCAGACCAGCCCCCACCAAAAGGCGCGCTTGCGGACCGCCAGCGCTCCGCTGAAGGCAAGCAGCGGAACGAAGACGTTCTCCGAAAAATTATCGTAGCTTAGCCCTTGCGCCGCCGGGCTCAACAAATACGCGATGCCGAGCAAGTTCGCCGCGCGCGCGCCGACCCCGAGCTCTCGCGCCAGCAGGACCAGCGGAATCGCCGCCATCGCAACCGCCAGCACCTGCACGACGATTAGCGTTTGCGCACGCGGAAAAAGCGCGACGACCGGGACGAGCAACGTCAGAATCCAAGAGTCGTGCACCTGAAAGTGATGTTTCCACTCACCGTAGTTCCACGACGAGCCGTGCTGCAGATTCACCAGCGTCTGCAGATACGTCCCGAGATCGGCGCCATACCGCAACGCATAAAGCCTGTTGAAATCGAGCGCTATATAAACCGCCGCAAAAACCGCCGCGGCGATGTAGGTCGGCCGTATCCTATCCAAGGGCGCTTTTCTCTCGATAGACGCGCTCTACGATCGCGCGCAGCTGCGCGGTGAAGTTTTCCGGGGAGAACTGCTCGGCGTGCGACCGGAGAAGCTGCGCATTGTAGCGCGATGCATCAAAGCTGCTTAGAACCGCTGCGAGTGACTCCGCATTCGGCTCGTCAAAGAACGCGCCGGTCTGGCCTTCGACGATCGTCTCGAGCGCGCCGCCGCCGCGGTAAGCGATCGTTGGGCGCCCGGCGGCTGCCGCCTCGAGCGGTACGAGACCAAAGTCTTCCTCGCCCGGTACGACCGCCGCGCGCGCCTTTCCGATCAGCTCGTTGAGGCGCGCGTCGCTCACGTAGCCGAGCAACGTCGTCGTCGTTCCTTGCGCGCGCTCGCGCAGCGAACGTTCTGCCGGGCCGGTGCCGGCGATCAGCAGCGGCACGTTTGCGATCGCCGCGGCCCCAATGGCGAGATCAATCCGCTTATACGGCAGGAGCCGCGAAGCAACGATGAAGTAGTCGCCGTCGCCGGGGCCGACGCTGAAGCGATCGAGATCGACCGGGCAGTGAAGAACCTCGGAATCGCGACCATAGTATTTGCGGATCCGTTCGGCGACGTTGCGCGAGTTTGCGACGAAGCGCGTCGGGCGTTTCGCCGCTTCCCGATCCCAGGCGATGAGGCGATTTACAAATGGGCGCGCGAGGCGCGGAACGTACTCGTCACGCGCGAACGCAAAGCGGCTGACCGTGTTGATGTAGCAGACGTGAACGGCGCCGGGCGGAACGCGCACACCCTTGGCCCACGAGGTAGTCGAGCTGACGACTGCATCGAAGCCAAGCAGGTCGAAAGCCTCGAAGGCTTTGGGATAGAGCGGCGCGAGCGCTCGAAAGTAGCGGTTTGCAAACGGGATCCGCCCAAGATGCGAGCCGCGTACTCGGCTCGCGGGGAAGAGATCGCCTACGACGCGCTCGTCATAGAGCGCCGTGTAGATCGGAGCTTGGGGCCAGGCCTGCGCGATGTGGGCGAAGACGCGTTCGGCGCCGCCCCGCTGGTTCAGGTAGTCGTGAACCAGCGCAACGTTCAATCCTGGAGGTTTGTTCCGCGGGGCAGAACCAGAGCAATCGTCGGATTGCCCAGATAGGTTCGCGCAACTCGCTGCACGTCATCGGGCGTTGTCGCCGAGATCGCCGCCAGCGCGCGATTGATGAAATCGGGCGAGGCGCTCTCGCGCGAGAAGACGGCCGCAAGCCAAGTACGCGTTTCGAGCGTGGTTGCGTCGTTGGCGAAATCACCGGCCGCCTCTGCCTTGAACTCCTCGATCGAACCCTGCAGCCGCGTTGCGGCCAGCACGTTGACGATCGAGAGCGCGGTAGCGAACGCGCGGCTGGGGCTCCCGTTCAATCCGCCGTTGACGTAAAGCACCAAGCTGGCGGGAGTTCTATCGTAGGCATAGACGGCGCCAACCGAGCGGGATGCGAAGGTCGGCGAAACCACACCGGGGACCTGCGCGATGTCTGAGAGCGTGCGCCGAACGAACGCGGCTAATACCAGCATTGGGCCGAAGTCTTTGCTGTCGACCTTCGGCGCCGGATACTGTGCGATCAACCACGGCGACGAGATATCGCGATGCGCGACGATCTCATGCGTGGCGCCGTTTAGCGCCGGGGTCCGGACGGTCACCGGCGCAGTCGTTCCCTCCGGAAGGGCCGTTGCAAGCGCCGCGAGCGCACTCGGCGCGAGCGCGTCGAGTCGTCCGGCCGCGCTGACCAGCGTCCCGCCGCGACGATAATAGGCGTGGTAGAATGCCCGAACGTCGCTGGAGAAAAACTGCGCGAGCGACGCCGGCGTGCCCAACTCGGGGAGACCGGCATTCGCTTGCCCTGATGACGCCGCGTTGAGCATGTCGAGACCGACTTGCAGCGCGACCTGTTGGCTCGCCGCAATTTGACGCACCAGCGCAGATCGCGCTTCGCGTATCGTCGAGGATGAAAAGTCGGGCGCTGTTAGCGCCGCACGGAAGAGATCGAGAACGGCGGGTGCGTCGGCCGCGAGCGCCTCGATGTAGAACCTGACGTCTCCGGGATCAACCGTAAAACGCACCGAGCCCCCGCGCGCGGCGATCGCGTCTTCGAGCGGCATCCCGGGCGTGTTAGCCTGTCCGCCGACCGGAGTGCGGATGATCGTCTGCGCGACAAGGGCCGCTAAACCGTTCTGCTTCATCGTTTGGCGATCGAGTCCGGCGCGAACGACGAACGCAACGCCGACGAGAGAGGCACTGCTATCGGACTGACTAACGATCGTCGCGCCGTTCGCGACCTCGACGCTCGGCACCGGGACGCCCGTCGCGGCAAACGCCGCCTGCGGTCCCGCCGCGATCGCCAGCACGGCCACAACGAAAAGAAGCTGTCTCACTGCGAAGATTCCTTTGGAGGCGGCGCCGCTCTTAGATCGACGACGACCGGTTTGCCGAGATATTTGCGCACCACGTCGGCCACGTACTGCGGGTCGAGCGCGCGAGCAGCGCGTTCGTACGATCCATTAAGCGCACCGGGCGCGTACTCGAGACTCCCTTCGACGCTATACCAGCCGAGATTATCGGCGCGCTGCTGGGGGGTCTGCGTGTCGGCGGCAACGTGATAGAGAAAGGCCTCGCGCGCCGCATCGAAGGTTGCCTTATCAATCGGTTCGCGCAGAGTGTCGAGCGCGGCCAGCACCCGTTGCTCGGCTTGATTTGCGCTGTCGCCGCCGATCGTCACGACCATGACGCCGGGATCGTGAAGCGTGATGAACTGACCGGCCACAACCGCATCGCTGTGCGATTTATCGAGATCTTTTGAGACCACGCCGGTTTGGTCGCGGAAGAGATAGTCGGCAACGAAATCCAGCGCCGTCGCAGCCTTTTGGTCGGAGATTGGCGGACCAATCCACGCCAGACCGACGCCATCAACGGCCCCCATCGTGGTCGTCGAGGCCGGCGCCGGCGCGAGCGGAGAGTCGTACGGGGTGTCCATCGCGCCCGCGCCGCCCCCATCCGTAACCGCAGAAATGCTCGAGGCATCCACGTTGCCGGTCAAGGTCAAGACTGCGTTCTCGGCCCGAAAGGCTCGTTTCGCAAACGCGTTCACTTGCGGCGCGGTGATGCTGGTGAGCGCGGAGACCGTGCTCGGGAGGGTCGGATAATGCGCCGGGCCGCCAGTAAATATTTGTCGGAAGAGCAGATCGTGCAGCGTCGCATCGGACTCGTAGCGTTCCTGTACGCCAAGTACGGCAGCATTGGCGCGCGCGGTTTTTAGGGCGCCATCGTCAACCGCAGGCGCAAAGTACGCGGCGGTCATCGCCGCCACGACGCGCCGCGCAGCCGAAGATGGAACGATCGCTCCGATCCCAACGATGTCGGGGTAGACCTCGATATTGAGCTCGCCCCCGACCGAGTGCACCAGTCCGTAGAGCGATTTTCCGCTGGCGAGCGGCATTACCGCCGCGGCGGTTGCGGCTAAATCCGAGATGCCGGGGGTTTCGTTGTCGTAGCCGGCACCCGGCGCACGAAACCAGAGGCCGATTGCCGCCGAGCCAACGGTCGGGTCCGGATCGAGCACGTACGACCCGCCGCGCGGCAGCGAGCCGAGCTGCTGCGCCATCGCCGCGGTTGCAGGCAGCACACCAAGAAGAAAGGATGCGGCGCCAAGCGTCGCAGCCGTTGCGATCGTCCGCAGAATCATGCCGGTTCCGGAGAAATTTTCGGCGGTATGCGCGACGGTTTCTCGGCGCGTTTCGGCTCGTCTGCGATTGGCCGATCGGCCGGGGGTTCGGCCGGGGTCGCCTCGCTACCGGTTACCCGGTCGTACGGCCGGTTGGAGAGAATCGCTCGCACCTCTTCAGCTTCGACCGTTTCGTACTCGAGCAGCGACGCCACCATTCGCTCGACCTTGGCCCAATTTTCATCGAGAATCCGCTTGCCGTCCGCGTAGCACGTCTCGATTATCTTACGCACCTCGCCGTCGATCTTGCTCGCCACCTCTTCGGAGTAGTTACGCTCTTCGCTAATATCGCGGCCTAGAAAGACTTGGTGCGCGCCGCCGCGTCCGAATTGGATCGGACCGAGGTCGCTCATGCCGTACTGCGTCACCATCCGGCGCGCGAGTTCGGTCGCCTGTTCGAAGTCGTTGCTCGCGCCGGTCGTGACGTCGCCGAATTTGATCTCTTCGGCGAGCCGTCCACCCATAGCACGGGTGATCATCGCGAGCAGCTCTTCTTTGGTTCGGTTGTGGCGATCGTCTTCGGGCAACGACCAGGTGATCCCGAGCGCCATCCCGCGCGGGATGATCGTTACCTTGTGCACCGGGTCGGATTTCTCGCGCAATCCGCCAATAATTGCATGACCCGATTCATGGTAAGCGGTCGTTTCCTTCTCTTGTTGCGACATCACGACCGACTTACGCTCCGGTCCTACCATGACGCGATCGATCGCTTCGTCGCAATCGTTCATTTCGATGACGTTCTTATTGCGCCGCGCGGCGAGCAACGCCGCCTCATTGAGCAAGTTCTCGAGATCGGCACCCGAGAATCCAGGAGTTCGCTTGGCAAGCGTTTCGAGCGAGACTTCTTTTCCGAGGGGTTTGTTTCGCGCGTGAACCTCAAGAATTTTTTCTCGTCCCTTGTAGTCGGCGCGTGCAACGACGATTTGACGATCGAAGCGTCCCGGCCGCAATAGCGCCGGGTCGAGCACGTCGGCTCGATTCGTGGCGGCGATGAGAATGACGCCGGTGTTCTGATCGAAACCGTCCATCTCCACGAGAAGCTGATTGAGCGTCTGCTCGCGCTCGTCGTGACCGCCGCCCAAGCCGGCGCCGCGTTGGCGTCCGACCGCATCGATCTCGTCAATAAAAACGATACATGGCGCTGACTTTTTAGCTTGATCGAAAAGATCGCGGACGCGCGAGGCGCCGACGCCGACAAACATTTCGACGAAGTCGGAGCCCGAAATCGAAAGGAACGGAACGCCCGCTTCTCCAGCGATGGCTCGCGCCAACAGCGTCTTGCCGGTTCCCGGAGGTCCGAGTAGCAGTACACCCTTAGGAATGCGTGCGCCGAGCGACTGATACTTTTTCGGATACTTTAAAAAATCCACGATCTCGGCCAGTTCTTCTTTCGCCTCGTCGACGCCGGCAACGTCGGCGAACGTTACCTTGGGGCGGTTCTCGGAGAGCATTTTTGCCCGCGACCGCCCGAAGGAGAGCGCCTGGCTTCCACCGCTCTGCGCTTGTCGTAAGATAAAGATAAGCAGCAGCGCCATGAGCGCGAGAGGACCAAGCGTGATGAGGCTTGAGAATAAGCCGCTGCTCGATTGCTGATCGAAGCTGATCGCCCCGCTCTTTACCTTCCGATAGACTTTATCAACGAACGCCTGGTCGAGATTCGGCACGGCCACCGAGTACTTCGTGCCGTTGGAAAGGTCGCCGATCGCATTGAGCCCGGTCGCATGGAACGACTGAATCTGCCCAGCCTCGAGCTTTTGGTAAAAGGCTCCATAATCAAGCTTCGTCTCACCCTCTGGCTGCTGGACGAACCGCTCGACGATAATGAAGACGGCTACGACCGCCGCGATGATCAGGACGATAGACCTAAGATGCTTGCTCACGTTGTCGTTAAACCGTTCTACCCTCTCGAAGCTCGGCGACGTAAGGAAGATTACGGTAGAGTTCCTTGTGGTCCAAACCGTAACCTATAGCGAAGACGTTGGGGATGGCAACGCCCACGTAATCTAAACGCACGTCAACGTCCCGGCGTGCCGGGCGGTCGAAGAGAGCGCAGCTTCGTAGGCTCGCCGGTTTGCGATCCCCGAGAAACCTCTGAAGGAACGCCAAAGTGCGGCCGTGGTCGACGATGTCGTCCACGACGAGCACGTTCGCGCCGCAGATGGGCGTAGCGCAGTCCATGCCGAGGCGTGCTGGGCCCCCCTTGGTGCCCAAGAACCCGTACCGTTCCATCAAGATATAGTCCACGATGATCTCGCTCGGACCGTCCGGTTTGCCTGCGATCGCTCGCGCGAGGTCAGCCGTAAAGCAGAGCGCTCCCTTCAACACGCCGAGTAGAAGGAGCGGTTGCCGCTGATAATCCCGGGCGACACTAGCTGCCAAGCGCTCGATCGTCTCGGCAATCTCATCCGCTGCGCAGACCGTGCGACCGATCTCTCCTCCATGTTGGGTCGCCTTCATTCCTTCGTGATACCCGCGATAGTGCCGCGTTCGATTCTCAGAGTGATCCCAGGCTTCATATGAAAGGTGCCGGTACGGCCGTCCTCGAGGGCTCGCACCGCCGCCTCCACGTGCAGGAAGTCTATCTCACGGAGATCGTCTTCCCGCTCTAGTTCCGCTCGTACGCCGCGGCGCAACCTCGCGCGCGGGGAAGCATCGCGCTCGTCGGTAACGACTTCGGTCGCGCGCGCCACCGCCGCGTCGAGTCCGGGAAAGAGTGGTCGTAGCGCGGTCAGGGCTTCGCGCACGGCGTTCCTGCGCAGGCTCGTCTGCGAGTTCGTCGGATCGACGGCATACGGCAGGACCCGCGCATGGCAATAGGCGCGCAGCGTTTCCGACGGAATTCCAAGGAAGGGACGCGCTACGTCGAGACCGGCCGCGAGCGGCCGGCGGGCGCCGATACCCCGAAGCCCGGCCGGACCGGTGCCCCGCAAGAGCGCGAGGAGCACGGTCTCGCTCTGATCCTCGGCGTGGTGCGCCGTGGCAACGACCGAGCATTCGCGGCGACATGCGAGCTCGATCAGCGCGTCGTACCGCGCCGTTCGCAGCGCCTGCTCGTCGCGCGCCTCCGTCTGTAGCGCCACGACGTCGGCCGGCAGGTCGAGTTGGGCCGCCACCTGCAAGACGACGCACTCGTCCTGCCAGGCCGATTCGCGCAATCCGTGATTGACGAAAGCCACCCGCGGCACAAGCTTCAAAGGCTGCGCCACCGCACGCAGCCCCGCAGCAAGCGCGATCGAGTCGGGACCGCCGCTGCACGCTACCAGCACCCGCTCACCCTGCGCGATAACGCCGCTGCGTTCGATGGTGCGCTCGACTTCACGCTCGGGATGGGCGCCTCTCACGTGCCGCGCCTAACCACTAGCGTCGCGCGTGCGCCGCGATCTCGCGTTCGACGTCGCGTTTTGCGACCGCAGCCCGTTTGTCCCAAAGCTTCTTGCCGCGCACGAGTCCAAGCTGAATCTTCGCGATGCCGCGCGTGAAATAGAGGCGCAGCGGTATGACCGTCAGACCCTTCTCGCCGACGCGGCTCTGCAATCGAGAGATCTCTTCCTTATGAAGCAGCAGCTTGCGCGGACGAGTCGGCTCGGCATTTGAAAAGCTTCCTTGACGATAGGGCGGAATATGCATGCCGAGAAGCCACGCTTCGCCGTCGCGAAAGCGCGCGTACGCCTCTGCAAGGCTGGCGCCGCCGGCACGAATGGATTTCACCTCGGTTCCGGTCAACGCAAGACCTGCTTCGAGCGATTCGAGTACCTCGTACTCGTAGCGCGCGCGGCGATTATCGATTGATGGAGAGTTCGACGGATTTTTCATGCTTGAAATGCCGGATTACGCCGGTCCGCGGCATCGTCGAGCCTCCCGCGCGAGACGAAGTGTCCCTGCGCGTGCGCGAGCAGATGGCCCTCGGCATCGAAGATGCTCGCCTCAACGCCCAACACATTGCGCCGCTGCCAGGCAACGCGGCCTCGAACCTCGATCGGGCGTTCGAGCGGCACCGGTTTGCGAAACCGCACGTTCACGCTGGCGGTAACACCGCGGTGACCTGCAAAGCCGGCCGCGTGTGCCATCGCTTCGTCGAGCAAAGCCATTACGATGCCGCCGTGTGCGATCCCGCGCCAACCCTGATAGACCTGAGCCAAGTCGAGCCGCGCGAGCACGCCGTCGGTATCCGTGGCGCGATCGAAATGCACGTGCATCCCGATCGGATTGGCCGGACCGCACGCAAAGCAGTTCCCATCGTCGAAAGGAACTCCGCTCATCGTCCCACGCTCAATCGTTCGATGAGGTGCGCGGGCAGGCCCGCGGCGCGCATTTTAGCCTGAACCTCCTCGATTGGATACTCGTAGCGGACCCACTCTACCCGCCTTTCGGCGGGATCGTAACGAACGAAACACGCCCGCGGGTTGAGGTCGCGCGGTTGTCCGACGCTGCCGACGTCAATGATGTAGCGCTTATCGTCCTCGAGCGTGAGCTCGCCGCCGTGCTGCATGTGTTTGTGCCCGACCCTTCCATTCGCGTCGAGCGTCCAGTATTCGGCGATGTGCGTGTGTCCGACGAAGACGATGCGCGCGTCGGTGCGGTCGAAAGCTCGGGCCGCCGTACCCTTGTCAAGAATGTACTCGAAGTAGTTCACCGGAGCGCCGTGCACGAGTAAGAACTCCGGCAGCCGAAGCTCGTACGGCAGCGCATTCAACCAGGAACGGCTTGGCTCGTCGAGTACGCCCTGCGTCCAACCGATGGCGGCGCGGGCGGCGCTATTGAAATTCTCTACACCAAAGTTCTCGACCGCCGCCAAGTCGTGATTGCCCAAGACGGCGTGGCTGGTGCGACCGCGCAAGGTCGCAACGCACTCGTTCGGATTCGGCCCATATCCCACGACGTCGCCGAGCGAGATCAATGCATCGTCTTCTGCGACGGTTGAAAGAGCGCGCTCGAGCGATTCCAGATTGCCATGAACGTCGGAGACGATCGCGTAGCGCATCGTTCAAACCAAGATTTCGGCCAACACCGAGCGCAACGCCTCAGCGAAGGCTTGGCGCATCGGCGCGGTGCCCGCGCTGACGCGAACGTACGAGTCGAGCGGCGGCGCGCCCGGCTTTCGGATCCAGACTCCTCGCGCCAGCAGCTCGTCCATCACAAGGGTCGCCCGCGCAGCCGTCTCCATCTCGATGCAAACGAAGTTCGTGCACGATTCGAGGTAACCGCGACCCAAGGCTCGCGCAAGCTGGTAGTAATCTTCGCGAGCCCGCGCCGTCTCGGCGACGACGTATCGGCGGAACTCGTCGTCGCCTAGTGAAGCGAGCGCGCCGACCTGCGCGTTGCGGTTAATGCCGTAATGGAGTCGAATCTTCTGAAACGTCCGCGCGTTACTCTCGGTCGAAAGCGCGTAACCGATGCGGGCTCCGGCCATGCCGTAGGCCTTGGAGAACGTGCGCAATCTGATCAGTCGATCTTCGAAGAGTGGTGGCAGCAGATCGGCCTCTTCTACGAAATCCGCATACGCTTCGTCGAGCAGCAAGAGCGTGTCGTGCGGCAGTGCTTCGTAGAAGGCCGCGATCTCGCCGCGCGTAATGAAACGTCCGCTCGGATTGTCGGGATTTGCAAGGTAAACGATTCGCGGCGCCGCTCGCTGCGCCACCGCCAGCAGCGCGTCGCAGTCGGGCGTACCATCGCGGCTATAAGGAGCCTCCATCAGCCTGCCGCCGTAGCCGGTGACGTGATAGGCAAAGGTTGGATAAGTGCCGCGCGTCGCAAGCGCCAAGTCGCCAGGCGCAACAAACGCGCGCACGGCCAAGCCCATGAGGTCGTCAATGCCGGAGCCGACGACGATTTGCGCGGCGACGCAGCGGTGTTTTTCAGCCAGCGCATCGCGCAGGTCGAGCGATTCCGGATCGCCGTACCACGAGAGCCGCGGCAGCTCCGATTCCATCGCGCTGACCGCCTTTGGCGACGGGCCGAACGCGCTCTCGTTTGCACCGAGGCGGACGAATTCGCGTTGTCCGGTCTCGCGCATCAACTGCTCAGGACCGATAAACGGCGTCGTCGCCGGAATCGCTTCGACGGCGGACGTGGGGCGAATCAAGATGAAGTCAGCCTCCCAAGAATTGGGTGACGGTAACCGGCGTCCCCGGTTTCCACTCTTCGTCGCGCTCCTCCATGACGATGAATCCGTCAGCGCGCGCCGTGAGGCTAACCGAGAAGGAACGTAGCGGGAGCGGATACGCGAGCGGCACTGCGCCGTCGTCTCGCAGCGCCACCGGAACGTACCAGGTCCAATCGGCGCGGCTGCACGCAGGCTCGGCAAGACGGGCTTGCCGCGTCGGGCTAAAAACCGGCGCGCCTACAAGCGCGCCGACGATCGGCGCCGCGACCGCTTGCAGCATCATCAGTGCCGAGGTCGGGTTGCCCGGCAGTCCTAGAATCGGCTTTCCGTTATCGGCGCCGAAAAGCGTTGGCTTGCCCGGCTTGACGCGCAATCCATGAACGACGATGCCCGGATCAGCGATCCCGGCGACGGCGCGTGGCAAACGATCCCGCTCTCCGACCGAGGATCCGCCGGTAACGACGACCGCGTCGCATTCGGAAAGCGCACTTGCCAAGGCCGTTTCGAACTCGTGCGCTTCGTCGCGCAGCGTCGGATACTGCCTGGGCACAGCACCCATCGCGCGCAAGGACGCCGAGACGGCATGACGATTCGAATCGCGGATTTGACCCTGGCGAGGGGAAACGGCCGGATCGACCAGCTCGTCGCCGCTCGAGAAGACCGCGATTACGGGCCGGCGATAGACCGGAACCGAGGTGACGCCGAGCGTCGCGAGCACACCGATCTCGGGAGCGCGAATCCGTTTGTGCGCCGCCAGCACCGTCTCGCCGCAACGCATGTCGGCCCCGCGCTGCGCGACGTTCTCGCCGGGAGCGACGGGCGATTCGACGAACAGCGTGCGCTCCCCGACGCGCGCGTCTTCGATCGGCACCACGGCGTCGGCGCCCTCGGGCAGCACGCCGCCGGTAGGGATCCGCGCCGCAGATCGGGCCGCAATCGAGCTTCGCGCAGCTTCGCCCATCCGCACGTCCTCGACGATCTCGAACTCGCCGGGCGACGCCTGCGCGCTCAAGGCAAAGCCGTCCATCAGCGAACGCGGCGCGTTTGGATAGTCGTCGTCGGCAGCGATCGGCTCGGCAAGCACGCGCCCGGGCGCGTCGTCGAGCGCCACCAACTCGATCCCCGGTGCCGCGATCGTAACGCGCGCAAAAAACGCGACGATTGCCTGACCCGGCGGAAGCAATCGTTCCGCCGCGAAGCCCGTCCCCGGTAGGACTGGATTTACGGACTGCATAAGGGCGCGCTTCTCCATGCTGGACATCGCTTTGATTCGGCACGATCCCGACCGCGTGCGACACGCTCTCCTTCGACGCGGTCTCGATCCCTCACCGGTCGGCGAGATTCTTCGCTACGACGAAGAGTACCGCTCGGCGCTTACCGCGGTCGAGCGAGCGAAAGCCGAGAAGAACCGCCTATCCGGCGAAATCGGCAAGGCGCAGGATAAGGCGGCAGTGGCGCGCGAGTTGCGTCCGAAGCTCGACGAGCTTGCGCGGCAGATCGAAGGCTTGGAGGAGGTCGCACGCACCCTCTCCGTCGCGGACGAGCGTTCGCCGTTGCGCGCGCTGCTCGCGAATATGCCCAACGTTCTCGACGATTCAGTTCCGGCCGGAGAGGACGACGCTTCCAATGTCGAGCTGCGCCGCTGGGGCGAGCCAGCGCAGCTCGCATTTACGCCTAAACCGCACTGGGAGCTGGGCGAACGGCTGGGCATTCTCGATTTCGCGCGGGCGGCTAAACTCTCCGGAAGCCGCTTCGTCGTTTTGCGGGGCGCCGGCGCGCGTCTCTCACGCGCGCTCGCGAGCTTCTTTCTCGATCGCGCCGTCTCGCGCGGATACCTCGAGATCGCTCCACCGCTGTTGGTCTCCCGCGAAACGATGTGGTCGACCGGACAGTTGAGCAGGTTTTCGGATGCAATGTTTCGTGATGAGGGCGCCGACCTTTTCATGATTCCGACCTCGGAAGTGCCGCTCACCGCGCTGCGGGGCGGCGAAATACTCGATGCAGAGGAACTCCCGCTCAAGTACGTTGCGTATACGCCGTGCTTCCGCAAGGAAGCCGGCGCGGCCGGAAAGGACACTCGCGGTCTGATGCGCTTGCACCAGTTCGAGAAGGTCGAGCTGGTCTGGCTAACGGCGCCGGAGGCTTCGTTCGAGGCCCTGGAGACGCTCACGCGCGATGCCGAATCGCTGCTCCAAGAGCTGGAGCTTCCGCATCGGGTGGTTGCGCTCTGTGCGGGCGACACCGGGTTTAACGCGGCGAAAACCCACGACCTCGAGGCCTGGATTCCCAGCAGCAATGCGTACCGCGAAATCAGCTCATGTTCGAACTGCACCGACTTCCAAGCGCGTCGCGCTTCCATTCGCTTCCGGCCCGAACCCAGCAGCAAACCCGAGCTGGTTCACTCGCTCAACGGCTCCGGGCTAGCCATCGGCCGCACGCTGCTCGCCATTCTCGAAAATTACCAGCAAGCCGACGGCTCAATTATCGTGCCGCAGGCGCTCCAACCGTATACGGGATTCGCTCAGCTTACGTCCTGAATCAGCTCTTTGAGAACTGCCCGATCGAGATAGCGGATGTGGCCATGCTCGCGGCGCAGAGCCTTGCGCGATTCCAGTTCGGCAATCGCGCGGGCCGCGACTTCCTTCACGGTGCCGCCGGCTGCGGCGATCTGCGATTGCGTGATCGTGGACAACGATGCCGCGGCCGGTGCGAGGCCGCGTTCCGGCATCGCGTACGGCAGCAGCACTCGCGCGATACGACCTAGAATCGGCAGCGACCCTTGCACGCTCAGCGCATCGGCTAAGAGCCGTAAGCGCTGTGCCATCACGATCCCCAGCGCGTTCGTCAGCTCCGGATAGCGCCCCGCGACCCGCGAGACGACGTCCCACGGCAGCTTCATCACGTGTGCCGTCTTGGAGAAGACCGCGATGCGCGCCATCTTCAGTCCACGGTCGAAATACTCCGCGACGCCAAACAACTCGTATGGAAAAATCTCGTAGAGTATGCGCTCTCGGTCGCGTCCACCGCCGTTGGCTCGCGCGACGATGCCTTCGGTCACCATGCCGATGAACGGCCAATCGACGTTATCTGCGACGAGAGTCTGTCCGCGGCGACCAGTCTGCCAGGCCGCGGCCGCGGCGAGCTCGGCGCGAACGCCCGCATCGAGCGCTGCGAACGGCGGACATCGGCTGAGATGCTGCGCCGCCGAGTTTCGATCGGCGCCTTCGCCGGCACGGAACGTCAGGCGCAACTGCCAGACGCGGCTCGCGACGCGGCGCGTCTCGACGACGAAGCGCTCCGGCCGGTCCTGCGTGACGCGTAACGAGAGCGCCCGCGGTTCGTTCTCCGTTATAAGGGTAAGCGAGCCTCCCGATGGAAGACGATCCAGTGCTTTGCGGACGAGATCGGGACGTTCCCAGACGGGGAGACCCCGCAGGTCGATTTCGGCTGGTTGTACCACTCTCGTCACGTTCTCGCCAGGCTGAGCGCTCTACTCCCTGTGAAAGGTCTATCGAGAGGAGTTTGCATGGTACGGTCCTTGGTTATACAGTTCGTTAGCGGCGTTGCGCTCGTAAGCATGAGCCTCGCGGCGCTGCCGAGCACGGCGTCCGCCCAGGCGACCGGCCAACAATTTAAAACCGCAATCACCGAAGTCTACGGGTCGACGTATCCGCTGACCGGCCGTCTCGACCTAGAGTTGTTCGCGAGCGGCACCATTCGCGGCTTCTATCACACTACGTTCGACAAGCTCTTCATTCCGGTTGCCGGCGGCCGCGACGGCGACTACATTTGGTTCGACATCGGTCCGTCCAGCGTCGATCTTGGTCTGGGAGCCGGTCCTCAAGGAAAGCTCCACGTCGTCGCAACGGTGAACGGCGACGGTTCGCTCAAAGGGCAAATCTACCCGGAGACTGCGGCCGTGCTTTCGGGCATCTCGATGCAATATCAGTTTAATAGCCCGCCGCCGAACTCGTCAAACACCGACCAGTATATCTTCGCGGCAACTCCGGCGACGGACGTCGAAGCAACGCCGCACCCTTAGGATCGCGCCGCTTCGCTCTTAACGGACGTCCAGACGCGCCGCGGGGCAGGCGGAAGGGCGTCCATATGTTTAAGGAAGAGCGTCACCTGCCATAGCTCTTTGTCTTCGAGAGTCTTTCCGAAGGAAGGCATGCCCGTCAGACGGATGCCGTGATTGACCTTCCAAAACGTAACGCCTTCGGGATCGTCTTCGACACCGTCCGTAGCGAGCTGCGGCGGAGACTGGTAGAGTCCGCGCGCAATTCTTGACGGCTTTCCGTCTGCGGTGCCGTGACAAACCGCGCAGTTTGCGGCATAGATATGGATCCCCGCGATCAGGCTTGCATCGGTCAACGCAACCGGATTGGGACCTTTCGGCGCTTCTCGCTCGAGCGTCGCTCGCAACGAGCGTCTCGCCATCCAGCCCTCGAGCTTCGAAGGTTTCGCGTCGGCGTTCGCCGGCACGAGCCCGGAGACGATTGCGAGATACGCGCAGAGCGCGAGCGCAACCAGCGTCGCGACGACTCCTAGAACCAATCCTCGTGCCATGCGTCGCGCTTCGACACTAATCCGGCACGATTCTGCTCGACAGCGGCCCCGGCGTGGGTGCGACGGTAACCATCTCGCTGCCGCGCGGGTCGAAACCGGCATGAGCGTCAAGGTATACGGAATCAATCACATCGCGATCGAGGTCGACGACATCGAGAAGGCGGTCGCATTCTATCGTGACGTCTTCGATCTGGAGAAGCTCGACGAAGGTGAAGGCGACGCATTCTTCAAGGTCGGTGAGCATCAGTTTCTGGCGATGTTCGAAGTAGACAAGGTGCAGCCTAACCGTACTCGGCATTTCGGCCTGATCGTGCGGGACGAGACTCAGATTGCCGAGATTCGCGAAAAGTTGACCAACAAGTACGGCATCAAGCTAATCCGGCCGTTTCGGTGCGATTTCATCGACCCGTTCGGCAATCGCGTTCAGGTCGTGGACTTGCACGATGAGTCTCTCGTCTGGCTCCTACCGTACCAAGAGGTTCAGAAAACCGGGATCGTTTTTAAGTCTGCCTGAGACGCTCGGGGCGGAAGCCCAGACCGACCAGCCGTCCCGGAATGCGCGGCAAAAACGGCAGCCATCGCAGCAGTCCGGGAAGCCGGTGCAAGAACGGCGCGCGTCCGTTCGCGAGGACGCGGCCGATGATCTTGCTTTGAATGAAGAGCTGCAGCGCCTGCGTAAGCCTGGCCGCCGATTCTCGGCGCTGCTGAACCGCCCGAAGATCGCGGACGGTAACGCCGCCGCGCGAGAGCTTGGGTGCGAGCAGGTTCGCCGCCGCAACCGCATCCTGAATCGCGAGATTGATCCCGACGCCGCCGATCGGGGACATCGCGTGCGCCGCATCGCCGATGCAGAGAAGCCCCGGCCGATACCATTGCCGCAAACGATTCACACGCACCGTTAGCAGCTTGACGTCATCCCAACTTACGAGCTCGCCGGCGCGATCGGCCAGAAACGGCACGATCGTGCCGACTTGATTGCGAAACTCTTCCAAGCCGCGCCGGCGCAGCTCGTCGAGCGTCCCTTTGGGAATGACGTACGCGCACTGCCAGTAGATTCCACGGTCAATTAGCGCCATAATTCGGCCGTCCCGGATATAGCCGAAGGTTTCGTGTGGATCGCTGGGGAGCTTCGTGAGCCGTAGCCAAAGAACGTCCATCGGCGCGCCGAGCTCGACGACGTCGAGGTGCGCTTGCTGCCGGAGCAGCGATTCGCGGCCGTCGGCGGCAATCGTGAGATCGGAACGCACCTCGAGCGGTCCGGCCGGTGTCTGAGCGCGCACGCCTGCAACTCGTCCGTTCTCCCAAATCAGCTCTTCGACGCGCGCCTGCATGCGCAAGTCGAAGCACGGAAAGCGCTTCGCTTCTTCCGCCAAGAAATTAAGAAAGTCCCACTGCGGCATGAACGCGAGGAACTTACAACGGGTCGGAAGTTTCGTGAAGTCGGCCACGGTGATCAGCGAATCGCCGAGATTTCCCGAGAGAGTCGTGACTTCTTGATGCGGACGCTGCAGAAACGCTTCCAGCACGCCGAGCTCGTCCATCACCTCGAGGGTCGACGGATGAATCGTGTCGCCGCGAAAGTCGCGCAGAAAGTCCCCGTGCTTCTCGAGCAGGACGGTCGAAACACCGGCGCGCGCAAAGAGCATCGCCGCCATCATTCCGGCTGGACCACCGCCGACCACGCAACAGCCGGCGCGCATATCGCTCACTGGAGCGTTCTAGCGTAGAACCGGTAACGAGCGAATTCGGCTTCGCGCTGGTTGACGCGCGCTTCGCACGCCATGCCGATCTCCTCGATGAAGTTTTCGAGCGAGCGCTCAGCCACGTGAGGCGTCAGCGCCGCATCGAGCAGCTTGCCGAAGAAATGCATCGGCAGCTCGTAACTACCGCGCAGGCAGAGTGTGGACTCACCGAGGCCGGCCACCTTGAGACTCATCGTTCCTTTGAAGCCTGGGAATGCCGTCGGAAGGCTCGCCGAGTTGAAGCCGATGTCGAAGGACCGGCGTTCATTGGCATCCTTCTGGACCGTCAGACGGATCGGGACGGCGACGTAGCCGACGTCGGGGAGACGCAGGTCGCCCAAGCCGATGTGGAGCGCAAAGCCGCGCCAGGGTCCCTCCTGGTCGGCAATCGCTTTTAGCAGCTCGCCGAGCGCTTCGGCCGCGGGATCCGCCGGAACCCGCAAGGTGCGCTCGAGCCGTACGTCGGGCACGTCAAAGCCTCCTTCGAGCGCTTACCCTTCGCCGCGGCTGCGACGTCCGCCCCGTGACAAAGGGTACAGCGCCGCTTAGTTCGGCGAGGTTCGGGAAAGCTGAAGAGCGTGATGCAGATCATTGCTCGCTATCCGATTGCCGCTACGGTCCTGTTGCTGGCGTGCTCGAACCTCTTCATGACGATCGCCTGGTACGGTCACCTCAAGAACACGAAGAGCCCGCTCGTCCTCGCCATTATCGTTAGCTGGGCGATTGCCTTGCTGGAGTATTGTTTTCAGGTGCCCGCAAACCGAATCGGCTACAGTGTGCTGAACCTTATGCAGCTGAAAATATTGCAAGAGATTATAACGCTGCTCGTCTTTACGGTCTTTGCGTTCATCGTCTTCGGGCAGCCGCTCAAGTGGAACTATGGCGTCAGCTATCTCTTGATCGTTGGAGCCGTCTACTTTGCCTTCCGGGGCTAGGCGAAGTCAGGCTTGAGTCAAGGGCAATATTTGTTCGTGACTTTCAGGAAGAAGGGTCCGACTTCCGCACCGCTAGCATTCACGCCCAAAAACTCGACGTCCGCGGCGCTACAGTATAGGCCGGAAGTGATCCGCCATTCCGTTTGGCTGTGCGACGCCGGGACCGCCGATGGTAACGACGATGCCTCGCTTCGTGCGTTTCGTTAACCGGGCCGGACACGGCGTGACGGTGACGCCGCGCACTCCCCACAATCTTTGTCCGGCATTATCCCGGCCGACAGACCCACGCGCGGCGCTTGCGGTGCGATGGCAGAACCCGCTTGAGACGCCTGTTCTCCGGGCGTACATGCGCCAAGTACGGAAAGACTCGCAACCGCTACTGCTACGACAAGCCGTCGAAACATCGTCACGTCCTCCAAGTTTGCCCCGGGATGGCCACGGCCGCCGGCGTGGCCCGAGATCGGATTCGCTCGCTTAAGCCTTAACGCAAGATCGGAGAGAATCTCTGAAGCGCCGAAGGCCGGCAGATTCACCGGCTCACGAGGAGGCAGGTGTGCCTACCTACAATCTTAGGCATACCTAAATGAGCCCTACGCTTCTTCGGCTTCTCTCCGCCGCTGGCTTGGCGTCGCTTCTTCTCGTTGTGGCGCCCGCTTGGGCGCTCGCGGATGCGGACGAAGCGCCGTCGAGCAACTCAACTGCGCTCGGATTGCAGCCGATCCAAGGACCGGTCCCGATAGCGACGCCCGTTCCCGGTGAATCGAGCGTGTTCCGACGCCCTGACGGGGCTTATCAGGCGATTCCGACGGTGCGTGGGCGAACGAAGGTCTTTTACATCGTCGAGCGATCCGCGCCGTGGATGCTCAAACCCGGACTCACCGTCATGGCGCACACCTACAACGGCGTCGTACCGGGGCCGGCGCTGGTCGTGCGTCAAGGCGATACGCTGGTTCTCGACTACACCAACAAAGGCGCGACACCCGACTCGATTCACCTGCACGGCGTGCACGACATCCCGGTTGCGATGGACGGCGTCGGCGGCATCTCGCAGCCGCTCGTGCCGCCGGGCGGCCACTTCGTCTACCGTTTCGTCGCCGATCAGCCCGGCACGTTCATCTATCACACGCATGACGACGAAGCAATGCTTGACTCGGGTCTCTACGGCGCGATCATCGTCGAACCGTCGGCTCCGCGACCGGTCGAGCGCGGACTCGCACACGATTTCCTCGAGATGATCTCGTCGTGGCAGATCCAAAGCGGCACCGAGAATCACTTCACGCTCAACGGCAAAGAGTATCCCGCGACGCGCGCGCTCGACGTGCGATCGGGACAGCGCTTTCGAATTCGCTGGATCAACATCTCCGCCGAAGAGTTCCACACCATGCACACGCATGGACATTATCAGCAAATCATCGCGCGCGACTCCGAACCGGTCGACTACAAGGATATCGAAGACACCGTCCTCGTCGCGCCCGGTCAGCGCGTGGACGTCGTCGTTGACGCAAACGCCCGCCCCGGAACCTGGCTGATTCACTGTCACGTACAGGATCATATCGAAGACGCAAGCGGCATGCCGGCCGGGCTCATCACCGCGATTCATTACCTCGGCACGCCGAACACGCTGGTCGCGATGTACCGCGCGATGATGCCGGCGTCGGCCCCAACTTCGCACGGGTTGAGCTTTTGGACGACGGTGTTGCTCGGTGCGATCGCCGGCTTCACGATCTTTCTCGGCTTGCCGATCGCGCGCGCGCGACGGCTCTCGCCGCAAACCGTAGCGTTGCTCAACGCGCTGGCGATCGGGATTCTGCTCTACCTGGTCGTCGAGATCGCTCAGAACGCGATCGTTCCAATTTCGCAGGCGCTCAACAGTTGGCACGCGGGCGCCGGGGCGTTCCCGTTCGCGCTAGTCGCCGTATTCATCGCCGGTCTTATGATCGGATTGGTCGGCCTCGGCAGCGCCGCGACGCACTTCACGCGCAAGGCCGCGATGCACGCCGAGAATCCGATCGTACTTGCCGCGCTGATTGCGGTCGGCATCGGCGCGCACAACTTCGGCGAGGGGCTTGCGATCGGCGCATCCGCGGCCGCCGGAGCGACGGCCGTTGCGCTGGCGCTGATCGTCGGTTTCGGATTGCACAACGCGACCGAAGGGTTCGGCGTCGCGGCACCGCTAGTCGGGCGCGTCGTTCCGACTTGGGCGCAGATCGGTCTGGCCGGACTCATCGCGGGCGGCCCGACCTTCCTCGGAACGATTATCGGTTACAGCTTTTACTCACCGACGCTCTCGGTTTTCTTTCTCGCGATCGCGGTTGGCGCGTTGGTCTTCGTGATCGGCGAGCTTTGGAGCGTGCTGCGGCGCACCGGCCTTACCGGATTCGTCACCGCTACGATGTGCGCCGGCTTTCTGATCGCACTCGCGACGGAGCTCTTTCTCGACATGAACGGAGGTTGAGCTCCGTTACGGCGTGATGCTGTAGACGGTTCCCCAGCCGTTCTCGACCCCGCCGCCCTCGGCAGTTCCGAAGAGCCTGCTGTTGAGCTCGCTCAGACGGGCGAACGGATACGCGCCGTCGGTGCCGCCGTGGTCTTGCGCCTGAAACGCGTGCAGAACGCTCTCTTTACCCGACGTTCCGACCTTAAAAAGCGTACCCCAATTGGGCAAACCCCCTTGATAGGTCGTGCCGTAGAGCGCGCCTTTGAAATCGATCAGCGAGGCGTAAGGATACGCGCCGTCTTTCCCGGCTTTGAATGAGTAGAGCACGTGCTCGTCTCCGGACGTCGTCGCGTCGAAGACGGTGCCGTAACCGGGTCCGCCGCCTTCTTTCGTCGTTCCGTAGAGCTTGCCGTTGAGGTACTTTAACCCGTCGAAGGGATATGCGCCGTCGTTGCCGGCCTTGAAACTATAGAGCACATGTTCCGCGCCGGTTGCGCTCATGTCGAAGATCGTGCCCCAGCCTGCGCTTCCGCCCTCCATCGTCGTGCCGTAAAGCTTTCCGTTCACCGCGATCAACTCGCCGTACGGGTACGCGCCGTCCTTGCCGGCCTTAAAACTGTAGATGACGTGGGCCGGACCCGATGTCGAACATTCAAATGCCGTTCCCCAGCCGGTTGCGCCGCCTTCGACGGTCGTGCCATAGAGTTTTCCCTTGACGTCGAGCAGGCTCGCGTACGGTGCAGCCCCGTCGTGTCCGGCTTTAAAATTGTAGATGACGTGCTCTTGCCCGGACGTGGTTACTTCGAAGATCGTGCCCCAGCCGGATGCGCCACCCGCCGGCGTCGTGCCGAAGAGCTTGCCGCCGGCGTTCGTTAAGCCGGCGCAGGGATATGCGCCATCCTTCTCGCCTTTAAAACTGTAGAGAACGTGCTCTTTTCCGGTCGCTGTAACGTCGAAGACCGCACCGTAACCGGTTTGGCCGCCGGCCTCGGCCGTACCATAGAGTTTGCCGTTGAGCGCGATGAGTGCGCCGAACGGAGACGCACCGTCGGGTTCGGCTTTGAATTTGTATATCGACTTATAACCGGCGCCGGTCAACGGTTCGCTTTCCGCGTTTGCCGTTCGCGCCAAGGGTTGTTCGCCGCACAGCCACGCGCTTGCCGGCCGGATCGCCGAAGCCTTGCTAACCGATGTATTTGTTATCGTCGTGCTGGGAATCGCTGATTGGCCAAAATGCGCGCAGCCTGACAGCAAGAGAGCGCATGAAAGGTACGGTACGACTCGCATAACGAGTCGGAGATACCATCACGAAGTCGCGCATTCCCTTGGCGCGCTTAGTTGCCTTGCCGGCCCCCGGCGCTACCGGCAGCGTACTTGGTGGCGTTCCCCGCCGATCGTTCCGTTTAGCACTTGTTGGTCACGAGTTTGCCCTTGAAGATCTCGAGTACGCCGGTCATTTCGAGAAAGGTCTGTTTTTCAAATAACGAGCCGCCGTCCGCGAGCGCTCCGCCGTATTTCGACGGCGTGGCGACCTGGTAGCACGAACCCAAATCGGACCAGCCTATGATAACGTTCTCCCACAATTGGATCGTGTACGGCTTCTTCGGCGCCAAGTGTACGCTGACCAATGGGTTCCCTTTGGGAAGCGTCGGATAGAATCCGGGAAAGCCGTTGAAGGCGAACTGCAGATAATAGATCGGCGTTTGCGAACCGTTTGGCGGCCAGCTGGCGCCGGCGTATGCTTTGGTGCTGCTCGTCAAAGCCACGGTGTAGCTGATGTTATAGGTAGCCGGATATTGCAGTGCGCCGCCCCAATTGCCGAACGACGGAACGCACAAGGACCCCCCTCCAAGCTTCATCACTTCCTTGGCGACCTTGGCGTAATCCTTAGTGTTTTTCTGATCCTTGCATTTCGGGGGTGCAACGTCGGGAAGGCCGATTCCCAAACCCGACAGCGCACTCGGAGCTGCGGAAAGGGACTGCGCCGGAATCAGCGCCGCGCGATCGGCGCAGCCGGCAAGCAACACGATTGCAGCGACAGCACCTAACAATCCCATACGCGGAGATATCAGCGAAGTGAAGCGTAGCATAGTACCTCCTTATAGACGAACGCATAGACAAACGCCGTCCGCACGAAGCGGGCCAACAGTCTACGTTCCGCTGCGTTCGGCCGCGTAGCGGAACTGCCCTGGCTTCCAGACGCAAACGCTCCCGTCGTTCATCGAAAAGGACTCAAACCCGTCGACCTCCGGATTGAAGTCTTCGTTAAGAACCTTTGTCGCCGGCCAGTTCACCGCTGGATCTTGGCGGGCAGCCGCCCGCGCTTTCACGTTTGAAAACTGCCGTTCTTTTACGAGCGCGTTGAGCGCGTTAGCTAGCCTTCGCGCATCCTCCATAATTGTTAGGTGCTCCTATTCGGGCTGGCTACGACGCGACCACGGGGTTCCCCCATTACCTCGGCCAGTTTCTGCTGAAGAAACCTGCGTTCTGGCTCGTTTCGGGTCAACTCGATCGCCCGTTCGTATGCGGCGCGTGCCTCTTCCGAGCGGTGCACGCGACGGAGCAACTCGGCGCGCGCCGAAAACAGCGGAGCGTACTCGTCGAGGATCCCGCCGGCGGCCAATTCGTTTATCAGGCCGAGACCTGTTTCGGGGCCTTCGGCGTATGCAACGGCGACGGCGCGATTCAGCTCGACAACGGGCGAAGGGTCGATCGCGAGCAAGAGGTCGTAGCAGCGGTGGATCCGGCGCCAGTCGGTAGCTTTCCAGTTTTCAGCGCGAGCATGTTCGGCAGCAATCATCGCTTGCAGACGGTATGGACCGCAGTTCGCCGTGGCGTCGCGCGCCAACAGGGCGACCCCGCGCAAGATTTTCTCGGAATCCCAAAGCGACCGGTCTTGATTTTCCAATAGGACGAGGTCGCCGGACGTGGTCACCCGGGCCTGCCGGCGTGCATCGTGGAAAAGCATCAGGGCATAGAGCCCCGCGATCTCCGATTGATTCGGCAGGAGTTCGTCGAGCAGATGCGCGAGGCGCAACGCCTCGTCGCAAAGTTCGTCGCGCACGCGACTGGCGTGCGTCGACGATGCATAGCCTTCATTGAAGATGAGATAGATCACGTGCAATACGTCGTGTAAACGCTCGGGAAGATACGCAACGTCGGGCACGGCAAACGCGATTCCGGCTCGCCGGATCTTCTGTTTTGCGCGAACCAGGCGCTGGGCGATCGTTGCTTGCGACGTCAGCAGCGCGGCCGCGATCTCCGCAACGGTGAGGCCGGCGGCGTAGCGAAGGGTTAACGCGATACGCGTTTCGTCACTGAGCGCGGGGTGGCAGGCAGCGAAGATCATCGCGAGACGATCGTCTAAAGGGTTTTCTTCAACCGTGGAATCTAGTTGCGACAGCGCCTCGAGCTTTGAAAGTATTTCGCCTTTTTCCGCGGCCAGACGCTCCCGGCGCAGACGGTCGATCGCCCTATTCCGTGCCGTTAACATAATCCACCCGGCCGGATTCTTCGGCACGCCGAAACGCGGCCAGCGCGCCAGCGCTATCGCATACGCATCTTGAACTGCGTCTTCGGCCCGGTCGAAGTCGTTGAAGACGCGTCCGAGCGTAGCGACCGCACGGGCCGCTTCCGCCCGGAACAGGCGGTCGACATCGCCTGGATCATGGTTCGAGTGCACGAACCGGTCGAACCTCGACGCATCCGTAACGGCTTGGCGGAAGCTGCGCCGCCCACTCGATGGCTTCGTCGAGCGACTTGCACTCTAACATGAAGAAGCCCGTCAGTACTTCCTTCGTCTCGGCAAATGGGCCGTCGGTGAGGAAGCGTTTGCCGTTGCGAACCCGCACGGTGGTCGCCGATGAGGGGTCTTCAAGACCTCGAGCGTCCCTCATCGCACCGGCCTGCTGGGCCTTCTGAGCCACCTCGATGCACTCTTCGAAGGCGGTCGGACTTATCTCGGCGTCCTCCGCCGCGTAAAACAGGCACATATATTCCATCGTCATTTCCCCTTTCTCGCCCCGTTTACGAACGAGAACGCCACAAATCGACAGTCGCCGGGGGCTATTGGCGATTTAATCGGCGTTAGCCTCAAGCGCAAGCCGGCCTGCGACCGGCGACATTCGGCTTCTCCAATCTATTGGCTCGATTGGGCCAACCAAAAAGACCCACGCAGCACCGCTCGACAACGCCATCACCGCGGCAATGGTAAACGGGAGCGTAAAGCTCCCGGTACGGTCGACGAGGACTCCCGTTAGCGAGGGCGCGATAAGGCCGGCAACGTTGGCGAGCATATTCTGGATGCCGACCCATCTGCCGGTCGCCGTGCCGGCCTTGGTCTGAGCAATGCTGAAGGTGTTGCCGCCCAACAGACCGCTAATGCCCGTAAAAATCAACCACGCGGCCGAGGTGATGCCTGTAGAATAACCGCAGCCGATCAGCCCGATCGCCGCTCCGACGCCGCCGATGCCACAACATACTTTGCGAACGAGCGTCGGCGACGCGCCTGCTCGAATAAAACGGTCACCTACGGCGCCGCCCGCGATCATTGTTAAACCCGTCAATAGGAATTGAGTTCCGGCAATGGTCGCCATCTGCGGCAACGACCAATGCCGTTCGGTTACGAGATAATACGGAACCCACGTCAGCAAGAAGTAGAGCAGAAAGTTCGAGCAAAAATGGGCGAGCGAGGCGCCCCAGAGCGACGGTTCGCGCAAGACGATCGCCATCGGTGGGGCGTTCGAGGCTTGCGCTGCATCAGCGTGACGGACGTGCCGATGCGCGATCGCCATCCACAGCACGATCCAGAGCAAACTTAAGAGCCCAAACCCGATGAAAAACGGCCGCCACCCGTAAGCGGCGATGAGCATCCCGCCAAAGAAGATTCCAAACGCGGGACCGAACGCGAGTCCCGCCTGCACGATTCCATTTGCCAAGCCGCGCTGTTCTTCGGGAACGTTGTCGGCGAGGATTTTCGACGTGGCGGGGAACGAAACCGATTCACCGACGCCCAAAAGCAGACGGCATGCAAAGAGCGCGCCGAACCCTGCCGCAAAGCCGCTCAAAATCGTAGCCAGCGACCAAATGCAAAAGCCCGCCACCAGTACGCGACTCGCCGTAAAACGATCGACCAGCCATCCGATCACCGGTTGCATCGGCATATACGTGATGAAGAACGCGGTCATCAAAAAACCAAGTTGAGTTGCGGAAAGATGCAGCTCTTTCTTGACAAGCGTGGCAGCCGTTGAAAGGTTGCCTCGATCGATGTAATTGACGAGGATGGAAAGCCCCGCCAGAATGACGATCGCCAATAGGCGACGCGGCATCAGCTCGTCCTTGCGAGTATCAAAGCCATCCGATGCTCCAGTCCGGCAGTCGCTGCAACAAACAAGTCGCCCCGCGAGCAAGATGCTCGCAAGGCATGCCACAACGTTGTATAGTCAGAAGGTTCGACAATCCTTCGCTAGGCCGAAAGTGATGTCACGCCAACGAAGTCAGACGGCAATCCAGGCTAGGCCCAACGCACTAGCTTTTCAGAATCAGAGGTCCCTGGTCATGGGCCTTTTGGATGATTAGATTGCGTTCGCCGGCGGCTGCGGTTTCAACGACCGCAATCGCTTTGGCGGTTTTTGCTCTGCGGATGTAATGCCTCGCACTCCGGCGCCCCCGCTCGTGGATATCGGCCACGGCCGCAAGATGTTCCTCGCGTGCCGCGGGAGCGGAACTCCGACAGTCGTCCTAATCGCCGGTGGTTTCGAGGCTGGGTGGCTGTATAACCACGCTCTCGACCGCGGCGACCCGATACTTCAGAAGAAGTACGATGCGTTCACTGCCGGCGAGGGCCATCCGCGCAAACAGCGGACGGCGGTGTTTCCCTCGATCGCGAAGTTCCTGCGAGTTTGCAGCTACGATCGGCCCAACACCACCGCATGGCAAGATCGGTTTGAGCGCAGTGGGATGGTCTCCACGCCGGTCGCTCAACCGCATGAGCTCAGGAGCGACGTAGGCGACCTTCACGCGCTGTTGACCGCAGCCCGCGAACCGGCGCCATATGTGCTCGTGGGTCACTCATACGGAGGCCTGATGACGGAGCTATTCGCCAGCACGTAGAAACAGACCGAGACTCCGCGTGAGTTCGCAACGCTCGTCACCGCTGGGAGAAAGGCGCAAAACGCAGCCGGAGAACGCCTTGAACTCGGTCATGCGATGGAAGCGGTCCTAACGGCGCGGCCAGTCCCGCCGATTCCAACGGTTGTCTTCGTAGCCGACAAACACGACAAAGGTGAATCGCGGGCCACGATCGCGCATATTTGGCGGGCACAACAGTTGCTCGCCACGCATCTCAAAGCGAAGCTCGTTACAAACACAAATAGCGGCCATCACATCCACGTCGAGCAACCCCAGCTCGTCGTTGCTGCAACGCGTGAAGTCGTCGACGCCGCGCGCAAGGCGAGTCCGGCGCCACGGTAAGCGTCGAATACGCTGCTGCTAGCCTTTGTAGACATAGGAGAGGGTGGGATTCGAACCCACGGAACGCTCATCACGTTCAGCGGTTTTCAAGACCGCCGCATTCAACCACTCTGCCACCTCTCCAAGTGCCCGCAAGCACCGCTAATCACCTAGAACCAGCCTTATGATGACCTACGAGTGTAGGATGATACTTAAAATACGTTACCAAGATCGTTACCAAATAAGCAAGCCGGCTCACGATGTCGGCCTTTTGACGAGGATCGTTCAGCGTATGGCACCAAGCCGCGGGCGCAGCCAGGACTGGAGCTAAGGTCATCCGCGAACGAAAGGGGAACCGGCGGATCCTCTTTGGCAGAGCCGTCCTCGGGCCCGGAATCACTTCGCATGTAAGGGTTGGGGTTCGAATCCCCCATCTGCAGCAGAAAATGCACCGATTCTGCAAAGAATTCCGGCGTTTCCGTTTTCACAGCAGCGCGGAACGATGTACCGCATTTACTTGGATATCAGGCGCCCAAGGAGCTCGGCCAACAATCATGGAGATCGATTACAATTTCTTTCATCGCTCATATTGCCAGCGCTTCTTTGAGCGATTGTTCTTCGGTCATCGCCGCGCCCTCCGCCATGAGCCTTGTGACAGTTTCGGTCCCCAAAGTGTCACGGATCGAGGCCAGGGTACGCTCGCGTTCTTGCCGCTGATGGCGAAATTGGGTTGATCCCAGTGCTGTCAGACGGCTGTCGACGAACCCTAGAATTCGCGCAGCTTTTTCGCAGGCGCCGCGCGCGGATTCCGGCGCACTGCACGGACGAAGCGAGGAGATCGCGGCTAGGTGCTGCACGTCGTACGCGATGAGGACCCCATGGCCGTGCTCGCATGCAAGCGCTAACGACTCGCGCGTGTGTCTCTCCGCCTCTTCATACTCACCGAGTGCGATCAAGTAGATTGATATGAGGTTGCGAGCCGCCGCAGCTGCCTGATTATTGTTGAATTGCTGGGCAGTTGAAAGCATTTCCCTGGCGTAATGCAATGCCAGCTCTGGGTTCCCCGCCGCGAATTCGAATTCCGAAAGGTCGTCGAATGTCCAGACTCCTCGATGCCATGCCCCGGCGGCCTCATAGATCGATATCGCATCTGTTAGATAGCTGCGAGCCGCGACCGCGTCATAGCCGGTTTTGAGGAGGGCCAGCGAGAGGAGACGCAAGGCGTCCGCAACGAGAAGTTGATCACCAAATTCGTGAGCCGATTCCAAAACTTCTTGGAAGGTCGCCTTTGCCTCCGCAAATTGCTCGAGCTCTAGCAAGGCATCTCCCGCCTTTATCTGTGCGAGAAGCACTCCGAGCGTGTCGCCAAGTTCGCGGTAGAGCGCGATCGCACTCTGACTGCTTGCTAGTTTATCGCGATACTGATAGTTAGAATTGGCATTCTCCGCTGCTGCGTGCTTGAGCAAGGCGAGGACTCTTCTCGGCGTTCGATGATCGACCAATTGCAGCGCCAGGGGCACCGACCGTGGCCCCGCTTTCCCGAGTCGCCCGAGTTGTCCGGCCAACTCCTGCCCCAGAAGGACATCGCCGCGATCGAAAAGCGCCCATTGCAGCGCTGCTCTCAAGTTGTCCATTTCCTGCCCTAGATCGGAGTAAGCTACCTCGTGCTTGAGTAGTTGGAGACATGCCCGCGCAAAACGATGCGCGGTTTGCTGATGTTCTCCACGCTCCACGAGTCTTTCACGTGCGAATTCGCGAAATAATTCCAGCAGCCGATAGCGCGGTTCGTTTCCTACAAGGTCAGCAATGACGAGCGACTTGCTGACCAGCGAAGCGATGAGCTCGAACACGCCGTCCTTGGCGACATCTGTGGTTGCGCAGACCATCGAGGCCGCTTCGAGCGTGCAGCCGCCGGCGAAGACCGAGAGGCGCTCGAAGACACGCTGCTCTTGTCGCGAGAGCAGATTGTAGCTCCACTCGATCGTTGCGCGCATCGTCTGCTGGCGCGGCAACGCGGTACGCTCGCCGCCGCTTAATACTTCCAATCGCTCGCCCAGCTTAGCGGCGAGGGCTTGAACCGATAATGCTTTCATCCGCGCCGCAGCCAACTCAATCGCGAGGGGTATGCCGTCCAAGCGCCGGCAGATTTGAGCGACCGTCGACGCGTTCTTATCCGTGACGACGAAGTGATGATCGACGGCCTGCGCGCGATCGCCAAACAGAACGACAGCGTCTCTCTCGGCCAGCGGCGGTAGTTCGTAAGCGCGTTCGCCACTTGCTCGGAGTGGTTCGCGGCTCGTTGCAAGAATGCGAACGCGTGGGCAACTTCCCAATAGCGTTTCAGCAGCAACCGTCGAATGCGTTATAACGTGCTCGCAGTTATCAAGGATCAGCAGCAGCGCCTTGTTCTTGAGATACGCAACGAGCGTTTCGAGCAACGGGCGATTGGGAACCTCTTGCACGTCCAACGCCGACGCGATCGCGGAGGGAACCAATGATGGGTCACCGATCGGGGCGAGCGCGACGAAGCAGGCGCTACGTTCGACAGCATCGCGCAGGGCGGTAGCGACCTGCAGCGCCGTCTGCGTCTTACCGACGCCCCCGGCCCCCGTGATTGTGACGAGCCGATGATCGCGTGCCAGAGCTGCAATCTCTTCAAGCTCCGTCTCGCGCCCGACAAAGCTGGTCAGCGAGGTTGGAAGGCCCGAAATCCTAGCTTCGGACCACGGTCCGACCGTGACCGAAGGCCCACTGCGCGTTCCGCCTGCGCCTGCAGCGGCGGCAACGAACTCTTCGCGCTTCTCCCCGTCTAGCGCCAACGCCCCGATGAGCAGCGCCAGCGTTTCAAATTGCGGCGTCCGGCGGTAGCCCCGTTCAAGCGCGCTGATTCCTTCGGTGCTCATGCGGGCGCGCTCGGCGAGGGCTTCTTGCGAAAGGCCCGCGCCCAGCCGATAGCGCCGCAGCAGCTCCCCAAAGTCGGTCGAGACGCGTACACGCCCCTCGTTCCTCACGGTAGATGCGGCATTCGAGGGCATGCCGGCTGCCCCCCCAACGCCTTGGGATTGGATGTGCGGAAGTTGTGCGGTCTTTGTACGTTACCCGGGATCGGCGCCCGCGCCATTATTGAAGTAGGAGGACCCACCTATGCGCACTACCCCGGCAGCCTCAATCATCGCGCTGGCAGCAGCCTTCCTCGGCGGCTGCTCCAGCGGATCGCAGAATTCGCCGGCGATGCTATTAGCACTGCCCAGTACCCCGATGTCTTTTCGCGCAGTTCCAGCTAAAGACGCTGCCAAGACGGGCATCTACGTTAGCGCGTTCGGCGGCACCGCCGTCTACGGCTTTGCCAGTGACAACAGGAAAAATCGTGCACCAATTTGCAGCGTGGATACCGGCAAAAGAGCCATCAACGACGTCGGCGTCGATGGTGAGGGAAACCTTGTCATTCCTGAAGGTCGTCGGCAAAAAATCAGCGTCTACAAGGGGCCGGATATGTGTGGATCAGAGCTTGGCTCGATGCACGATCCCTACGG
>JBAVSO010000095.1:0-8406 GCA_049695635.1 Candidatus Cybelea sp. | reverse complement strand
GTACTGACCAGTCAGTGCTATACCCTCCGCGAAGTTCGCCAACGCATTATTTGGCTGGATTGCCAGTGCACTCTCCGCATAAGCTTGCATTCGCTTGTAATCCGGCTTCGGGGTCTGTGATACGGCTAACGCGGCTTGGGTGTCGGCTGTGACCGCAATTGTTGGGTCGCCCGTGGCCGCCGCTTTATCGAAATCGCTGAGCGCGGTCTCATAATCCTTGGCATCGAGCGCAGCCTGGCCGGACTTGATCAGGCCCGCCCCGACCGCCTGAGATCCAGCCGTGCTGCTGGGGTCGAGTTGCTTGATCTGAACGGCGATCGCTTGCGCGTCGGCCGTATCATGGTTTGCGAGGTAGGCCTGCAGCAACTCGGAATCGATGTTTACTTTCGAGCCGACCGGGATCTTTGGATTCGACATCGAGGCGTCGTGTGCGGCTTTGAGCGATGCCACCGCCCCTGCGTTGTCGCCATTGGCGAGCTGCGCGACGCCAAGCGCGAAGCGTGAGTCAGCGCTCGGATCGAGTGACATAGCCTTCTGCGCGTAGGAGAGCGACTGAGTAGGATTGCTTTGCGCCACCTTCACCGCAGCCGTGGCGAAGCTGGCGGCAGCAGCGGGGCGAAATTGCGAGCCGACCGTGCTCACCTTATCGAAGGCAGCCGCGGCGGCCACTGGGTCGCCGGCGTCGTAAGCGGCAACGCCGAGCATCTGTCGCAGCGACTCGTCGTCCGGCGACGAGAGCAGATCGGCCTCGGCTTTCGATCTTGCCTGTTGGTACGCGCCCTCGCGAATCAGGGCCGCTACTCGCGCCGCGGCCGGGCTGAGGCTACCACCACCCCCCGGGATCGCGCCGCCCTCAGTCTCACTCGCATTGGTGGCCACCGACTTGCCGTTGAACTTTAGCGTGAAGTCGTAGAAGGAGACGACCGGCGTCGATCCGCGATGCGCTGGACGATAGCTCGAGTTCTGTGCGATGTCCAGTGCCGCGGCGTTATCGCCTGAATTGGAAGAGCGGATGACCTTGACGGCCTTGTGCGTGCCGTCGGGGTTGACCTGAACTTGCACGACGACCGTCCCGCTGCCGGCGATCCCGTTGGTAGTCTTCCCCTGGTGGATGAGTTTTGCGGGCGTAAACTCGTTGGCGTACTGCGCGAGCGCTGGCGCTTGCGCGATTGCAACGAGCATCGCGACGGACGATGCGACGATTCGGAGATGAGCGTTCATGGCATACCTCGACTTCGTTGGCGAATCTTCGTGTCCGGCTTGGTACGCGCCCGTTCGCTCGGCGGCCTGCGATGACGCTCGAGCGCGGCGCGCTCCCTTGCCGTGAGCGGCCTGCTGCTGCCCGGAGCCAGCTCGCCGAGGCGCAACGGCCCAAAGCGCGTCCGGGCTAGCGCGAGAACCGGATGACCGAGCGCTTCGAACATCCGGCGAACCTGCCGGTTGCGCCCTTCGTGAATCGTGATGTCGACGACCGAGCCCCCGCGGCGCACCGCGACGACGCGCACCCTAGCACCCGCGGCTCGAATTTCATCGACGATCACTCCGCGATTCAGCAGCCGGACGTCGTCGGCCGAGAGTCGTCCGGCGATCGCGGCTCGATAGGTCTTCTCGACGCCGAAGCTCGGGTGAAGCAGAGAGTGCGCGAGCTCGCCGTCGTCGGTCAACAGGAGCGCACCACTCGTTGTGTAGTCAAGGCGGCCGACCGGAACGAGTCTCGCTCCGGCCGGCACGAAGTCGGCGACCGTGCGCCGCCCTCGAGGGTCGCGCATGGTTGTCACCACGCCGACCGGCTTGTGCAGGAGCAAATACGTCCACTCCTCGGGCGGCCTCACTTTCGCACCATCGACTTCGACCTGATCGCCCGGGTACACGATTGTTCCGAGCTCGCGAACTAGCTTGCCGTTGATGCGAACGCTCCCGTCAGCGATCAACTCATCGGCATGCCGCCGAGACGCCACTCCCGCTTGCCCTAGATATCTGTTAAGGCGAACTCCCGCCTTCACTAATAACCAAGAGTGCGTGCCGACGAGCGCGCTACGTGTTGCGGAGGGGCCCCGACGCGACACGTAGTGCGCTCGTAGAGGCTAGTACTTTCCGTTCCCCCCATCCTCGTAGCCGCGATTCATAGATAGCGCCTCTTTGGTAACCGACTGCAGGAACTCTTCGTTCGTGCGAGTCTGCGCCATTTTGTCGAGGATGATCTCGGTGATGTCGCCGGTGTTGAGCACCGCCGTCGCGCGGCGAAGCATCCAGAGCTTGCGCATCTCGTCAGGCGCGAGCAGCAGCTCTTCGTGGCGAGTCCCGGAGCGCTTGATGTCGATCGCCGGGAAGACTCGCGACTCAGCGAGCTTGCGGGTGAGGTCTATCTCCATGTTGCCGGTGCCTTTGAACTCTTCGAAGATGACGTCGTCCATTTTCGATCCGGTCTCGATCAGCGCCGTTGCGATAATCGTCAGCGAGCCGCCCTCCTCGATCTTACGGGCCGCACCGAAGAACCGCTTGGGCTTGTGTAGCGAAGCAGTGTCGAGACCGCCGGAAAGCGTGCGCCCGGAGCTCGCGATGACCTGGTTGTAGGCCCGCGCGAGGCGCGTGATCGAGTCGAGCAGGATCACGACGTCCTTGCCCAGCTCAACGAGGCGTTTTGCGCGCTCCATGGCAAGCTCGGCGACGGTTGTGTGGTTTTCGGGATGCTCGTCGAAGGTCGAAGCGACGACTTCACCGTCAATCGTCCGCTGCATATCGGTGACCTCTTCGGGCCGCTCGTCAACGAGTAGCGCGATGATGTGCGCGTCGGGGTGATTGATCGAGATCGAGTTCGCGATATTCTTGAGCAGGGTCGTCTTGCCGGCTTTGGGCGGAGATACGATCAACGCGCGCTGACCCTTGCCGATCGGCGAGAACAGATCGATGACGCGCGTCGAAAGCTGGGTCGAGCGAACTTCAAGTCTGAAGCGCTCTTGTGGATAGATCGGCGTTCCCTTCTCGAAAACGCGGCGGCCCTTAATAGCTTCGGGGTCTAAGTCGTTGATTTTGTCGACGCGAATCAGACCGTAGTATTTTTCGCTCTCTTTCGGGCGGCGGGCCTGACCTTCGACCATGTCGCCGCGCCGCAGATCGAAGCGCCGTATCTGCGATTGGCTGACGTAGATGTCGTCGTTGCCGATGTAGTAGCCGGCACGGCGCAAGAACCCGTAACCCTCGGGCAGCATGTCGAGAATTCCGCTCGCCACCTCGATACCGGAACGCGCGACCTGCGCTTGCACGAGCAGCGTTACGAGCTCGTCCTTCTTAATCTTTGCGGGGGTGGGAATTTCGACTTCGAGTTCTTTTGCGAGCTCAACGAGCTCGGTCTTCGTCTTCTCACCGAGCTGCGCCGCAGTCTGTATCGGCGGCACTTCTACCTGCGGGACCTGATCGTGAAAGACGACGGGATGTTGCGGGAAGTGATGCCGTCGACGCGACCGCCGGCGACGTCCTCCGGCCCCCGCTTGGGGACGCATGTCATTATTTGGACGATGCTCGATGTTGGGCCGATGTTCGGTTTGCAGAAAACTCTCTCACTTTTTAGGGTTGCTCTAAATCAGAGCTTCCCTTGTGTCGTTCGCGTCGAGCTTACACGACCGTGCACGAGGCGGGGCTGCCTTCGCAATTTGGTCGGTGACGTGAACGTGGGGATGTCAAAAGGGTGTCACGGCTGTCACCAAAGGACCGCAACGCGACGACCACACTATAGCACAGCCTCACCGAGCGTTCAAGCGGGGCTCAACCGAGCAGGTCCGCTAACGAAGGGACTTCCCGCCGCGTAGAAACGCAGCCTCCGCTCTGCTGCTCGGGTCACGCCGATGCGAGGACTGCGGCGCACGCGAGCGCCGAGCGTGCCGCCCTCGGCTAGCCAAAGGAGCGGATGCGTAAAGAGATCGATTCCATCGAGGGAACGGTCGATAGCGAGCGCGCGGCAGAGCCGGCCCGGCCCACGACAAAGGTCGCGCGCGCGCTCGGTCGCGCGACGCCGTTGCATCAGGGCGAGACCTTCGAGTGGTTCGAGCGCTCGGACGAGCACGCCGGCTCCTTCTCCATCGCGCTCGCTCGACAAATTAAAGCAGTAGGACGTTCCATAAATCTGATAGACGTAGGCACGGTGGGGAGGACCGAAGAGCGTCGCGTTGCGCAGACTCTTCCCGCTGTAGGCGTGACACGCCGGGTCTCCTGGGAGATAGGCTTCCGTCTCGACGATTCGACCCGCCGCGATTCCCTCGTCGCTATCGCGAACGATTACGCAACCTAACAAAGCGCGCGCCAGTGCGCGCGTTTCGATCGGCAACCTTTCCGGCCTGAGCCGGACGAACGTCATGCCGCAACGTTCAGCGCCACTTCGGCTCGTGCCCTTTGCGTAAGATCGTCGGTGGGAGCAGCACGTACGCTGAACTTAATCAGTGAGTTGAGCGTGCATCGCAGACGTACGTACGGAATCACCAGCGTTTCGCCGACACCTCGTCCGCTCGCGATCTCCTCGACGAAATCCGTATCGGCGAGCACGAACCGCACCTCGCGGAAACCGCGTCTGCACAAAACCTGCGTGACCGCGGTCAGTGCGGCATACCCGACGGCCCGCTCGGGAAACGGTGAGGCCGCACCAACGCGAAAACTAACGCGCAACAAGCGCCGCGATCGCCCGAGGCTCAGGCGTGCGTAGGCTATACCGCTTCCGCGGCCGTCGGCCGCGTAGCCGATGATCGCATCTACTCCAGGATCGGGGCTTCGCATCGTTTGCATCTGATGGCCTCTTGCCCCAATTATAAGTCGAACGTATGTTCGAGGTCAAGCAATGCAAGCCGACCGAGTCAGACCTGTATAGAGATTCTGGACGCGGTCGATTTGGCGGTCGATCGAAAAGTTGGCCGCGGCGCGGCGCGCCGTCTCGGGGTCAAAGCCGGCGCCGGCCGTCAGCTCGCGGAAAGCGCCCGTAAAGGCCTCGGCTCTAGCGGGCACCAACCGCCCCGCGCCGCCTAGGACATCGCGGTTCTGCGGCGCATCCGATGCGATCACGCAGGCCCCCGCAGCCAGCGCTTCGGCAAGAACGAGCCCCTGCGTCTCGGTCGTGCTGGGCATGACAAAGGCATCGCAGCTCGCGTAGAGATCCGGAAGGTCACCTCGCCCAACGGCTCCGAGAAAGTGCGTCGAGGCGCCGACTCCGGCCGCGCGGGCCTGCCGCTCGAGATCTTGACGCAGCGGCCCATCACCGGCGATGACCAGCTTCAGCGAATCGTCCCCCGCCAGTGCAAGCGCGCGCAACAGCAGCTCCACATTCTTCTCTTTCGCCAGCCGGCCGACGAATAAGAGCAGCCGGTCGCGCTCTCCTATGCCAATCCGCGAGCGTAAGCTCTCGTCGCGCCGCCCGGCGCCGAAGCGCGCCACGTCGATGCCGCTAGGGATGATCTCCAGGCGCACCGTGACGCCGAGCTCGCGCAGTCGCGTCGCCATCGCCGGCGTGGGAACGACGACCGCATCGGCCTGATTTGCGAAGGCACGCGTCAGTGCGGACGCGGCGAAGCGCGTCGCATTCGCTTCGAAGGGAACGTAGTGCGCGTAGGCTTCGAGCTGCGTGTGGTACGTGTAAACGAGCGGCATGCCGTACCGCCGCGCGTAATGCGCACCCATCCATCCGGTGACGAATGGCGAGTGCACGTGGACGATCGACAAGCGCTTGATGACGCCGTTGAGGTTGCGCCGGCTGACTAGCGGCAGCGTGAGCCGATAGGGCGTTCGCGTCGGAAGCGGCAGCGAGGGCATCCGAAAGACCGGCCCATCGGCCTCCTCATAGCCCGGCATCCACGGCGCAAAGCAGTAGACCTCGTGTCCGCGAGCGCGTAGACCATCAGTGAGCGCTTCTACCGACGCGACGACGCCGTTGACAACGGGCCGATAAATTTCGGTGAAGAGCCCGATGCGCAGCGGCTCCATGCGCACCTCTTCGCCCCAGCTCGGCAAGGAGCCCGGCAAGAAGGAGCCTCCTGCCGAGTCAACGACTTAAGGCATATTCGTCCGCCGAAAAGGGTATGGTATAGTCCGCGAGTTACTAGACTAGCCTGCCGGAAAGATAGCAAGCAGGCTGTCTGCATCTGGCGTCATCCGGTTCCGTCATCCCGCGGCCGTTTCGCCGCTTCCCCAAAACGCGACTCTAGTTCATCGTCCGTTCTCTGCGCGGTGTAGAGCTGAGACCTTGAGATGAGTCGAGAGCAGAAAGGAATATCGGGTTGATAGGACGTTTTTTGGGGGCCGCACTCGTCGTTGCGAGCCTCTTCCTCAATCCAGTTGCAGCCACCGCCGGCTCGGCGTCACCAGCTCAGGTCACTTGGCACCACGATGGCTCGCTCACTTGGGAGCGCGTCGAGCACCACGCCATCGTCCCACCGACCGTTCGCCGGTTAGTTCCGGAGCTAGCTCCGGGGCGGACCAAAGTGATCGCGGCAGGCTCGCCCGGCGTGGTCGAAGCCTGGGTCCAGTACGACCAACGTGCCGGGGGCGCGGTTCATCGTTCCGTTCTCTTTACAAAGGTTCTTCGCTCGCCGAGAAAGCGCGTCGTTGCCGAAGGCATCGGCACTTCACCGCTCGCCGCCTTTGAAGCCCACAGCATTGCCCGGATGGCATCGCTTGCGCGCAGCGCGATGGACGCCATCCAGATGGTGGCGACGGCTTACACGGCCGGCTCCGCGGGGGGCAGCGGGATGACGGCGATCGGCCGTCGCGCCGGCTACGGAATCGTCGCCGTCGACCCGCGCATCATTCCGCTCGGCACCCGCCTCTATATAATGGGCTACGGCTACGCCGTCGCGGGCGACACCGGCGGTGCGATCGTCGGGAACCGCATCGATCTCGGCTTCGACTCGCTGCGCGGCGCGTTGCTCTTCGGCCGCCGCGGCGTCACGGTTTACCGCCTCAAGTAGCGTAGGATAGCGGGGTGTCGACTCCCCGCCGGCTGCTGGCGCAGGCCGGGTTACGGCCGCAGAAACGCTACGGGCAGAACTTCCTCGAAAACGCATCGGCCGCGCACAAGATCGCACGGCTCTCCCTTTCGGACGCAGCGCCCGATCTCCGAATGCTCGAAATCGGTGCGGGCACCGGCACGCTGACGCTCGCGCTCATCGAGGAAGGTGCCGACCTCACCGCGCTCGAGATCGATCCCGGCCTCGTCACGCTCCTTCGTTCTCGCAACGATCTGGCGCCGGCGTGCATCGTGCACGCCGACGCGCTGACGTTCGATTATCGCGCGTGGTCGTCGGGACGGCCATGGAGCGTCGCCGGAAATCTGCCGTATAACGTCGCCACCCCTGTGCTGCTTCGTCTGGTTGAGATGGAGCAAGGTCCCGATTCGCTGACGGTCATGGTCCAAAAAGACGTCGCCGATCGTCTTGCCGCGTCACCCGGGACGCGCGAGTACGGCAGCCTCTCGGTCGCCGTGCAGTATGCGATGCAGGTTCAGCCGGAGTTCACCCTCTCGCCCGGATCGTTTTTCCCGTCGCCTAAAGTGCGTTCCAGCGTCGTGCGGCTCGTGCGGCGCGAACGGCCGATCGTTCGTCCGCGCGACCTCGCGCTGTTTTGGAAGGTCGTGCGTGGCGCCTTCGCGTACCGGCGCAAGACGCTCTCGAATACGCTGGCGCTCGCACTCGATCTCGATCGAGCGAAGATCGCGCGGGCGCTCGAGTTGAGCAATCTCTCTCCGGAGCTTCGCGGTGAACGACTCGACCTCGGCGATTTCGCCCGCTTGGCCGACGCGCTGGCCGAAGAATAGTTTCACAGGCCCTTGGACCTGGCTGATAGCCGGCTTCATCGCCGGGCTCTTCATCGTCGTCTTCTTCTTCAGTATTGCGAGCACGGGACCCAAGAATATCAGCACCTTCGAGGTCGACGTCGTCATCGAGGTACAGTTCGTGGTCGACGCACTGCTCGTCGCGTTGTTGTTGTGGACGCTTCCTTCCCTTTCAAAGTTCACGCTGCGCGAGCTGGGCTTTCGCGTGCCGCAGCGGGCGACGATCGCGGCGGCACTGATCGGCGCCGCCGCAATGTTCGTCGTGGCAAACGGAAGCGCTACGTTGATCGATTACCTCGCAAGGGCCGAGCATCCCCAAGATATCGTGCAGATATTCAAACATCTCCACGACCCCACGACGATCACGATCTTCGCGCTCTTCGCCGTCGTTTTCGCACCCTTTGCGGAAGAGACGCTCTTCCGCGTCTTCTTCTTCAACCTCGGCCTGCGGTACGGCGGCTTCTGGGGAGGGGCGGTTACGAGCGGCGTGCTCTTCGGAATCGCGCACGGCGACCTCTATGCGTTGATTCCGTTGGCGCTTGGCGGCATCGTTCTCTGCGCCGTCTACTACCGAACTAAAAACGCCTACGCCTCGATGA
>JBAVSO010000094.1:0-14228 GCA_049695635.1 Candidatus Cybelea sp. | reverse complement strand
GCACCCACGCGCGTGCAGTACGCTTTGAGCACGCCGATCACGCGGCCGATCGCTCCCGGACCGATGCCGAGGCCCGTGCACGCGCCGCCTGCGATCGTGTGCGAGCTTGTCACGAAAGGATACGTGCCGTAACCGACGTCGAGCAGCGACCCTTGTGCACCCTCCAGCAGCACCCGTTTGCCTTGCGCAAACCGCTCGTGAAGGTAAGCAACACCGTCAACGACGTGCGTCGCCAACCGTTCCGCGTCTTGTCTCATCACGCCCGCAGCCTCCGACTGCAGCAGGTCTCCGAACGGGATGCCCGTCCGCGCGACGCGATCCACGTAGGCCGGTCCGATCCCGCGCCCGGTCGTTCCGATCGCGCTCGGGCGAGCGGCCTCGCTGGCCTTATCCCGCTCGATGTGGTGCGGAAAGACGACGTGCGCGCGGTCGGAGATCTTCACGCGCGACGTGTCGACTCCGATGGCAGCGAGCGCATCGAGTTCCTCAACGAGCGTTCGCAGATTGACGACCGTTCCGCCGCCGACGAACAACTCGACGTTGGGACGCATGACGCCGGACGGAACGATCCGAAGCGCCAGTTCTCGCTCGCCGACTACGATCGAATGCCCGGCGTTATCTCCGCCGCCAAATCGCGCTACGACGTCATAATCGGCTGCAAAGAGGTCGACGATCCGGCCCTTGCCTTCGTCACCCCACTGCAGCCCGACGATTACATCTGCTCTAGCGGCCACGGATCAAGGAACGAAGTTCTCTCCGTCGACCGCACCGTACGGCGCGTTAAGGCCGTGCGACGAATCCAGCGTCGTAAGGAGCTTGCCGCCCGGATAACCGACGACCTTTACGTCCTTCCCGATCTCAGTCACGAACGCCCGCAAGTTCGGGGTATCGATGGTCAGGTGAACGGGTTCGTAAAAGGTCGTTCCCCACGTTCTTGTGATCTTGTCGAACGGCGGGGCGATGATATACACTTTGCCCACTTCCGAGTCGGCAACCACCAGATTGCCCTGCGCGTCGACGACAATCCCGTACGGATAGGAGAGCTTGGGCTTGAGGTTGGTTTGATGACAGCCGTGCAGACCGGTCGGATACTCGACGATGCCGCCGTCAAACAGACCCGTAGTATAATCCACGAACACCGCGCCGCTCGCATTGACCGCAACGCCCGTCATGTAATCGCCGGCGGGCAGCACGCACTTGTTGCCGGGACGATGCTGCCGCTGTGCGTATTCGATTACGAAACCCTGATAGTCGGCCTCGTAGACGTGGCCCTGCTCGTCGGTAGATATGCTTACCGGCGCCTTCATGCCCGTGGAATACGTAAACGTAGGTTTGGTCTTGCCAGGCTTGTACTCCATGATTCCCACGTGGCCGTCGGTCACGCCGGTGACGTAGAGGTTGCCTTCCTTATCGACCCAATCTCCCCAGGGGTGGCTTCCCTTAGCGATCTCACCGATCTTTTTCCAGCTTCCGTTGGCGAGGATTTCGACCGCGGGCTTGTCAGTTACGAAGAGATCTTTCGCGAACGCCGCGTTCGCTGCGTCGAAGCTTTGGGTTGATTGCACTGGAGGCGTGAAGGTCGAGCTGCGCAAGGCACATCCGCACGCGAGCGAGAGTGTCGCCAGCGCGGCGCACGCCGCGAGCACCGTTACGCCATTCCGCATTGTCCGTAGCCTCCTACTCGGTATTGAACTCGAGGTCGGCGGTATCCCCCATCGGGATCTCGGCGATGCCTTCGAACTGCGTCATGACGAACTCCGAGAACAACGCGTTCGGCCAGCCAAAGCTTCGGCGCGTATACTGCGTAGGATTGTCGGGATTGAAGGACTCGTGGAGCAGATGGTCGCCGGGATCGCTCGCGAGCAGTTGGCCGAGCACGTCCTGCTTCTCAGACCCGGTGGTTGCCGTCATTCCTTCGATAATGAGCGCGAGCGGCCAGACATAATGTTCGGGCGTGTGATAGCTGCCGATGCCGCGTGCGACGTGCCCTTGATAAAACGACGGGTTGTCCTGCGAGAGTAAGAACCGGCGAGTATTCTCGTAGTAGCGATCGTTTGCCGCGGTGTATCCGAAGTACGGCGCCGCCAGCAAGCTCGGGATGTTCGCATCGTCGGTGAGAATCGCGTGACCGAGGCCGTCGACTTCGTAAGCATAGATATAGCCGTACTTCGGTACCAGCACCAGACCATAGGTCTGAATTCCGCGCTGGACCTCGTCGCGCAGCGCTTTGGCTTCCCGGGCCTTGACGACGTTGTGATAGACGTTGAGCTCAATGTCGGCCATATCGCCCAGCGCGACGACCGCAAACATCTCCGACGGAATCAAGAAGTTGTACTCGCAAGCGTCGTCCGACGGCCGGAAGCCCGTCCAGATCATGCCGGTGTAGCCAACGGAATTGCCGGCCCCGTTGTTGGGCAGCTCCTTATGCGTGTAACGCGAGTCGCGCGGGTGGTTCTGCTCGCGCTCCATCGTGGCCAGCACGCCGTCGAGCATTGACGAGAAGTTGCCGGTAAAGATGGATGCGTCGCCCGTGGTCTTCCAATAGCTCCAGGCCAGGGCGGTCGGGTAGGCGAGCGAGTCGAGCTCGAACTTTTGCTCCCAGACGCGGTAGTCGAGCGTGTAGGCGTTCGCGTAGGGATCCACCTGCAGATACTTCACCATGCGAGCGATGATCGCGCGCAGCAGGGCGCGCACGTCGGGATCGTCCTTCGCAAAGAAAAGGTACGGGCGCGCTTGCGCGCTGGCATCGCGGAGCCACTCGGCCGGAATATCTCCCGTGATAATATACGCCGTCCCGTCGGGCGCGTACTGAGCCAGCCGGCTCGTATCGAGCAAGGCGGCGCGGAACATCTCTTCGAGATGCCCGTTGGGGCTACGGTAATCGGCCGCTGCTTGTTCGATCGAGCGCAGCTCGAGTGCCGAGGCGGCAAGTGGCTTCAACGCCGGCGCAAACGCGAAGACCACCGCGGTCAAAGCGGCAGCCACGAGATATCGGCCCATCATGCGGGCCACGTTCCGTGTGCATACAAAGCAGGCAACTCCCGATAGCGCCCTAGATAATCGAGGCCGTAACCCACGACGAAGACATCGGGGACCTCGAAGGCCCTGTACTTGATTTCAACGTCTGCGATTCTCCTGTGTGGGCGGTCGAGCAGCGTGCACACGGCAAGCGAAGCAGGCCCGCGCTCGATCAGGGTCTTGACCACGTACTGCAGCGTCAGGCCGGTATCGACCGTATCGTCCACCAGGATGACGTGGCGGCCCTCCACCGGGATCCCTACGTCCTTCTCCAGGGCGATGCCGTCACCGTCGCCATACTTGTTGACCGCGATGAAATCCAGGTGGCAGGGAATAGTAACCGCCCTCGCCAGGTCGGCAAGGAAGGTCGCGGCTGCCGTCAGCAGTCCGATCATGAGCGGCGTTTTACCCGCATAATCCTCGGAAATCGCCGCCCCGATGGCGGCCACGCGGCCCGCGATCGACTCCGAATCGAAGAGCGGGTCGCCGATCACGAGGCCCGCTTCAGGCGGGAGAAGACGCGCTCGACGTCGCGACGGGTGAAGAGCTTCACGTTGACGCGTGGATGATGCGAGCGCATTAATCGAAGCTTGCGGTTCTTGCGGCTGTTGCGAACCGGTTTGGCGACCGTGACCTCGATGTAAAGGTCGTATTCGGGAAGATAAAAATCCGGCGTGAAAAACTCGACCGGGCGGCCTGTTTCGTTCCAGGCGATCGGGAAGCTGCGGGGTTCGTACTCCCAGGGTATTCGATAGAAATCGAACAGGCGCGCCAACTCAGCTTCACTCGCGTGCGCGAACGGAACCCGGGACATAGCCACGGACTGTTACCTACGACGGGTTTGGCGCGTTATCCCTCCGAGGGCTCCTTCAGCTTCTTCACGCGCCAGATCTGCTCTGCCGGCCAGGCTCGCGCCCATGCAAGCGGCGCGTAATCCGTATAGGTCGTTCGCGCATCGTTTGAAGGCCGCACCTCAATTAAATCCTCAATGATAAATCCGTTGCTGCGAAATAGCGCGATCCACTCCCCATAGCGCAAGGAGAAGTTGACGGTTGAGGCGTCCTCGAAGCGCCGCTGGTCGAAGTAGTTCGCGTGTAAACGGTCATCAACGCGATCTTCGGACTCGTTCCAGCAGATATTCAGGATCGGTGTTGCCGCGGAAAAGGCCAGGAGGCCGCCGGGCCTGAGTATGCGCGCCGCTTCGGGCACCGTGCGGTACGGGTCACAGAACGTCATCGCGCCGTGGTCGCAGAAGACGATGTCAAACGAACTATCCCTCAACGGAGGTTCGCGCAGCCTGCCTCCACGTCAAGACGGGCGGAGAGCCCGAGATGCCTTTTTCTGCCTTACTCGGACTGACCCTGGCGACCAACCCCGGCGATTGGCGCGAGCGATTTCTTGGCTGCTGGAGACTGCTGATCAGTAGCGTAGAACGTAGAACAGCCATTCGAATATCGCTTGCCCACGAAGGATCTCGATGAACCTCTCTTCCGTTGACCAAGAGTTACTTCAAATCATAAGCGGACCTGGTGCAACTACGATTGCGGATGTGGTCGCGAAGATGGAGGCAATCAACGACGCACTACCGAGCAACGACGGTCTCAAATGGTTCAACCTGCTCTACCTAAACGTAACGCAACAGGTGGACGGGCACCCTCCGCCAGCTGGCTGGGAGGACCCCCTCTGGCTCACTCGGCTCGATGTCGTCTTCGCTCAACTCTACTTCAATGCCATCGCCGATTGGCTACTGCATTCGGCCAGTGTTCCCGACTCTTGGAAAGCGCTGTTCGAGTCACGCTTCACCGCCGGCATCGATCGCATTCAGTTTGCTTTAGCGGGAATGAACGCTCATATCAATCACGATCTGGCGCTAGCTCTACTCCAGACCGACACCGAGATGAACCTTAGTCCGCTCGAGGACAGCCCGGAGCACGATGATTTTGAAAATGTGAATGGACTTCTGGAAACCGTCCTTCCACAGGCATTGCAATACCTCGCGACTGGAATAGTCGGCGAGGCGGCGCAGGATACCGGTAAAATCGGGCGCTTTCTTGCGATATGGAACGTTCGCGCCGCCCGCGATCTGGCGTGGGACGTGTGTGATAGCCTTCGTCCGTTAAGCGGTGTCGCGCGCAACGTCGCCTTGGCAGCACAAGATCAACTTACCGGAGTTTTGGGTCGGAGTTTGCTGCTCTGAAGCTTGCGTTCTCGCGTTATCCCGCCGGAAATCGCAGGACGAAACGAGCGCCTCCGAGCTGTGAGCGCTCGACCCGAACGTCGCCGCCCGCGCGTTCAACGATCGCCTTAACGACCGCGAGTCCGATTCCGCGTCCCGGTCGGCCCGCAACGTTGCCGCGCACGCCCATCACGAAGATCGTTTCTCGCGATTCGGGAGCAATGCCGCCTCCATCGTCGTCCACCGCTATCGCGATGAAGCGCTCTTCGCGCAGGCACGAAATGGCGACCAGCCCGCGTTCGACACCGTACTTGACCGCGTTCTCGACGAGATTTGCGAGCGCGTGAACGCAGGCATCGCCGTCGACCCGCGCGAGCGCCGCCTCGGGAAGCTGCGCTCGGATCGTCACGCAGCGCGCCGCAGCCATCGGCGAGAGCATCTCGATGGTCGCGCGAATCTGCTCGACAACGTTGCAGGCGTCGCAGCTTTCGCTGGTCGAGACGTCAAGCATCGAGAATTCCAGCATCCCGTCGACCAGTCGACTGAGCCGCAGCGCCTCGCGCCGGACGGTTTGCAGAAAGCGACGCGCGGTCGCCGGGTCGAGCTCGCCCTCGAGCAGCGTTTCGACGTACCCCCGTATTGATGTCAGGGGCGTGCGAAGCTCGTGGCCGAGCGTCGCGAGCACGGCTGGCGACATCCGCCGGTCGAGCGTCTCAACCACGTACGAACTTGTAGCCGAAGCCATGAACCGTACGCAGCAGCGGCGGCAGCTGCCACGGCTCCTCGATTTTGGCGCGCAGCCGATGGACGTGCACGTCGATCGTTCGTTCGTCACCGTTGAAGTCGAAGCCCCAGACCCGCTGCAGCAGCCAGTCGCGCGAAAGCGCGACGCCGGCGTTGTCGGCCAGCTCCATCAGCAACGCGAACTCGCGTGGTTTGAGCTTGACGTCGGTGCCGTCCACGCGCGCCTCGCGCGCTCGTGCGTCGATCTCGAGCCGCCCAAAGTTCAGCACTGGGCCCGGCTGCGGAACCGCGCGCCCGCTGCGCCGAAGAATCGACTTGACCCGGGCCACGACCTCACGAGCCGAAAATGGCTTGCAGATGTAATCGTCGGCACCGAGCTCAAAGCCGAGCACGCGGTCGATCTCATCGTTGCGTGCGGTGAGTACGACTATCGGCAAGCTGCGCTCTTCGCGGCGAAGCGTTCGCATGACGTCGAAGCCTCCGACTCCCGGCAACCCAATGTCGAGCACCAGCAGGTCGGCCGCGCCGCGCGCTCGCCGCAGCGCGGCATGTCCGTCGCCGACGCCGACCACCGCCAGGCCTTCGCGTTCGAGATGATGCGCCAGCAGATCGCGAATCGCCGAATCGTCCTCCGCAACGACAATGGTCAGGGTCGACATGGCGGGACAAGTGCCCCGCCCAAACTCCGAATGGGACCTGGACTTTTACTTCTTTTGGGATGGCTCTCAGTCCACGCTGAGTCCGGCGAGCGGACCGAAGCGCGAAGCGTGATCGCGCAAGATGCGGTAGATCGTGGCAGCGGGAAATCCAAGCCGTTCCAAGCGGCGCGCTGCGGATGGATAGCTGATCGCCGAATGCCTGTTCGTCAAGCGCTCGAAGGCCGCAGCGCAGCGCGAGCCTTCGTCTTCTTCAAGCGACGCGACCGCTTCGGCGGCGGCGTCACCTTCGATTCCCTTGCGGATCAACTCGCCAACGAGCCGTTCGTTGCCGACCGGCTTTCGCTTTCCCTCGACGTAGAGCTTCGCGTAAAGCCGATCGTCGAGAAAGCGTTCGCGCTTGCAACGTTCGATCGCGGCGCGGGCAGCTTCGTCGCCGAAACCCTTGCGCTCGAGATACTGCCACAGCCGCGCTTCCGTGCACCGCTGCCGCGCCAGAAAGGCCAGCGCGGCAGGATACGCCCTATTTGTCACCCTGACCCTTCGACTCGGCGCTCCGCGCCTCGCTTAGGACTGCGCTTCGCGCAGACCATACGGTATTAGTCGGCGACGGCGGCGGGAGCTTTGCCGTTGGTTGAGGCCACCTTGCCGAGCGCTTCGCGAATCTTGGCTTCGATCTCGGCTGCGAGCTCGGTGTGCTCTTCGAGGAAGGTCTTAGCGTTCTCGCGCCCTTGTCCGATACGCTGCTCGCCGTACGTGTACCACGATCCGCTCTTGCCGACGATGTTCTGATCGAGCGCGACGTCGAGAATCGAGCCCATTTTCGAGATACCGTGTCCGTAGGTGATGTCGAACTCGGCTTGACGGAACGGCGGTGCAACCTTATTCTTCACAACTTTAACTCGGGTGCGCGTGCCGACCACATCTTGACCGACCTTGATCGTTTCGAGCTTGCGAACGTCGAGACGGATCGACGCGTAAAACTTCAGCGCGCGGCCTCCCGACGTGGTCTCCGGATTTCCGAACATCACGCCGACTTTCTCGCGCAGTTGGTTGATGAAGATCATAACCGTCTTGCTGCGTGAAATCGCGGCGGTGAGTTTGCGCAAGGCCTGCGACATTAAACGTGCCTGCAAACCGACGTGCGCGTCGCCCATATCGCCTTCCAGCTCGGCGCGGGTCACCAGCGCGGCGACCGAGTCGACGACGACAACGTCGACGGCATTGCTGCGCGTGAGCATCTCGGCGATTTCCAGCGCCTGTTCGCCGGTGTCCGGCTGCGAAACGAGCAGGTTATCGAGATCGACGCCGAGCGCGGCAGCGTAGTTGGGGTCGAGCGCGTGTTCCACATCTATGAAGGCCGCCGTTCCACCGGTCTTCTGCGCTTCGGCTATAGCGTGAAGGGCAAGCGTCGTTTTGCCGCTCGATTCGGGACCGTAGATCTCTACGATGCGCCCGCGCGGTAACCCGCCGACGCCTAACGCCAAATCGAGCGCGATCGAGCCGGTCGGTACGATCTCGAACGCCATGCGTTCCTGGAAGTCGCCCATACGCATGATCGAGCCTTTCCCGAACTGTCGCTCGATCTGAGCGAGCGCGTTGGTGAGGGCGAGTTGCCGTTCGTCTTCTGCTGCCATCTGATTCCTTTCTTTCTTTGCCTTATATCACGCTCTCACGCGAGGGTGCCAAGTGGGTGGCACTCTGTTCGTTCTCAAAAAGCGCGTCAACGAACTCCGCGGGAACGAAGGGACGCAGATCGTCGGCGCCCTCGCCCAGACCGGCAAACTTGATCGGCACGTCCAGCTCGTCGACGATTGCGACGAGCACGCCGCCTTTTGCGGTCGAGTCGAGCTTCGTGATCACGATTCCGGTGAGCTCAGCCGTGGCGTGGAAGAGTTTTGCTTGAGAGATCGCGTTCTGCCCATTTGTACCGTCCACGACGAGCAGCGTCTCGGCCGGCGGCTCACCCAGCTCGCGCTCGATCACACGCCGAATCTTCTTGAGCTCCTCCATTAGGTTCGTCTTGGTTTGAAGCCGGCCCGCCGTATCTACGAGCACGACGTCTACGCCGCGCGCCTTCGCCGCGCGCACGCCGTCGAAGACCACCGAGGCCGGATCCGCGCCTTCGGCTCCCCGAACGATCGAGCTGCCGCTGCGCTCGGCCCAGACCGCGAGCTGCTCGGCAGCAGCCGCGCGAAACGTGTCGGCAGCGACTAGCAAGACGCGCTTCCTTTCGCGCTGCAAACGCATCGCCAACTTGCCGATCGTCGTCGTTTTGCCGCTGCCGTTGACGCCGACAATCAGCATGACCGCGGGCTTTTGATCGAGCCGTAGCGCCTCGCCGGGAAGTGTCAGAAATCGCTCAACGTCTTTGCGGAAACGGGCCACTGGCCGGTCGGCCGTCTTCCACTCTTCTTGCCGGGCGACGGTCTGCAGGCCGGTGATGATCTTCTGGGTCGCAGGCACGCCGAAGTCGGCAAGGATCAGCGTCTCCTCGAGCTCATCCCAGAACTCTGGCGTCAGCGGCCGCTCGGGACGGCCAAGCCGCGTGACGGCAGCGAAGCTCTCGCGCGCGCGTCCGAGCGAGGAGCGAAGGCGCGACAGCCAGCTCACCGCACGCCCCTTATCTTCACGATACCGACTCTATCATGCGAACGTACGTTCGGTCAATCGCTCGGGAGCGCCAGTGCCGGAGTTGCGGCCGCCAACGGCGCGTAGAGCATTGCCCGGCGAGGGCATTCCTTGACTACTGCGATGGCAGCAGGTCCAGCATCGGCTTTACTTTCTGCGTATCGGACGTGTATCCGAGCTTGGGAAGGTTCCAAACCGCTTCGATCGTCGCCAGCAGCGAGTAGTGATTGTAAAGCCGCGCGGATCTGACTGCACCGCTAACGCTGGTAATCAGAATCAACGGAATGTGGCCGCCCGACTGTAATGGGGGGGCGTCGCAACAGCCCAAGTTATTATCGCCCTCGTCCCACGTAATGAAGAGCAACGAGCGCTGCGTAAAGGCTCCCGAACTAAGAATCTCCTGAACGAGCTTCTGCGCGGTCGCGTCGCCCTTGGCGATCAAACGGTTTGTCGGACCGGGACAATACGGAGAGGAGCCGTGCATGTCGTGGCACTCGTCTGGAACGATGTACGAGAAATTCGGAAGCTTGCCGGCGTTGAGCGCTCTCTGAAGATTTACGAACGTCTGGACGTTCGCCAGTCGCTTCGGATTCGTGGCGATGTCTTTGAAGTACACGAACGGGTCGTGCTTTTGACGGTAGAGTCCGTCGCCGTTGTGAGGATACTCTTGCCCGAGGTAGCCGGAATGCGGCATCGACTGATTATACGAAGCCCAGGTCAAGCCCGCGGCCTCGAGCGAATCTACGAGATTCTTATTCGTAAAGCTGTGGCAGCCTCTGGGCGGGCCAGGTGCGTAACAGCTTCCGTTGTCGTCGTGGACGCCGAAGTAATTGCCGGCGATCATAGACAGGTAGTTAGGCAGACTCGGGTGCGCGACGCCGAACGCCATCGTTGCCAGCCGATCCGTCTGAGCGGCTTGCGTGAGGAACGGAGCGAAAAGATGGTATCCATTGGCATCCGTCGCGCCGATGATGTCGTCGAAGCTATGGTTTTCCATGACGAGGACGATGATGTGATCCGGGACCAGCGTGCTGTCCGGTTCGGTCGGCCCTCCGGCGTCGGCGAAGCCTGAAGAAGCGTTCGCAACGCTTGGAAGTTGTTGAGTTCGTGAGCTTTCGCCGCACGCCGTTACGGTTGCGGCGGCGAGCAGCGCGAGAATGAGAGACCAACGTGCAGCCATGGTAGATCTCCTTTGCAGACGGGGGTTTGAAGCGTTCTTCGTCAGCGATAACGCTACCCGTCTGGAACCGAGCGATCTATCAGGCCGTGCGCGCCGCCTCCCGTTGTTCGCGTTTGCGCTCGCGAAGAAACTTAAAGAACTCGACACCCTCGCGGAAGCGGCGCTTCATCACTTGACGGTCACCGATCATCCCGCCAAGCAGCGAGAACATCTTGCGCGGACGGAAGTAGAATCGGCGATAGAACTCGTCGACCGATTCGAACATTATCGTCGAGTTAAGGCCGGGATAGTTGAGTGCCGCATGCTGAACGCCGTGCGTGTCGACCAGCGCGTTGCCGCTCTGCGGCGCCTCGAGCCAGCCGTTCTCTTGGGCTTGCTTGTAGAGATACGTACCGGGGTACGGGGCGGCGAGCGAGACTTGGATCGTCTCCGGATCCATCTCGCACGCGAAGTTGATGGTCTCGCGGATCGTCTCGGGCGTCTCGCCGGGCATGCCGAGGATGAACGTGCCGTGCACTTTGATGCCCAGCTCGTGACAGTCTTTTGAGAAACGCCGGATGATATCTATCCGCGTGCCCTTCTTCATGTTGTTGAGCACCTGCTGGTTCCCCGACTCGTAGCCGACGAGCAAGAGCCGTAAACCGTTCGCGCGCATGATCTCGAGCGTTGCTCGCGGCACGTTCGGCTTGGCATTGCAAGACCAGGTAATTCCGATCCGACCCAGCCGGCGCGCGATCTCCTCGATTCGCGGGATGTTGTCGGTTAGCGTATCGTCGTCGAAGAAATACTCTTTGACCCCAGGGAAGAGCTGCTTTGCCCGAGCCATCTCGGCTTCGACGCTCTCGACGCTGCGGACGCGGTAGAGATGACCGCCGATCGTCTGCGGCCAGAGGCAGAATGTGCAGCGCGACTTGCAGCCGCGTCCCGTATAGAGCGAGAGATACGGATGCTGCAGGTAGCCGTTGAAGTAGTTGGGGATCGTTAGATCGCGCCGGTACACGTCGAGAACCGATGGGAAAGCATCCATGTCGGTGATGGTCGGACGCTCCGCGGTGCACACGACGTCTCCGTTGCGGCGGTAGGCGAGCCCGTCGATCTCGCTCAACGGCTTACCCGACGCGACATCAACGCAAGTGTAGTCGAACTCGCCGACGCTCACCCAATCGACCGCGGGCGCGCCCCTGAGCGAGTCTTCGGGAAGAACGCTGACCTGCGCGCCGACCATGCCGACCACGACGTCCGGATTCTCTTCCTTCAAGCGCGCAGCGAACCGTGCATCGTTGTTAAATGACGGCGCGCTCGTATGCACGATAACGCGCTCGTACTCTTTGGCGAGCGGCGCGACCTGATCGACTGACAAACCATCGGGCGACGCATCAATTAGGCGGCTGCCCGGCACCATCGCCGCCGGCTGCGCGAGCCAGGTCGGATACCAGAACGAGCGCACTTCACGACGACACTGATAGCGCGAGCCGGCGCCACCGTCGTAGCCTTCGAAGGTGGGCGGATTCACGAACAGGGTCTTCAAAAAGTCGGGCATGCGGCACTCTCCTCCGGCGTCACGGTTAGGTGGGGGCCGCGCAAAGCCTGCTTAAGAGTTTAAGGCGCGCAACGCACTCTGGAGATCGGGGAAACGCCGGAAATTCGAAAACTCGACCTGCAACGTTCCTGCCGCCGGAAACGGCCCGTAGTTTCCTTTATACCGCTGCGTCTCTTGAGTGATCGCCCAATACCCGGGTAACACCTCGGAACGAACGTCAGTAATCTGGCCGGAGCTTGCATGCGGCGGCAGCGCGTTGGGCTGGTAGGCTACCGCAACGACATCGTTTTGCGCGTTGTACGTGAAGCTGCCTCGGCCGTGACCCGCATCGTGGACGCTCGAGGTAAAGTCGATCGTTGACGGTCCGCTCTGCTGATATTCGTACGCATCGAAGTGACTCGCATCGAAGGGTGCTGCAAAAACGTCGCCTGGCTTGGGGTGCTCCCATGATTCCTCAAGCGAGGACACGTCCGATGCGTCGGCGGCGCGTCCGTCGATCGTGTAACTGTTGACGCGTACCTTTACCGTCGCCCCGTCTTGGTAAATGCCCTGCATGAAGATGTCCTCATGCCGGCTTTTCAACGCACCGTGCACGTCGAGCGTTCGATGCATCCGAAATGCAACGACGCCGCGGCTGGTTTGTTGATACCGCTGCGCGATTTGCGTCAGCGCGGGCGGCAGGCTCGCCGGTACCATCTCCCTTATCCGGAGGTCGACACGTACATGTAATGGTTGGGGAGATCCAGCGTGAAGGTGCGGCCCTCCCAAAACGAGTTTCCAACGTCGCAATCATAGATCAGGTCTGAAAACTTCACCGTCGCTCCTGAAATCGCGGTCTCCGGCGCGCCGGCGAGTCCTATCGTGCTGATGCGCGATTGCGCGTCGCTCGGATTGAGCCCGATCGACGCGGCAAACGTTTTGTCGAGAGTGATTCCTGGCGAACCGGTGTCGATCTCGCAAAGGCCGGTCTTGCCGCCGCCGAAGTCGAAGCGTGCAAAGAGGGCGAGCGCGATTCCCAGATCGTCTTGAAGAATCAGCGGAATCTTTACCTGCGGCCGAATGCGCTCGGGGAAGCTTTGCGCGTCTTCGATCACGATCTGGTGATTGCGGAAATCGAACGTTGTCGCGACGTTGCGAAATGCCGTTGCTGCGATTAGACCGTCGATCCCCGTGCCGTCGAGCCCGTTCCATATGCCGACGTGCGGAGCGTCGACTGCCACGCCGGCGAGTGCGAGCGTCACGACTTTCCCGATCGGCAGGTCCACGCGTTCGCCGGTGAGACGCAGGCTGACGTATTTTCCATTGACCGCGACGAACCGCCGGCCGAGATCGCTCGGGAAAATGTGGACGCCCGCACCGAGATTGACGAGCATCGGTACCGCCGGCTGGCCGTCTATCGAAGCCTGCACCTCGATCTGACCGCCGTTCACGGCAGTAAACGGGATCGTCTCGAGCGCGCGCGCCGGCTGCGCAATGATGCAGCCCAGCATTGCCGTCACAGCGACCGCGACGGTCCGCCGCAGCGCGCTCGGTGCGACCCAGGAGCCCGCAGAACCGGTAACCAAAGTCACCGCAGCAATTCTGGAGAATCGCATCTATCCTCCGTTTTTAAGGCGTGCAGGCAGGCTGCGACAAGCATTTATGTTTTCCTGCGTCGAACTATCGGCGAAACACCACGTTTTGGAGGTATCATGAAACGGTCGCATGCTTTAACTCTCTCTGCGGCGCTCCTCGGCGTAGTGGGGTGCAGTGGTTCGGTCGGTACGACGCCGACGCCGGCCCCCAGCGGGCCGCCCCCGACGAACGCGATTGCGCATATCGTGGTCATGGTCCAAGAGAATCGAAGCTTCGACAACCTCTTCGCGGGTTATCCCGGCGCCGACACGACGCTGCAAGGTGCGTGTACACCGAATCGGTGGTGCACTGGATCGCACATCGTCAACCTTCGCGCGATCAAGCTAGCTACGGGCAACGGCCCGCTCTTCGGAACGGACATCGATCACAGCCACCACGCGTTCGTGGTCGAGTGCAGCGCGAATAGCCGAGGTATCTGCCAAAACAACGGATTCAATCTGATTCGCTTCGGTCAATCGGGACAGCTGCTGCCGGCCAAGCTCTATCCGTACGCATACATCGATCGCGCCGAGACCAAGCCGTACTGGAATCTCGCGGGTCAATACACGCTCGCCGACCAAACCTTCTTTGACGACACCGCCTCCAGCTTCATCGCCCACCAAATCATCATCGCCGGCAGCGTCAAGATCAACGCTAACGAATCGCTGA
>JBAVSO010000093.1:0-9348 GCA_049695635.1 Candidatus Cybelea sp. | reverse complement strand
TCGGTGTAGGGGCCCGAGCCGTAGTTCAGCGCGAAACAGGCAATGACGGTGCTGGGGCAAGCCGGGCGACGATCCGGATGTACGGCGATCACTTCCATTTTTACCTTATGGTGACCCATCGCGGTTGTGCCGCCGCCGCCGCTGCCGCTCGGAATCGCGGACGAGCTAGTCGCGCCGCCCGAACACGCTGCAAGCATCGCAGCGAGCAAAGTACTAGCGCAAAGAAGGTTTAAACGCACGTTTTGAACTCCTTCAATAGCGAGGTGTTTCGGTAATCGGTTGCCACGCCTTACTTAAGAAGCGTGGGCACCGGTCGCCTGAATGCTCCGGAGGGCGCCAGCTTCCCTGCTGGGAGAGGGCGACTTTCGGCAACTTTTTTCGGGTAACGGTCCAGGCCGGCCCCACAAGCCCCTAGCAGGCAAGCAGCTACTTGCTCAATTCGCGAACGCGAGCAGCGACGAGCGGCTCACTCCGAGTCAGGAATTCTAGGGTCATGCGGCTGCTTCAGAAAGAACGCCGGGTCTTTGGGCGCCTTGATCGGAACGAACGCGCGCGGCTTCTGTTTGAAGTCGAGGCAGTCGCCGGCCGGCGAGGTCGCGCGTACGTCTGCCGCCGACAGCTGCGGCAGACCGAAGAGGTCCTCGGCGAAGCGCAGTACGCTTGCCGTTTCGTACTGCACGTGCGAAACGTAGTCTTTCTTCGCGTACGGCGAGATCACGATCAACGGCACCCGGAACCCGAGCCCGTCGTAACCTTTATGGGGAGGCGGAACGTGATCGTAGAAGCCGCCCCAGTCGTCCCACTGCACGAAGATCACCGTGGACTTCCAGAACTTGCTCTTGCCGACCGCGTTGACGACTGATGCGACCCACGACGGCCCGGTGCCGCCGCCGCACGCTGGATGGTCGGAGTTCGGGCACTCCGGCGTGATCCACGTGAAGCTGGCCAGTTGGCCGGCTGCTACGTCGGTCAGAAACTGCTGTTGCGGGGTGATGACGTACTGCCAATCCGGCCCGTAAAAGATGTGCTTGACCGCCTGATACCCTGACCAGAAACCGCTAAACGGTACCGTATACTCGCTGGTATAAAATCTCCACGTTAGGCCCGCTTTGTCGAGCTCGTCGCCGAGCGTCGTGTAGTTGAAGCATGGACGCTGTTTTGGGCCGTACGTTCGTTGCTGCGTGATCGTCGCGACCGTCGCCGTCGGGCCGCCCTCGCAGCCCCATTTTATCGTCGGCACGTCCACGCTCGACTTGGCTTGCGCGGCGATGATGTATTGATGGGCGACGAAGCTCTCGTCGAGCTGCGACGCGAACGTGCGATCCGCCAAAACGAACTCATGCGCCATCTCGAAATACGGCTTCGATTCGGAGTGCGGGACGTACGCGTACTGCCCGTTCTTGGGACCGTGAGAGTAAATTTTCTCGCGATTGAAACCGTCCATCCGGCATTTCGTGCCTGGCAGCCGGCCGGTTCCGTCGCAGGCTTCGAACATCCCTTGCGCCGAGTGGTCGAGGTCGTACTGCGTCGCGAGCGAGATTGGCGCCAACTCGATCGTCGCGCCGTGCGAATCCTTTCCGCTCGAGACCGTGTCGGCACCCGGATAACCCTGGAACATGTCGTCGAAGCTGCGATTCTCTTGCACGACGTAAACGACGTGCTTAATCTTGCCGGCCCCAGTTGCGACGAGTGCGCGCGGCGCCGCCCCATCGCGCATGTACGGTAGTAACGTGTCACCCTGACCCTGTCGAACGGCGAAGGGCGCACGCGAGCAAGCCGCAAGTGCCATTAGGGCAATCGCGACGGTGGCAGCACGCCGCTTACTCGTAGTCTGGCGCAAAGTAGTCGTTGGGGAGACGGCGCATGAAGAAGCCCGGACCGTGAGGCGCGCTAATCTTCACGAATGGGCGTGGCTTCGCGAAGTCGAAGCAATCTTTGGCTGGTGACGCGGCCCGTTCGTCGGCCGCTGCGAGTTGACGCAAACCCCACAGGTCCTCCGCGAAACGTAAAACGCTCGCCGTTTCGTACGGGGCGTGCGAGACGTGGTTCTCTTTCGCGTAGGGCGAGATCACTAGCAGCGGCACGCGAAAGCCGAGACCGTCCCGGTCGGCATACGGAGGAGGAACGTGGTCGTAAAGACCGCCCCAGTCGTCCCACTGCACGAAGATCGCGGTCGAGCTCCAGAACTTGCTCTTGCCGACCGTGTTGACGAGCGCCGCGACCCACGACGGCCCATAGCCACCGGGGCAGTTCACGTGATCGGAGTCGGCGCAGACCGGCGTGATCCAGGTGAAGTTGGCGAGCTTGCCGGCACGAACGTCGGTGATGAACTTCCAGTTCGGCGAGATCACGTTCTTCCAATCCCGACCGTAACGGATGTGTCTCACCGCCTGATAGCTCGACCAATCCCCGCCGTCGCCGCTCGACGCGCTTCCGTACGTGCTCGCATAGAACCGCCAGGAGAGCTTCCCGTCGTCCAACTCGTCGCCGAGCGTCCTGTAATCGTAGCACGGTTTGACGCTCGGGCCGTTCGGGTCGCGATCCTTCGTGATCGTCGGAACGAGATCGTCCCGGCCGTAACCGCACCCCCATTTGAGGCTCGGAATATTGACGCTCCACGCCGCCTGCGCGGCAATGACGTACTGATGCGCGACGAAACTCTCGTCGAGCTGCGATTGGAACATCCGGTCGGCGAGAACCCACTGCCGCGCCATATCGAAATACGGCTTCGATTCGCGGTGCGGCACGTACACGTAGGCCGGGTTGGGAGGACCGAAGAGCGATTGCTCGTTGTTGAATCCATCCATTCGGCAGTCGGTGCCGGGCAGTTTGCCGGTCCCATCGCAGGCCGCGAACATCGCCTGCGCCGAGTGGTCTATTTGGTACCATTTCGAAAGGCTCACCGGCTGCAATCGAATCGTTTTTCCGTCCGAGTTCTTTCCTTTCGAAACGGTGTCGGCGCCCGGATAGCCGGCAAAGAGGTTGTCGAAGCTGCGATTCTCCTGGATGATGTAGACGACGTGAGTGATCTTGCCGGCACCGGTTGCATCGAGCGCGCGCAGCGCAGCGCTGCTTTGCATATACGGCAAAGCGGGTGCCGCGCCGAAAGCACAACCGGTCAGCAACGAGGACGCTGCAAGAGCAACGCAAATAGACCGCTCGGGCATGGACGCAGAGTGCGGCGGGAACGCTAGCCTTCCCTTCGTTACTATCGGTGGTCTGCGGGAACCAGCGCACCGGCTGATAAACCTCCCCAAGCGTGACGAGTAAGACGAGCTTTTTGCTCGCCGCCGCGGGCGCACTGGTTGCTTGCAATGCCGGCGGCACTTCAGGCACGCTCCCGCGATCGGCGAGCGCGCAACGCGACGTAAAACGCAGCCCAATCCGTCACGTCGTCTTCGTCATACAAGAGAACCGATCGTTCAATAACTTGTTCCTCGGTTATCCGGGCGCGCTGACGGCGAGCTACGGCTACGACCCGCAGGGGCATAAGGTTCGCGTGCGCCCGCGCGACCTCTGGAGCTCGTGGGATCCAGGCCATAACTCGAGCGACTTCTTCGCCGCCTGCGACGGGCAAGGGAAACTTCCCGGCACCGATTGCAAGATGGACGGTTGGACTACGCAGCAAAATCCGCCGCAAGCCCCGCAAGACCTTGCGTATTCGTACGTTCCCCAAACGCAGATCGCGCCCGATTGGGCGATCGCCAAGCAGTACGCGCTGGCCGACGACATGTTCGCCTCAAATTTGGACGGAAGCTTCATTTCGCATCAATATGCGGTCGCCGCATACGCAAGCCACGCCGTAGACTACCCAAGCACGTCGTGGGGATGCGAGGGTGGCAAAACCGACATGCTGCCGACGCTGACGAAGAAGCGCGCGCAGGGCGCACCGATCGTCGCATGCTTTGATAACCCGACGCTCGCTACCGAGGCCGATGCGGCCGGTGTAAGCTGGCGATTTTACGCGAGCACGCCCCAAGGCGATGGCGGCCTATGGTCTTCGTACCAGGCCGACCGCAAGATCTACTACGGTGCCGACTGGAGCGCCGACGTAATCAATCCGCCGGCGCAGTTTCTCACCGACGTCGGCAACGGCGAGCTCGCCGCGGTAACGTGGATCACGCCAACCTGGGAGACGTCCGACCACCCGAGCACGGACGCCAAGCACGGTCCGGCTTGGGTGGCCAGCATCGTGAACGCGATTGGAACGAGCAAGTTCTGGAAGTCAACGGCGATCTTCATCATGTGGGACGACTGGGGCGGTTGGTTCGATCCTGTCCCGCCGGTCTACGAAGATTATGACGGCTTGGGCTTCCGCGTGCCGTTGCTGATCGTTTCGCCATACACCGCGCACGGCAAGGTCACGCACGTTCAGTACGAGACGGCGAGCGTACTGCGCTTTATCGAAGATAACTTCGGCTTAGCGCCGCTTGCCAAGAGCGACACGCGCGCGAACGATCCTGCGGACGACCCGCTGACGTTCGACTATCATCAGGCCCCTCGCGCCTTCAAGAAGATCGGCGGAGCGAAGCCGTCCTCGTTTTGGATACGCCTCGAGAGCAAAGCATCAAAGCCGCACGTGCCGGCGCTGCCCGGCGAGGACTAGCTACTCGTAGTCGGGGGCGAAGTAGTCGTTGCGGAGCGGCCGCATGAAGAATCTGGGCGGCTCCGGTGCGTGTATCTTTACGAACGGGCGCGGGCTCTGCGAGAAGTCGAAGCAATCTTTGGCCGGCGAGTTCGCGCGCTTGTCAGCCGCCGCGAGCTGGGGCATGCCCCAAAGATCCTCGGCGAAGCGTAAGACGCTCGCCGTCTCGTACCGTACGTGCGAGACGCGTCCTTGCCGAGCATAGGGCGAGATAATAATTAGCGGGACTCGAAAACCGAGACTGTCGCGGTCCAAGTACGGCGGAGCAACGTGATCGTAGAGGCCCCCCCAATCGTCCCATTGCACGAAGATGGCAGTTGAATTCCAGAACTTGCTCTTGCCGACCGCGTTCACGAGCGCCGCGACCCAGGACGGCCCGTAGCCGCCGCCGCAGTTGACGTGATCGGAATCTGCGCAGACCGGCGTGATCCAAGTAAAGTTCGCGAGTTTACCGGCGCGCACGTCGGTGATGAACTTCCAGTTCGGCGAGATCACGTTCTTCCAGTCGGGACCGTAGCGGATGTGTCTGATCGCCTGATAGCTCGACCAGTACGAACCGGCACCGCTCGACGCGCTTCCGTACGAGCTTGCGTAGAAGCGCCACGAGAGCTTGGCTTTGTCCAAATCGTCGCCGAGCGTTTGATAATCGTAGCACGGTTCGATATTGGGGCCGAAGATGTCACGGTCTTTGGTGACCGTCTGCACCGTATCGTGTTTGCCGTCGCAACCCCATCGGCCGGTCGGCAGATTGACGCTCCACGCCGCCTGCGCGGCGATGACGTATTGGTGCGCGACGAAACTCTCGTCGAGCTGCGATTGAAACATCCTGTCGGCGAGAACGCCGCCGCGAGCCATCTCCCAGTACGGCTTCGCCTCCGTTTGCGGCACGTAGACGTACTCGGGATTCTTAGGGCCGAAATACGACTGCTCTTTGTTGAAGCCGTCCATCCGGCAGTCCGTTCCGGGCAGTTTGCCGGTGCCGTGACAGGCCGCGAACATCGCTTGCGCGGAATGATCTACATCGTAGGATTTCGAGAGGCTGACCGGCTGCAGCGCGATCGTTTGACCTTTCGAGTTCTTCCCGCTCGAAACGGTATCGGCGCCCGGATACCCGTGGAACATATTGTCGAAGCTGCGGTTCTCTTGCACGATGTAGACGACGTGCTCGATCTTACCCGCACCGGTTGCGTCGAGCGCGCGAAGCGCCACCGCACTGCGCATGTACGGCAGCGTTGATTGCATACCGCTGGTGCAGCTTGTAAAGACGAGCGTTACGAGCGCGAGCGATAAACGCCGGCATCTGGGCATGCGCGGAGATGCACCGCTGGCCAACGCCTTCCCTTCGTAGAGAAAAGGAGGCGCGGCCGATGCCGAGCCTCCTTTTCGAGTAGGTTTCCCTGAGGTCAGGCGAGTCTAGTTGACGATAATCCCGATGGTTTCGGGGCCGACGCAGCTGCCCTTATACACGCCGCTCTTCGCGCAGGAATCCCACGAGAACGTGTAGCCGGGAACGCCATTCGTTGACTTGACGTTGGCATGCGAGGTGATGTCGTTGTCGGTCGGATTGGCGACCTTCGGAGACCAGGTCGACTTGACCGATCCGGTCGGTCTGCCGGTCTTTATCTTAGTCGTCACGGGTTTGCCAGGCTTAGGAGCGGTATTCTCCCACTTCCATTTGCCGGGGGCGAGATTGCTGGTGCAGTTGCCGCCGGTCACGTTGATGATGCACCACTCAAAGCTTGCCGGCGATCCGGCGGTGATTTCGTAGCACTCGAGGTAGCCGGACGGGCACGATTGAGCCGTGTGGCCGCCCACCAGTGCGACGTGCAAATTATTATTGTGATGACCCATCGGCGAGGTCACCGACTGGGAGCCGCCCGGAATCGCTGACGACCCGGCACCGCTCGAACATGCTGAAAGTACAAGGCTAGCTGCGAGCGCAGTGCTTGCACAGAGAAGGCTGAAACGCACGCTTTAGACTCCTTCAATAGCTAGGTGATTTTTGCGGTAAACCACGCGCTGCTGAGTCGCGGATGCCGCCCGCTCTCAATGCAGCGGAAGGCGCCAGCTTCCCTGCCGAGCTAGCGCAGCTTCCGTTAAGTTTTTTAGAGCAAGAGCGAGAGTTAGGTTAGCGACCGCCCGCCGTACTTACCACGGCACCGACCGGTATCTGCAAGCCGCCCACCTTAGCAGTAGGATCTCCGCCCACGGGAAAGCGCCAGAGATCGGCGCTGCTGGGGCCGCCGCAGTAGCGGTAATCTCCGCCCGCGATCTGCGCCTTGCCGACCCACGCCTGCGCGACGTCGCATGCGCCAGTCAGCAAGGTCATGCCGGTGATGTTCGCCGTCATGCCCGAGACGTGCAGCTCGTAGAAGCAGGAGCTCGCCTTTTTATTGCACTTTTGATCGCCGAGCACGAGCGTTGAGCCATGCAAAGCGACCGTGCCCGGAAAGTAGAGCGTGCCGCCTGAGATCGCGACCGATGACATCGTGGTAGCGTCGTGCGGAAGAACCGAGAGCAGATACGCATGCGTCTTCTTTGCGGTGCCGCTGACGTAGAGATCACCATTGCTATCGTAGGCCGCGAAGTAATTCGAGAGTCCCTTCGGGTTCGAGTACGCCGCCGGCGAGCCGCGCGCATGTTTGTAAACCAGAACCGAACCGCCGCCGCTGCCATCTACAAGGTTGGAGACCGCAAGATTTCCGCTCGCCGGATCAACCGCGCATCCGATCGGAGATCCGATCGGATCGCTCAGCGTCGCGGTCGGTTGCGTCGCGCCGTGCGCGTACTCGTAGATGGTCTCGTTGCCGGTGCTGGTGATCCAGACGTTGCCCTTGGCGTCACCGCACTCGCCCTGCGGCTCGTCGAAACCGGTCAGCTTGCCGGCCGGCTTCAGCGACGGAAATGCATAGACGTTGACGTCGAAGGTTCCCAAATCCGAGACGTAGAGCAGCGCCGACGATTTCGCTGAGGGCGCCATCCACGAGGCGCCGCGGTCGGGCGTGAAAGCGCGATCGCGTACAACGGTCGCGACGCCCGATTGAGCTTGCAAGGCGGCGTTTGGTTCGAACTGTGGTCCAGCGCAAGCGGCGATCGCCACTGCGATGATGCTGAAAACCTGTGTGCGCTTCTTCATATTAAATACGGGCCCGCCGAAGCGAGCCCATATTCTTTCTTTAGCCGGTTGCGGCTGTCCGCTTATTTCGCGCTGACCGCCACTCCGCCGGGAACCGCGTACGTTGAGAAGGTGGCGAAGTTCGTCGGAGCACCGCCCGCCGGATACTCCCAGCGCGCGACCGCAGCTGAGCTCGAAGCGCACGAAGCATCACTGCCGACGACGAAGTTCAGATGGTCGGCTGCGATCACGCCTTGCGCCATACCGCAAACCCCGCCTCCGTTGTAGTTATCGTAAGTTGTCGCGGCTCCAAGCACGCCGCTCGCCGAGACCGGATAACTGCACGTCGTTGAGGTGGCGTCGCAGGTCTGATCGAAGAGAACCCAGTTGCCGCGCTTGCCGTCCCATTGCACCGGCCCCGGGAAGTAGATCGTACCGCCGCTCAGGTTGATCGTGCTGCACGTTGACGGAGCACAAGCCGAGACGATGTAGTCGCCGTAGAGGGTGCGGCCGCTCGTCCAGAGCGCGCCGTTCGGCCCGTATCCTACGAAAGCATAGAAGTACTGCGCCGGATTGCTGACCACCGCCGGCGTTTGCGAGCCTTTCCCGAAGACGAGAACTTGACCGCTGCCGGAGAATCCGAACATGTCCGCGACAGCGAGGCTGCCGGTTGCCGGATCGATGGCGCATCCGACCGGATAACCGTACGAATCGTCCCACGTGTTCACGATCGATCCCGCGCGCGAGATCTCGAAGATCTGCTGGCTGCCGGTGCTCGCGACGTAGACGTTGCCGCTGGTATCCGAGCACATGCCCTGCGGCTGACTGAAGCCGGTCAGCGTTCCCTTTAACGCAAACTTCGGCAGCGAGAAGACGGAGATGTCTCCCGTGCCCAAGTCGGTCACAAAGGCGAGTCGAGTCTCCCGCTTCGCGTCGGGCGAGATCCAGGATTTGCGATGATCCGGATGCGCCGGTCCCGGCTGCCTTACGGTGATGAACGCGTCCCGCGCGTCGTTGTGAAGCGGGCTCGCGACGCTGCGCGCGGCGTTGGTCGTGGATACCGGCGTGAGCGCCGGCGACTGCGTTCCGCTGCACGCGGCAAGTAATGCGGCGGCCACCGCGCTGAACACGTAAGCGGCCGGTTTAAGAATGCTCAATTACGGGGCTCCTTTTTTCGGTTTGTGGCAAAAAGATAGCGGGCCCGCCGAAGCGAGCCTGCTGCCTTTCTTTAACGCTTTGCGGCTGTCCGCTCACTTCGAGCTGACGGCTGCTCCGATTGGTATTGCATACGAGCTGGAGAGCGTGCCGGAGTTCGTCGGCTCGCCGCCCGCCGGGTACGCCCAGCGAGCGACCGAGTTTTCGGCTGGGGTAGCCGCAGGCCGCTTCGGTGTCACCGCAGAGCTGATCGAAGAGAATCCAGTTGCCGCAAACGTGATCCCACTGCACCGCGCCGGAGAAGTAGATCGTTCCGCTGCTCAACGTAATCGTGGTGCAGCTCGACGCGCCTTGATGGCAGTCCGAGATGACGTAGGTGCCGTAGGAGTTGCGGCCGCTACGACGGCGAGTGCGTAAGCGGCCGATCTCAAGA
>JBAVSO010000092.1:0-10797 GCA_049695635.1 Candidatus Cybelea sp. | reverse complement strand
GCCCACGAGACGTGAAGATCGGGATGGTGCTGCTGTTGCTCGGCCATCTCCCCGATCCGAACTGGGGCCTGCATCGCATCCGCAAAGTTCTCGAAACGGTAGGTGCAGGTCAGAAATTTGATCGTGCCGTGCTTGGTGTCCGCGCGCTCGACGACGTGCCAACCGGGTCCGAGCTGCGCCAGCAGCGGTGCAATCGCAAGATCGTCGAGCGGTGGAACTCCGCCGCGACACGGCACGCACGCGCGCTCTGCTAATTCGCTCATCTAGTTGGTTACCGCCGCGAGTTCGATTGTGACGACGGCGCCGCCTTCTGCGCCGTTAGAGAGCTCCATCTTTCCTCGGTTCGCCTCGACGATGGTGCGTGCGATCGCCAAGCCTAGTCCGGTTCCGCCGCGTGGGTGCGCCATATCGCCTCGCCAAAAACGTTCCGTCGCGTGCGCGAGGGCGTCGGGCGTGAACCCCGGACCGTCATCTGCGATCTCGATTCGCACCGCGTCATCGGTTCGGAGCGCACTCAGACGAACGATGCCTTCATCGCGCCCGTATTCGATCGCGTTGTGAACGATAGCGAGCAGCGCGCGCTCGAGCGTTGCGCGATTCGCGCGCGCGAGCGCGTCGCCGACCCACTCGATTTGCACGTCCATGCCGCGCGTCGCGGCCGCGGGGCGGATTCGATCGCCCAGCTTCTGTACCAGGTCGCCGGCATCGAGCATCTGCTGCTGACGCGCGTCCACTTCGGCGCGCGCCGCTGCGAGCAGTTCGTCAACAAGCTGTTCCAGGCGCGCGGCTTCGCGGGCGATTGAGACTAACGCCGCGCGGTACTCGGTGCCGCTGCGCTCGCGCCGCAGCGCCAGATCGGTCTCGGCTCGCAGTACCGCAAGCGGCGCGCGCAGTTCGTGCGATGCGTCGGCAACGAAGCGGCGCTCGCGTGAAAACGCCGATTGTAACCGATCGAGCATGCGATCGAACGACGCGCAGAGGCGCCCCAACTCGTCATGCCCCTCGGCCCCGAGGCGTACCGACAGATCGTACGCTTCGATCCGCTCCGCGAGCGACGCGATTTCCGCGACCGGCGCAAGCACGCGCGCTGCGACACGGCGCGAGGCGATCGCACCGAGCGCGGTCAAAAGCAAACCGATAGCGACCGAGACGATCGCCGCATTGCGATCGAAATCACCGATCCATAGCGCCGATTGCCAGACGGTCACCGTTCCGAACGAGCTGCCGTCGCGCACCACTGGAACGCTCAAGCTCTCCAAGCCTCGCGCGCCTGGCGAAACCGGCGGCGCATCGCCGGCGGTTTGGCGACCGTTCGAGTCGTGGAGCGCGAACGGTATGTCGGCGTGCATCGAGGCGAGCGATCGCAGATCGCTGGGGTCGAGAGAAGGAAGCCCGTCATGCACGTCAACGGTCGTCGCGACGGTCTGCGCCGCTGAGCGTAGCCGGGAATCGAAGCCCGAACGAAGCACGCGATCGAGCGCCACGATCGAAAGGCTCGCAAAGAGTGCGACGGTCACCGCGACGATCGCGACGACGGTTATCGTAAAGCGAGTGCGAACGCTCACGAAAGCGAGAGCCGATAGCCCAGACCGCGTAGCGTGTGTAGCAGCTGCGGCTCGCCTTGCTCGGTCAGCTTCTTTCGCAAACGTCCGGCGTAAACGTCCAAGACGTTGGAGCCGCGATCGTTCTGACGATCCCACATGCGGTCTTCGAGCATCCGGCGCGTGACGGTTCGCCCGGCGTTACGCATGAGAATTTCCAAGAAGAGTCCTTCCTTTGCGGTAAGCAGCAGGTCTCTGCCGGCGCGATGCGCCTGGCGCGTCTCCGAATCAAAAACGAGATCGGCGAACTCCAGCACGCCGTCCACCCAGGCCGGCGAACGGCGCCCCAACGACCGCAGTCGTGCTTCGAGCTCGTCGAAGGCAAACGGCTTACGCAAGTAGTCGTCGGCGCCGGCATCGAGACCGGCAACCACGTCGGCCGCAGTATCGCGCGCCGTCAAAATCAATACCGGCACATGCCGTCCTTTCGCGCGCACGTGCCGCAAAATCGAAAGCCCGTTTTCGCCGGGAAGGTTAAGGTCGAGTACCATCACGTCGTAGTGCGCGCCCGCCAAATAGTCGTCGCAATCGCGACCGTCGGCGAGCGCGTCAACCACATAACCATCCTCGCGTAGTCCGCGTGTGAGCAGGGTGCGCAAGGGCTCGTCATCTTCAACGATGAGTATACGCACGTTTGGTTTCTACGACGGAGGCTACGTCAGAACCTCACGTTAAAGTTCGGCGGCGGTGTGGACGGCGCGTTCGGAAGCGTGACCGGGGTGATTCCAAGCGAGCGGCAATTCATCGCCGCCGGCATCGTGTTGACGACCCCGTCGGGTATCTCCGCCTCCGACGCCGCGATCGGCAGCGCGCTGCCCGTTAGGCGCGCCGGATCGAAAGCTCCTAGCAGGTCGGTAATCGCCGGATCGGCATCGCGCGGCCGCAAAACCCGGTTCTGCTCGTCGGGGAGCGAAGCGAGCGGCGGCAGGTCGAAGAGCCGCTCGGCCAACTTCATTATTGATATCTGGTCGCCGGCGTCGTGCACGATCGCGCCGCTGCGTGCGTAGGGCGAGATGATCATGAACGGCAGCCGCGGGCCGTCGCCGCAGCGCAGTCCGTCGGCGCACTGCGCGAACTGCGGCGGTGGCACATGATCGTAGAATCCGCCGGGATCGTCCCAGGTGACGACGATAACCGAGTCCTGCCAGTACTTGCTGCGAGCGATCGCGTTCACGAAGGTCGCAACGAAAGCCTCGCCGATCTGCGCGTCCGTATCGCCGCGTCCCGGATGATCGTCGTCGCCGAGATAATCGGTCTGCACCGCCGGGTCGGGATTAGCGGGCTTCCAACCAAAACGATTTCGAGATCCGCCCTTGATGTAAACGATACCGCGCTCGGGGAGCGTGCCGTCCGCAAGCTGCGGAAGGATAGCGTGCAGCTCGTGTACGTTCTTCCAAAAGACGTCGTTCTGACGCAGGTATGCGAAATATTGGGGCGCGTTGTGATGAGTCTCGTAGCCCGGCAACGCGAGCGTCGGCGAAACGTACCCCTCCTGATACCAGGCCCACGGTGTCGCTGCCCGACCGCTCGCGACGACCGCACCGAGGTCGCGGGCGACTCCGTCCGTCTCGTTCGTCGCTTCGGTCGCGTCGTTTCCGGCAAGCGCAAGCATCAAGGTCGCGTAGCGCTGCGGACTCTGATATTTAGTATCGGACTCGGAGTACGGGCCGTAGGCAGGGTCGAGGTCGTTGGTAACGCCGTTTGACTCGCCGGCAATCAGCTCGATCGCGTTCGGTGTTGACGGCCCCGCCATCGCGCTGAACACGTGGTCGAAGAGCGTAAACGCGTGCGCATATTTCCATAGAAAGGGTATCGTGTCGCAATCGTAATGCGCCATCGTCAGCAGACCGACGTCGCGCGCCTTGGCCGCGCTCAGCTTTCGTTGGGAGACGCGCTCTTGGGTCGAGACAAACGCGTCCATGCGGCCGCCATTCATCTTATCGCTGATGACGGTCCGCGATTGCGATGGCGACTCCGTATCGGGGTCGGTAAGCCGAAACGGCGTTACCCAACCCTGGCCGATCGGATCGTATTGTCGAAAGCCGTGCGCCTGGGCGTCGGGCGACGCGAGATTCTCGGCGCCGGGGTAGGTGCCGAAATAGTTATCGAACGAGTGATTCTCCTGATAGATCACAAAGACGTGTTTGACGCGCGCCCGAAGCGCCGTAACGAGTTCGTCGTTGGTAACTGCGACCGTTCCGCGCGTTAGCGAAACCGCTGCGACGACCCCCAAAAGCATCATGAAATTCTACGGCGCGCAGATGAACGCAACATGAACTTTTCTTTATGTAGCGGCTTAACGAGGCCATAAACCCTTCATAAACTTGGTGCGCCATCGTCACCATATGAACGCGGGCAAAAGCGCGACATGGCTTTCGTGCCTATTGGTTTTCGCGCTGACGCTTAGGGCCGGTAGCGTCGCAGCCTCAGCGTCTGCCGATGGGACGACGGTCAGCGGCCGGATCCTCGATCTCCAGGGGGGCTTGCCGGTCCCAAACGCCACCGTCGAGCTGCGTCGAGGAGGCCAAACCACCGCAACCGCGCTCACCGATAAGAACGGGAACTTCAAGATTCCTAATCAGCCATCGGGCAGCTACGCCGTGTTCATCACGGCGCCCGGCTACGGGGTTACGCGGTTTACGCCGGATCTTCTCGTCGCACCCGACGTGCCTGAGGTTTCCTTCCAGACCGCGATTGCCCGCCAGCGGCAAGGCCTCAAAACGATCGGCTACGTCGTCACGGCGGGCCGAACGGCGCTTCAAACGACCAGCACGATCAACGTCCACATTGACGCCGACGTGCTGCAGAGCCAAGGCTTCCAGCGCCTCGGCGACGTCCTGACGACGGTTCCGGGAGTAATCACCTCGACCAGCTCCTCGGTCGGCGACGATATGTCGCTTTCGATCCGTGGCTACGACCCAACCGAGACCGCAACGCTCCTCGACGGTCATCCGATCGGACCGGTCGGCGCCTTCGGCAACGGCTACAACTATAATGTCTCGCCGTTTTGGGGCCTGAGCGCTGCCGACGTTATCTTCGGCTCCGGTGCAACCGGCCTCTTCGGTACCACGACGATCGCGGGCGCGGTGAATTTTCAAACGATTAACCCAACGACGCAGAACCACGTCTCGATTACCGAAGGCGTCGGCAGCAACCTCAAGCTGCTCACTGGGTTGCAGGGAACCGGGACGTTCGGCAAACTCGGGTATGCGATCGCTTGGGGAACGCAAGGCACGACCGGAAACTTTCCGGGCGGTTACATTCAGCAAACCGCATTGCTGCAAAGCAGCGTCGTTAACCCCGGCATCGGGCCGCCCTACCGTCCTGCCGCCAACGCCAGCCCACCGCCGCCCGACCTGACGCACGCCAACGCCTACAACCTCGTCAACACCTATCCCGTGAGCGGAGGCTACGTTCAACGTAACTTCGTCGGCAAACTCATCTACGATTTTTCGCCCAAGACCACGCTGCAGTTCACCAGCTACTCGGCTCAGGATTGGTCGAACTCGACAGGCCAAGGCGACAACGACTATCAGACGTTTCCGTACGTGCTCTTCGGCGCGCAGCAGACACTGGCTTCGATCGAGGCCAGCAAAGGCGGCCTCAACACGATCCTCGTCAACGGTACGCCGAGATCGTGTCACGACAGCATCGCGGTGCTCGTCAACAACCTGCAAGGGTTCACGTGCATGACACCGGCTCAGTATGCCGTAAACTTTTACGGTCCCTACGGCGGGAGCATCGACCGCTGGCGCACCCTCGGTAACGTTGACTCGGACGCCCGCGCGACGCAGGTGCTGGGCGCCGGGACGATTACCGTCGAAGGCTTCATTGACGCTTACAATTACAACGAACAGAAAGGGCCGGGTGTGGCTATCGGCCCCTATGGCCCCGGTCCCAACTACCTCAATCTTTACGATAACCGCGGCTTCCTGGTCGGCGACGATTTTCCGATGTCGAAGAACGATTTCGGCTTTGGCTACACGTGGCTGCATCAGACCAATAACAATGGCCAGTTCCCCTACTCGCTGCCTAACGGCACGACCTACAACGCCTTCAGCTTCAATCCGCCGCTCTATCTTGCGACGGCGAGCTACTATCTGAAAGACGTCTGGACGCCGAATGATAAGTTCCAGGCCTTCGGAAGTTTCTGGCTCCAGCGCTCGATCGCTACGTCATCAACGCATTTCGATCCGCGCGTTTCGCTGATGTACCGGCCTGACAGCACCGACGTTATTCGGCTCACCGGCGGCCGCTCGTTCAGCGAGCCCGATCCTTCGCTGCTCGCGTTTGCTCCGCCGATTTACGGCGCGCCGTCGAGCATCAACTGTCCGCCGGCAACGACCGGCACGGGGGCGCTGGTGCCGATCGCGTCGGTGGCAAATCCGCAACTGCAGCCCGAAACCGCTCAAGATCTCGAGCTGGCGTACGGCCATCGTTTTACCGCAACCACAAATATTCAGGCAGACGTCTATCAGTCGCTTGAGAGTCAGGCGCTGCTCAACGGCAACGTTCCGATCGTCGGCTTTCCCGGTATCACCGTACCCAGGGATTACATTGACAAGGCGATCCGCCGTCTGAGCGCTTGTTCCGGCCTGAACCCGACGATAAACAACCTCGCGTTTACTACGACGTTCAACGCGGCTGCGGGCCGCTATCGCGGCATCGTCTTGTCCACGAACGTCGGCATAACGCGCGACGTAACTTTCAATGCGTCGTTCGACGTCCAATCGGCGGCGTATCTCGGCATACCGACCGACATCCTGATCGGCAACACCAATCTGCTCGATGGTGGCCAGATCTACGGCATCCCGCTGCGGCAGGGGACGACCGGTATAGCTTATCAAGACAGCCACGGCTTTGGCGCGCGCTTCGACGCGACGTACATCGGCGGGGACAACTCGTGGAACCGGAACCCCTTCTGGTTCGCCAACTCCAACGTCTCGTACACCAACGGACCGGTGACGCTCAACTTCGGGATCTACAATTTCTTCAATAGCATCTCTCAGCATTACGGTTTAATCGGCGACGGGGTTTACATTCCGCAAAACTTCTTCGGGCTGGCGCAGAACGGCGGCGCTACCAGCGGCCTCGAGCAGAGCAACGAAGCTTACGGCCTTCCCTTCCGGAGCTACTGGTTCACCGTCAAGTTCGGCCCGTAGGAGCCGTGCAGGCCCCTAGGGGTTCATGTTCGTGTCACTTCGCAGCGGTATAATCCCCTCATGATGAGATTGCTCACGCTGCTTTTTGTCTTTCTTTTCGTGGCGAGCGCGGCGCCGGCGTCGAGCGCGCCCGCCTCGCGCCTGCTGATGGTCGTCGTGATGAGCCGCCACGGCGTCCGGTCGCCGACGCATCCGCTCGAACTGCAGGCCTATGCGGCACAGCCGTGGCCGTCGTGGTCGGGCCTGCACGGCGGATACCTGACGGCGCGCGGTGCGGTATTGATGCGTCAGTTCGGTGCATACTACCGTCACTTCTACGGACCGATGCTCGGCATGGGTGCGAGCGGCTGCCCTTCCGCGGGTTCGGTCTTTATTTGGGCCGACGTGGACGAGCGCACTAAAGCGACGGGAAGCGCGATCGCGCAAGGCTTCGCGCCCGGCTGCAGCATTGCCGTCGGTCACGCTCCGAGCGACCCCGATCCGCTCTTCGATCCGCTGCCCGGGCTTGGCGTCGTTAGCAAAGCGGAATCGAATGCAGCCGTTCTTGGCGCGATCGGCGGAAACTTCGGCGCAGTTACTCAGGCCTACGGCGCGGCGTTTGCAACGATGGAGAACGTGCTCGGCTGCACCGCTTCGAGCAAGTGCAAGCAACTCGCGGCAGTCCCAACGTACATCACCAACGACGGTGACGGCGGCCTCGCCAGCCTCAACGGCGGCCTCGACATGGCCGGCGACGTCTCCGAGAACTTATTGCTTGAATACGTGGATGGTCACAGCGTTGTCGGCTGGGGCCGGGTCGATCATGCCACTCTGCTGCAGCTGCTGCAGTTTGAAGTGCTCGGCAAGCAGATAGAGCATACCCGCTATGCGGCGCGCGCACACTCTTCAAACATCCTCGCGCACATTCTGCAAACCTTGCAGGAAGGCGCGACCGGAAAGGCCGTCGCGGGGACGCGCGTTCCTGCTCAGGCTAAGTTCGTCTTCCTATCGGGCCACGACACGCAACTCGCCGAGATCCCCGCGATGCTTGGGTTGTCCTGGGCCGTGAAGGGCGATCAGAAGAACAATACACCACCCGGCGGCGCGCTCGTCTTTGAGGTCTACCAGCCGGAAGCCGGCGGGGACCCGTTCGTACGCACCTTCTACACCGTGCAGTCCTTGGAAGCGATGCGCGCCGGCCATGGCGAGAATCCGCTTCGCGTGCCGGTCTACGTGCCCGGCTGCCCCGGTTTCGATTGTCCGATCGGAACCTTCAGCGACATCGTGAGCGCGGCCATTGACCCGAAGTTCGTAGCGAACTGGTGAGGTACTCCCGCTTTAAGAACTGCCGCGATCTCGATGTGATGACCCCAGGGATCTCCGGAACGCGCTAATCAGCGCGGCGATCTCTTTCGGTTGCTCGAGGATCGCGTAATGCGCCGCGTGCGCTAGCGTTACGAACTGCGCGTGAGGAAGAAGCGCGGCCACTCGCTGCTCGGCGGTCTGCGGCGCGTCGTTCTCGGGCGCGATCACGAGCGCCGGCGCTTCGATCTTTTGCGTCTGAGCGGCAAAGTCTGCGTGGGCCCACGATTCGAAGCACTCCAACGTAACGTCACGGTCGGCCTTGGCCGCTGTTGCGCACAGACGGTCGAGCGTCGCGCTCGCCGACGGATTCGCGAGCGTGCGCGCCAGCCAATTTCGCACCGCGGCCGGATCTCCCACGGTCGCGCGCAGATATGCCTCACCCTTTTCCGAATAGCCGCCTCCACTCGCGGGCACCGGCGCGACGAGCACGAGACCGCGCGTCGCGTGCGGATAATCCACCGCGAATCGTAGCGCAACCGTGCCGCCCATCGAGTGCCCGACCACGACGACCGGGCCCACACCGCGCGCATTGACCAGTTCGTGAAGATCGCGCGCATAACGTTCTAAGCGGTATGGACCGCCCGCCCTCAGCGATTCGCCGTTCCCGCGCAAATCCGCAGCGATCGTGTGCATCTGCGGCCCAAGCGCATCCATTACGCCCGCCCATACCGTGTGGTCGGCCTGCCAGCCGTGAACGAATACAAGTGCGGGTTCACCGGAGCCGCTCTCTGCAAACGCAAGCTCGGCGCCGTCATCGGCGCGGAACGACTCCATTGCGACGTTCAACCTTCGGCGAGCTGTTGCTCGAGGCGATCGTAACTCGCGGCCACGCCTTTCTCCATGCCCGACTCGAGCGCCGTGTCGCGCCCTTCGCGAGATACGAATCGCATCGTCATGATGAGAGTGGTGCTGCCGTCACGCTCGACGAACTCCGTCGTGACGATGGAATCGTCAGGATACCAAGGTTCGTCGAAGTTCTCCACGTGCACGATTCGTTCGCCCGGAACGATCTCGCGAAAGGTGCCGTGCAGCCCGAACTCGTTCTGATCGGCTTCGTTGCGCCACTGGTAGTGAAAGCTGCCGCCCGGTCGCGGATCCACCTCACAGACCGGCATCGTCCAGCCTTCTGGGCCTAGTAGCCATCGCCGGATCAGCTCGGGTTTCGTAAAGGCGTCGAATAGAAGGCTCGCCGGCGCATCGAAGATGCGCGTCATCACGATCTCCAAGTCGTTTGGCGTAGAGAGCTCGAGTTGATGTCTCGCTGCAAATGAGGTCATGCGGGTTTCCTCCGTCGTTTTAGGCGTCGCTTTTTTGGGGCGTTCGTTTGCAGTTCGTCTAGTAGCGCGTCGAGTCGCTGGAAGTTCGGCTCCCAAAGCGCTCGGTAGCGTTCTAAATAGCGAGTCGCTTCCGCGAGCGGCGCCGGCTCGATCCGTCGTGGACGGCGTTGCGCATCTCGGGCGGTTGATATAAGGCCGGCGCGCTCCAGGACTTTGAGGTGCTTCGAGATCGCGGGCTGCGTCATCGAGAAGGGCGCGGCGAGTTCCGTAACGGAGCGCTCGCCGCGCACCAGACTGCTCAAGATGGCGCGCCGCGTAGGGTCGGCGAGCGCCAGGAAGGTGGCGTCTAGGCGGCCCGGCTCCGCCGTTCCATAACCGATTGGTTCCATAAACAACTAGTAATATACATCGGTAGGGTCGTGGCGTCAAGCCGAGCCCGCGGAGGACACCGGTGCCGGGACGGCTTAGACCGCGGCGGCGGTTGCGCCCCCCTTTAATCTCATGCCCATCGCGACCCACGCGACGCCCGCGAAGATGAAGTTCACGCCGACGGCAAAGCCGGGAAACCACACGGCGGATATCGGCCACTGCATCCACAGAAGAACGCCGAGTAGGAAGGTAATGAAGCCGCTAGCCGCGGCCCAGCCGTACTGCGGGTACTGAAGCCAGAGGGCCGAGACCAGGCGGAAAATTCCACCGAAAACAAAGAGCGCAGCCAGAAAGAGCGTGATCGTCAGCGCGCCCAGCGCCGGGTGTCCGATCAGAATCAAACCCACGACGATGTCAAGAACGCCAACCAGCAGCGAGAGAATGACGTGCCCGGCACCCCGCACCATGAACGCGCCGATCAGTTGTCCGATGCCGGCTATCAATAAGACGATCCCGAGCGCGATGATGGATGCGATCGTGGCGGCTTCGCCGGCCCAGATCGCATAGAAGCCGACCAGGATCATGAGAATGCCCAGCGCCAGATACCAGCCCCAATTCTTGCGGGCTTGATCGACCGAAGCAGCGATGTCTCCGGCAATTGTTCTCATACCATACTCCTGTTCTTTACGGTCAGTAGGGTTCTATGCCGAGCATCATTATAGCACGCTACGGGGGGCAGCCCGCGTCCTGCCAACGCTTAAACGTGTCGCACATTTCGCTCGTCCAGCGCGCTTCGCCCGAGCCCTGCGGCGGCATCGAGCCGCTGCTGACCGTCTCAAAGATCGCGCTGGCGCTCTTTTTGACGTCGGCATAGTCGCTGAGGTCCAGGCCGAATCCTTGCATGTGCTCGACGTCCGTCTCCGTGAACATCGGCCGAATGTCGTGAGCAAAACTTGGTGTCGCCATTTGCACAGCCTCCAACGTTGCGGTGAGTCGGAAGGAGTTCGCGGCCCTATCAGTGGATGCATCCTCGCTCCAATTGTA
>JBAVSO010000091.1:0-6919 GCA_049695635.1 Candidatus Cybelea sp. | reverse complement strand
ACCAACTGCCGGTGGAACGACGCCAACAACAAGCGCGCCGCACATCAGTGCGGCGCTGAGGAGAAGAACGAGCCGGCCAGCTTTCGCGGAGGCCGGCGTCAACGGCACCACGGTCGCGTGCTATTCACGCAGTCCCGCTGCGCTCCTTTCACACGTAGAAAACAATTTTAAAACATCACACGCATTACGAGTGCCCGAGTTGCTTTTGATATTATCTTGCAATGCAAGACAAGCGATAAAAAATATTTTTAACTCGAGAAGGAGCGCTTGTCATGTCGTCGTAATCGGCGTCGCGTCGTAAACGAATGCGTTGTTGTATTCGAGTCAGCGCAAGCGGTTACGGTCAATTTGTTCGCTACTTGTTAGGAGTTTTTCTTGATGCGGCGTTGGGTTGCCTCAGCTTTGCTATTGCTTTTTGTTGGCCAGTCTTCAGGAGCGGCGCTGGCAAACACGTCGAGCGTTCCTGGTAACCAGATCAATCTCGCCAAAATGTTGCAACCGATGCTCGGCGCAATCGAAACTTCTCGGCTGTATGCGCTTGCGACCGGGGCAGGCGATCGGTATTCTGCGATGCACGCCCCGGCGCAGAGCATGCAGCGGCCGGAGAACAACCTCGATGCGGCGCGGCTAATGCGCGAACGACACGCGCTGCGTCCTCGCGTCCGCTTTGGCACTCCACGACGCCTGCCGGCGCCTCCTCGCAGCGCATTCGATCCTCGACATCGCGTGCTCGATCCGCTGGCGATGCGGCGCTCCACGATCATTCCCAAGCCGCCTTCTGCAGAGCTGAACGGTCCGCCCAGCGTAATCCCGACGGCGAGCGCGTTCTTGCAACCGCTGCACTCGCTGGTGGCCGGAGCCGTGCAAAGGCCGCGGGGCGCCCGCCCGAGCTCTGCGCCGCGCAGAAGCCCAATCAACCCGCTGGTATCCTCGAACCCCGGCACCGGCATCGAGCCTTGGTGGACCTACGAGGAGCGCGCCATTCCCGGCATTGGCAAGGCGATGCTCAACGTCGGAACCGGTAATCTTGTTGTATCGGCGATGGACGTCGATGCTCCCGAGGAGGGCATCGACCTGGCCTTCCAGCGAGTCTACAACGCGCAATCGCTGCACGATGCAAACGGCGACGACGGCGGTGATCCGGCCATTTACGGGAACGGCTGGACCAACAACTTCGACGCAAACATCATCTACAACTCGAGCGCGAATACGATCACGCTTTACGATATCGATGGCGCAGCGTGCACCTACACATCCAACGGCAACGGCACCTGGCAACCATGCGCCGGCGAATACGCGACCCTTACTCCGACCGACTCTACCGACTGCACGTACGATTGGATCAAGAAAAACGGGACCGTCTATGTATTCCACACCGACCAAACGGGGATCGGCTGCGCAATTGAAGCGGCTAAGCAGGGGCATCTGGAAAATATCTTCAGCCGGAACCAAGGCGACTACCTGACGTTTACGTATTCGTATAACGGACAAGGCCACGGTACCGAAGATGTCACGGAAATCGACGTTACGCATAGCGACGGGGACGAGCTAAAGCTCCTATTCGGCGTAATCGCTGGTACAAACATTAACGAGCTTGCGAGTGTCGTCCGGCCTGACGGCGCCGTGCTAGATTATCTGTACGATACGACCGGCAATCTCTTGGAAGTCGACAAGCCTGGAAATAACGCGGCGAGCTCCGTAACTCCGCCGCAGGGTAGACAAGACTGGACGACGGGCGACATACCTGAGACCTACGCGTACGCGAGCGGAACCACTACGATGCAGGAAGCGTGCGGACCCCGCTGCACGGTAGCGATGTGGAATAACCCAACTAGTCCCACTGACGGCTCCGCGCTGCTATTCACCATCAACAACTCACTGCAGCTAACGAAATGGCAGGTCCAGGGCGTGATGAACTTCACCCCACCCGACGGAACCGGCATCACTTTGCAGTCGGGTCCTCCGACCAACTTCGCTACGTCATATACCGCGAACTTCGTGTACGGTACCGGCACGCGCTGCACCACGACCGGCGGTTCCGGCACCACGACGATGTGCGATTCCGATGGACACGGAACAATCTGGACGTTAAACGGCAACAACAACGTCACGCAAACGCAGGACTATACTGGGACCGCCGAGGGATTGTGGATCGTCACGAATGAGGGCTGGGACACGAACAATGACCTCGTGCTCACGACCGACGCCAACGGTTACAACACGAAGTACGCCTACGATACACCAGGCTTGAACCAGGGCGGTAACGTGGTCGAAATGCAGCTTCCGCCTACTCCCGACATCTATCAAAGCGGCAACCTCAACCCGCTGAGCTACTACTCGTACGATGCACACAATAACGTCATTGCGTACTGCGATCCCGTCTACAATCAAACCTATGGAAACCAATGGGTCAGCTCACCGGGAGACAGCTTATGCCCCAGTGGCAGCAATAAAAACTACGCGACGTTTCAGTTCACTTCCGATCCGAGTGGCGAGCCGTACGGCTGTCTGACGCAGATGACCAAGCCGAGCGGTTACACGACAACGCTGACGTATACCGGCTCGACGGGACCGTGCGGTGTTGGGCTTCCTACGACCGAGCAGGGCCATACCATCGCGCAGTACGGCAATAACCCCAGCCGGACGCCGACGCAGGACTTCGGCTACGACAGTCACGGCAATCTGACCAGCTACGATCGCGGCAGCGACGGCCAACATACTCTCGATTCGTGGACGCTCGGGTATAGCAGCGAGAATCTCAATAACTGGAAGACGGAAAACGACCCCACGATAACTGGCGCGGTGATTACCTCCTACACCTGTCACTATCCGGACGGCTCGCTTTTTTACGCCGAGACCCCGTCTCAGCACAACGCTGACGGCAATCAAAACTGCCCGACCTCAGCCGTGCTGCTGAGCAATCCGAACAAGTCAGCTCCGCAATATGCAACGGCATACCAATACGATCTTGACGGCGACCAAATCGAAATCATCGACAGCAAAGGGTGCACGACAAATCTTTGCGCTAGCTCGCCGATGACTTCGTGCACGGGCCAGGGCAGCAACCCGATCGGGACGACCTGCAAGTACTACGACGGCCTCGATCGCTTGGTCGAGACAGCCGAACCGTACGATAACCGGCAACTCCCGGGCACCAGCCAATACATGGAATTCTACAAGTTCCGGTGGATGAACCGCTACCTTTATGACTTGACGATGAACGGCGGTTCAGCGAATTTGAAAGTGTCCGACGTTACCGGAAGCACGCAAAGCTTTGCGGCGTACGGAAACCTCTACAAGACCCAGGAGTTCCTCCCGACCGGGCTGAGCAACATGCTGGGCGCCTACAACGACCCGCAGTATAAGGTACCCGGGCCTTTCGGTCGCTACAGCACCGGGGCGTGGAGCGACGTTCGCGGGACTAGCTTTGACGGGCTCGACCGGCCAGTCAGCAAGTTCGAGTTAGCCTACGGTACTGGCCCGGTTACGACCAATACGTACGATCTGCCGAATCAGTACGATCTGCTCGGCCAAGTAACCAATGCACTCAACCAGGTCACCAGTTACGCGTACGACCCGATACGCCGGGTCAGCAGCGTCTCGTTCACCGGAACGGCTCCCCTGGCCGACGGCCGTACCTACCAGTTCGATGCGGACGGCCGAACAGCGACGGCGGCCGGAAGCTCCTTCGGCAAGATGATCTACACATACGATGTCGACGGCAACGAGACCAGCGTGACCGAGCCGAACAAGAACAACCAATACACGGGAGACTCCTTGATCTGCTACACGAACTATGCGGACGGCTTGAGAGAATACCTATCGATCGGGGATCCTCAAAAGGACAACTGCGGCCAAAACATCAACGGCAGCCCCAGCAACGGCGGCATCAGGCAGCAGAACATCTTCAGCTACGCCTACACAGAAGACAATCGGCTCGCGACGCAACTGCTCACGTGGGGCAATATCGATATAGGGGGAACGTCGCAGTACGCCAACACGTTTGCCTGGACCTACACGCCAAGCGGCAGGGAAAGCACTGAGACCGATCCTCTGACCGGTCAGTCAGTGCCCCTGCCCAATCAGAAATCGACGACGCTCGGCGCCAAGCAGTACTCATACGACACCTATGGGCGCGTGAAAAAACTAATATTTCCAGAGGGCTACGACGAGGACACCTTCGTTTACGGCTACGATGATGAGCTAGCCGGCTACATCCTCGAACCCGGGGTGACGCGCACGCTCACGCTTAATGCCCGTGGAGAACTGCTGGAGGACAATAACACTGCGCTGCTCGGTGCGTGGGCGCAAGGCCCGACCTACTCGGCAAACGGCGCCCAGGTAGGTGATGGCGACACCACGGCCAACGGAAGTCGCGTCCAGGCACCGCCGACCACCCTGCAGTACGATGTACGATCGAACATGGCCACGTGCATTCCTGATCCACAATGGGCCTTAGACCTGGCCACCAGCGGCGACACTTGGGCCTATAAGTATGACGGCGCGGGGCGGCAAACGTATGCCTACCAGGATGCAAACGCCGCATGCGCATTTAACCAAAACGGCGCGTTCACGACAGCCTTCGATGCCGAAAACCACATTCAGCAAACCAACCTGACCTGGCTTGAAGACAACGGCCCAAACTTCAGTGACGGCACAGCGACGTGGGGACCTGACGGGCGCCAGCGCGTTGACTCGGGGGGCAACGCTGAAACGGCGCACTGGGACGGTGACACGCTGCTTTTCTCGACAAGCGCTGGTGTTCCGTACCTTTACATTGGAAAATCTGCTATCTTGGATTCGACCGGCGACATCGTTGTCATCGACCGGGACGAGCGGGGGACCCAGATGACCTCGCATGGGCAAGCGCCCGGGCTCTACTACAGCGGCATAACTTCCGGCTCGGTGCGAAATCTCTACGTTAACGGCAAGAACGGGAAGGCGCAGATCAGCTTAGGTTCGGGATCCTGCGACGTTACTTGGCCGGTCCAGGGGTACGTCTCATGCCCCAAGACGTTTAATTATACTTTCGCGATGGCGCGCGCCGACGGCTACCAGATGGTCGGGGGGCTGGTTCAAGGCGCGCGCACCTTTGACCCGACCAGCGGTCAGTGGCTTACACCGGATCCCTACGCGGGCGACGTAAGAGACCCTATGTCGCAAACGCCCTTCATGTGGAATGGAAACAACCCAGTTCAGTACGTTGATCCTAGCGGGTACACAATTGATTGGTCATCGATGGACGCGGATGTATTCAGTGAGGTTACGAATCTTATGCTAAGCAGTCCGACATTCGAAGCCGAGATCAACACAATGGAAAATGATGCGAGTAACGTTTACTCGTTCGACGCAGCTCCCATCGCGCAAGGCACAGGACAGATTCAATCAAACGGAGCGGGCAGCGTCATCCTTCAAGTAAGCGCCGAAGATACAAGTGATCGTTTGGGCACCGAGCTTGCGCACGAGGTAGGGCACGCAACCGATATTGCAAATAACCTCTTTAGTACTTTTGACCATCAGATACCCGGGGGGCTGGAGGCGAATGGAGAATCTCCTACGTATGAGGAAGCGCACGGTTATATGCTAGAACACCAGGTTCTGTCCGAAGCGTTTGGCATGGACAAGGCAGACTCACTCATACGAGATCAGCTCCCCCAATGGAACGGGGTTGATCAACCCGCATGGTCCATGACCCTGATTCAGCGAACGTTTTGTTCTGCGTTCGGAGGGGCATCAGGGTGCTAAGGCCTTATCGTAAAGGTTCTTTCCAGCGCAGGAGCGGATCTCGGTTCTTGTTTATTGCGAGTTTCTTTCTAATATACCAATTCGCCGCGCCACTCTTTGGATCATCCGGCTCGCCGGCGCTCGCGGAGGGGCGACGTTACAGCTCATTAAGTATCACGGGCGCAGAGGCGCACGCATTGCTTCAAGCATACGCATTGAGATCCCCCGGGGATCGGCCGATTGATGCGCCGTTCGTGCTGGAAGCCGACTCGATCGAAATCCTCGATAGCGGCGGCCAGATAACAGTGGGTTTCTTTGCTAATCGCAGTAAGAAGTCGATCGCAATTGTCGTCAAGGATGGGCAAGTAGTATCGCAAAGTAATGCGGCATTCGGCTTAACGGCGGAGCCAAAGCTTCTCCCGGGCGTAACCGCGGGAGCGATAATCGCGGCATACTCCGATGCTATTAAACGAAACGACTTGGTGGCCAGCTCTTGGAAAGAACGCCCATTTACTGTCGACGTGCTCGTTGGAGCGGGGGGAGCCTTGGTTTCCTTCGTCCCTGAGCAGCCGGTAATAGCCCCCGGTTATAAATGCCTAGCCGGGAACTGTGATAATCGCTCCAATTATCTCGTTCGCATAGAAACAGGTGACACTGTTGTAACCCCTCGGACGTGACACCCGAAAAGTCATGCTCTATTTGCGAAAAAGCGTCATACGATTAACACCGCGCGAGCTTAGGTAGGACATCACGGTACTAGAAGGGACGCCACGAAGCGGCTTTAGGAGTTCCGTCCTCCGTTTGAGCGTCGGAGAAAGCCGGCAGGTGAAGCGTAAAATGGAGCTAGGCGGGGAAAATTCGTGAGCAAGCCCGTCTTTGCTCACCGTTTGCTCACAGCATAACCTACAGCATGCCCTGTCAAGGAGCTGGAGCTCCAGCTCCGCGCACGTCCCGGCACTTGGCGGCTCTTATCGAGATGAGCGGTGTGCATTTCAAGACCGCCGCATTCAACCGCCCCCGCTCCGTCGAGTTGACGCCCTAATGTAGCCGACTACGCGAACAGTTAGGTTGTCGAGTGGCCCGGGGGAATCGCACCCCCGGGCTCTCCCAAAACCGTACGTGAGATTCTCACCTCATACGGCTCCTACCATCCGGCTCGTCCGAAAAGCGTTCCAGTGAGCAAAGAGCTTGGGTT
>JBAVSO010000090.1:0-39468 GCA_049695635.1 Candidatus Cybelea sp. | reverse complement strand
CCGCGAGGCAGCCGGCGGCGCCGCCGCCTCCGAGAATCGGTTCGGATACCCCTCAAGCGGTCAAGCCCGGCGCTAGCAGGGCGGCAAAACGTCTCTTCGGCGACCGCCGCGATCTCGTTCGGGCGGTCATTGCCGCCGAAGTGCTTGGAAAGCCCCGCGCCTTCGGCGACGAATAGACCCCGGGTTGACAGCGCAATCGCAACGTTCAGTCGACCTCGGCCGGCTTTCGGACCGCGTTCGCCTCTTCGGAGAATACGACCGCAACCTCTCGGCGATTGAGTCCTCGCTCGACGTCGCGGTGCGCGCCGATGGCGATAGCCTGCTCTTGGCCGGCGAAGACGCGGCCGTCGCGCGTGCCGAGGCAGTCGTCCGGCGAGTCCTCAACGCCGCGGTCGAGGGCGCCCACATAACGCCCGACGACGTAGCACTCGCGCTCTCGGACGCGCGAGTAGAGCGAGACACGGCTTTGCCGGCTACTTTGCTGCGCAGCCACCGCGGGCGCGAAATCCGCCCCCGTACCGCCGGCCAGCGCTCGTTCGTGCGCTCTATAGAAGAAGCGACTCTGACCTTCGGTATCGGTCCCGCGGGTACGGGAAAGACGTACCTCGCCGTGGTTATGGCAGCGCGTGCGCTCAATCGGCGCGACGTTGCGCGGGTGATTCTCTCGCGGCCGGCGGTGGAGGCGGGCGAACGGCTCGGCTTTCTTCCGGGCGACTTACGCGAAAAATTCGACCCTTACATGCGCCCGCTCTTCGACGCCCTCAACGAGTTGCTCGACGAGACGGTGGTCAACAAGCACATGGAGCGTGGAACGCTCGAAGTCGCACCCCTGGCGTTCATGCGCGGACGGACGCTTTCGGAGTCATTCGTCATTCTGGACGAAGCGCAGAACGCGACCGACGATCAGCTCAAGATGTTCCTGACGCGTCTGGGCTCCGGATCGAAGATGGTTGTCACCGGCGACGTGACGCAGATCGACCTGCCAGTCGGACAGCGAAGCGGGTTACGGAGCGCGGCCACGCGGCTAGCCGGGATCGATGGGGTCGGCGTGGTCGAGCTCGACGAAACCGACGTCGTGCGCCATCCATTGGTCGCGAAGATCGTGCGCGCCTATGCCGCGGAAAGGCCCTTGTGATCTACTACCGCAACGGCGTGCGCCGCAGCGGCGTCGACGGTCGTGCGCTGCTTGCAACGGCGCAACGATTGCTCGCTGAAGTCGGGGAAGCCGACGCCGGCCTTTCGCTCTCGCTGGTAAGCGACAGCACGATCCGCGCGCTCAACCGCGAGTATCGCGGACGCGACGCCGCAACCGACGTCTTGAGCTTTCCGCTCGATGAAACGTCAAATCGCAAGGTTCCCGAAACGCTTCTGGGCGACGTCGTGATCTCCGTTGAAACGGCGCGCCGGCAAGCGGCGGAGTACGATGCATCCCTGCAGCGCGAAATTTATCGGCTGCTGATACATGGGCTGCTGCACCTGAAAGGCCACGACCACGAGCAGCTCGCGCAGCGGCGCAGCATGCGGCGCGAAGAGCGGCGGCTAGCGGACGCGATCGCGCTCCCCTGGCCATACTCGAAGGGCGCGTAGTGCACCATCCAGCCGATCCTTCGACTCCGCTGCGGACAGGCTCGTCGTCCTCGCGTCGGGACAAGGAGCCGCACTATCTGCCGATCGATCGTAGCCGTTTCCTTCGTTCGTTCCACCACGCGTTCGAAGGGATCATCTACGCAACGCGCACCGAGCCGAACATGCGCGTGCACTTCTTGATCGCTGCGCTCGTCTTGCTGGCAACGCTCATCCTACGGCTCGATCGCTTCTACGTTATCGCGACGATCACGCTCGTCTCGCTGGTGCTTAGCCTCGAGCTCATGAACACCGCGATTGAAGCGATCGTGGATTTGCTCACCGTCGCTCACCACCCGCTCGCCAAGAGTGCAAAGGATGCGGCCGCGGGAGCGGTGCTGATCGCGGCCGTCGGATCGGCCCTTTGCGCGTACCTAATCTTCTATCAGGGAATCATCAGCAGCGGCGCGCGGGTCTTTCAGGCCGTCCAGGCGGTGCCGGCCAACGTGGCGTTGATCTCGATCGCGGTAGTGGCGATTGCGACCGTTTTCGCAAAAGCCTGGGTCGGCCGGGGATCGGCGCTGCAGGGAGGCGCCGTTTCGGGGCATGCGGCACTCGCATTCGCGGCTGCGACCATGCTGGCGCTTTTCTATCAAAAGCCGCTGGCGGCGATCATCGCGTACTTCGTGGCTTTCCTCGTCGCCCAGAGCCGCGTAGAGGCACGGATTCACCGGCCTTTCGAGGTCTTCTGGGGGGCCGTTCTCGGGACGCTCTGCGCGCTGGCGATCTACGTGCTGGTGCGGCCCCACGTTATGCTATAATGGCGCCGATTTGAACACGGACCCGGCACGAGGCAGCTTCGAAGTGCTGCCATACCAGATCGCCGCACTCGTCGTGCTCGTGATCCTGGCGGGCTTCTTTGCGGCCTCGGAGGCGGCCCTCGTCTCCATCTCGCGGTTGCGAGCGCGAGCAATCGCCGACCGTCGCGTCCGCGGCGCGGGCAACCTCGCGAAACTGGTGGACGACAAAATCCGCTTTCTCACCGCGATATTGGTCGGCAATACGATCGTTCTGCTGGCCGCCGATTCGCTCGCGACCTACATCGCGATATCGCTGAGAATTCCGTCCGGAGCGATCCTCTCTACCGTGATCATGACCGCAATCTTTCTGCTATTTGGAGAGATCGTGCCCAAGACGGTCGCGACCGGCGACAGCGAGCGGTGGGCGCTCCGGCTGGCGCTGCCGATGCGTTACGCCGCGTATATCTTGACGCCGATTGCTCATACGTTCGAAGTCGTCACGGACTTGATTCTGCGCCTCTTTGGGATAAAACACGCGCATCGTCCCTACGTTACCGAAGAGGATATCCGCGCGCTCGTCAACGTCGGTGCGGAGCAGCGCGTCATCGAGGAACAGGAACGCGAGATGATCCATTCGGTGATGGAGTTCGGCGATACCATCGTGCGCGAAGTGATGAAGCCCCGTCCCGAGATGGTCGCCGTTTCGGTTGACGACCCGCCGCGGCGGGTGCTCGATGTCGTCATCGCGGAGGGCTACTCGAAGCTGCCGGTCTATCAGGAGTCGAAGGACGACATTGTCGGCGTCGTTCACGATCGCGAGCTGCTGATCGCACTCGCGAACGGGTCGTTGGCTCACGTCAGCGTGCGCACGCTGATGCGGCCGGCCGTGCACGTCCCGGAGACGAAGAAGACCGCCGAGCTGTTACGCGAGATGCAGCGGGATAAGTTCTCGCTCGCGATCGTAGTGGACGAGTACGGCGGCACGGCCGGACTCGTTACCATGGAGGACCTGCTCGAGGAAATCGTCGGCGAGATTCGCGACGAGCACGACGTGGACGAGCAAGAACCGATCTCGATCGTTTCCGAATGTGAAGCGGTCGTTGAAGCTGGGACGAACATCGAGGACGTCAACGCCAAGCTCGGCACGCAGCTTCCGACCGAAGACTTCGAGACGATTGGCGGTTATACGGTCGGGCTCTTCGGAAGGCTCCCAAAGGAGGGCGAGGAGATCGACGCCGCCGACCACACGCGGCTGCGCGTGGACCGGACGCGCGGCCGGCGCATTCTGGCGGTGCGCGTCTACACCAACGGCAGTATAGACCAGGCGCAGGAATCGGAGGACACTGACGCAGCCGCGCGCCTATAAGACGCGGGGCGTCGTCTTGCGCGGACGGCAGCTCGGCGAAGCCGACCGGATTCTTACGCTCTTCACCACCGAGCGCGGCAAGCTCGATGCCGTTGCTAAGGGCGTTCGCCGTCCGCGCAGCCATTTTGGCGGCCGCGTCGAGCTCTTTAACGAGTGCGACTTTCTCATGCATCGGGGTCGCTCGCTCGATGTCATTGTCTCCGCCGAAATCGCGCGCGCGTGGTGGACGCAGCTGGTCGAGCCGCGGCGCTACGAGGTGGTCTCCGTCGTCGGCGAGCTGATCGACGCGTTCTGCGAGCCGGACCTGGCGTTGCCGGACGTCTACGAACTGCTGGTCGGCGCGATCGGAGCGATTGCGGTCGCAGAGTCGCCGCGCATCCTGCTGCCGCGTTTTTCCCTGCGGCTGCTTGAGATGCTCGGATTGGCGCCCCCGCTGACGACCTGCGTGCGTTGCGGCGAGCCGCTTTTGTCCGGCCAGGTGTGGCTCGACGCCGCTGCCGGCGGAGTCGTGGACGGTGCCTGTCGGGCGCGCTGGCAAGAGCTGCCCGAGTTGCAGGAAGCCGACCTGGAGAACCTGCGTGCGCTCGCCCTTCCCAAGGCGCGCAAAGGGGTTTTTAGGGCGACGCCGCGGGCGGCCGCGGCCATAGACGAACTCGTCGCGCATCATCTGGGAAAACGCCCCAAAGCGGTCGCGGCACTCGGAAGTCTCGGAGCCTAAAACGTGCTGATGGCGCTCGACGTGGGCAGCAAGCGCATCGGCATCGCCGTCGCGGATCCCAGCGAGAGCTTTGCCTTGCCGGTGACGACGGTGACGCGCACCAATCGGCGTGACGATCTCGCTCGGCTTAAAGGCTATCTGGAGTCGTACGGCGTCGACGAGCTCGTCGTCGGGGATCCGCTGACCCTGCAGGGCGAGCGCGGCATCGCCGCCCGTGCGATGGACGAGTTCGTAGAAACTTTGTACGAGATTTTCGGCGGAACGATCCATCGCGTGGATGAGCGCTTGACGACTGCTCAGGCGACGAAGAGTTTGATCGAAGCCGACGTCTCGCGGCGCAAGCGCCGCCAAGTCGTTGACGCGATGGCGGCCGCACTAATCTTGGAATCTTTTCTAGCGCTCCGACGTAACGCTTCAAAGAAATGAGATGGACTCGGTACGTAGTGACGGCGGTGTTCGCCGTCGTGGTTTTGCTGTGTGCGGCTGCTGGTTGGCTGTGGTACGCGATCTACGGTAATCGCCGCCTTCCCGCGACGACGACCCAGGTCGTGATCGAGCGCGGCACCACGTTGGGCGAAGCGGCGCGAAAGCTCGTGGCGACCGGTGTCATCAACAACGTGTTGACGTTTCGTCTGCTGGCGCGGGTGCGGGGTCAAGAGTCTGACGTTCGAGCCGGGGAATACCGCTTTACGGCGCATCTTACTCAGAGCGACGTTTTGCGCGCGATCGTCACCGGCGGCTCGCAGGTCGCCGCCTGGGTTACGATTCCCGAAGGATTTACCGCCGCACAGATCGCCGAGCGCCTGCAAACGGCCGGCGTAGGGCTCGCCGCCACGTTTTCGCGCAACTTTATGCAGCAACGGCTGCTCGTTGACGGCACCCGCACGAAAAGCCTCGAAGGCTTCCTCTTTCCGAGCACCTACCTCGTACCGCTCGGTGCGTCACCGCAAGAGGTTGCCGCGCCGATGGTCGCCGAGTTCTTCAAGGAGCTTCCACGGGATGCCAGCCAGCGATCGCGTGCGCTGCACGTAACCGTCCCGCAGATGGTAACGGTGGCGTCGCTCGTGGAGCGGGAGGCGAAGAGCGAGATCGATCGGCCGAGGATCGCCGAAGTCATCTACAACCGGTTGCGGCTTGGGATGCCATTGCAGATAGATGCCTCGATCGAGTACGCGCTGCCGCGTCACAAAAGCCGGCTCTCGTTCGAAGATTTAAAGATTGACTCTCCATACAACACCTACCGACGCGTCGGACTGCCGCCGACGCCGATCGCAAATCCTGGCCACCCCTCGCTGGAGGCGGCGCTCCATCCGTCGAAGGGCCGAGACCTGTACTACGTCTATTGCGGGAACGGGCGCCACGTCTTCGCTAAGACGCTTGCGGAACATCAAGCCAACGTCGCCCGCTGTCTGGGCTCCTAGAGGGGAGAGAGAGAGACGATGTCAACTCAAAACGGCGAAAACGACCAGCCTCGCGCTCCGCTCGAGTTGAGCGACGTGCTCAACATCGAGACTAACGACGGCGCATCAAGGTCGTTCGAAGTGGTCGGCATTCTCGAGGATCCCGACGACGGCGCTTCGTACGCAGTTCTTCGCCACGAAGCCGCCGATGAAGAAGATGATGAATTCATCGTCACCGACGTCCAAGGCAACTTATTGCAAGAGGATCGGCTCGCGCAGGAGATCCTCGACGACTTCCTGGCATTCGCCGAAGAAAACGGCGAACGCGGAGCTCACAACGGGGAGCGGCGCTGATTCGGATACTCTTTCTCTCGGCAAGCGTCGGCGTTGGCCATCTTTCTGCGGCGAATGCCGTTGCGGCGGCGCTACGTAGGATCCAGCCCGCGGCGCAGACGTCCGTGATTGACTCGTACGAGTACGCAGCACTCGTCGTCTCACGCGTTGTTTCGGACGGCTATCTTCGAATGGTCAAAACCATCCCGCAGCTCTACCGCTACATCTACGAGCGGGCCGAAAGGGCGACGGAAGTTGGTCGCTTTCGAACCTGGGCCCATCAGTTTACGGCGAGTAACCTGCGCCCGCTCATGCTGCGCGAACGACCCGACGCCGTCGTCTGCACGCACGCCTTTCCGTGCGGCGCGATGGCGGAGTACAAGAGAGCCTTTGCGGATGCACCACCGGTTGTTGGGATCGTCACTGATTTCGCCGTGCACCGTTTTTGGATGCACGAAAACATCGAGCGATACGTCGTCGCGACCGAGACCATGCGCGAGACGCTGACGGCAGGTGGCGTCCGCGTAGAGTCGATCGCGGTGAGCGGCATTCCGGTACGCGCGGAGTTCGTACCTCCGGCCGAGCCGCGCGCGGCGCTCGGCGAGCGGCTCGACCTGCCCGGAGGAAGACAGGTCGTGCTCCTGATGGGGGGCGGCCTCGGGCTCGCTCCGATCGAGCGAATGCTGCGAGCGCTAAAACCGGTGCGCGCGCCGATTGCTGCCGTCGTCGTTGCGGGAAGAAACGCTCGCATCGGACGTCGCCTCGCCCAGACTGCCGATAGCGTCAGCTTTCCGGTTCGGGTGCTGCCTTTCGTGGAAAATGTCTACGACTATATGCACGCCGCCGACCTCCTCGTCACCAAACCCGGAGGGCTAACGACTGCAGAAGCGCTGGTGGCGCAGCTTCCGCTGGTCCTTTGCAAACCATTGCCTGGTCAAGAAGAGCGTAACGCCCGCGTACTCGTCGAGACGGGAGCCGCGGTGCGCACGCGCCGGCTCGAAGAACTTGCCGCAACGGTTGAATCGCTGCTCGCGGATCGTCCGCGTCGCGAGGAAATGGTGGCTGCAGCGCGCCGCTTGGGACGCCCGAACGCCGCAATAGAAGCAGCGCGGATGATCGCGCGGCTCGCCGAATCCCGAAAGGAGATCGTCGCTTGATTCTACCTTCGTCGCGAACGTACGCAACGTGGTTGGCCGTGGTGCGCATACTAACCGGTGCGATCTGGTTAATCCACGCTATTCCGAAATTCATGAACGGCGACGCCTTCTTACCGCCGAACGGCATTTTTGCAACGTACCTGCAAAACGGCATCGCAAAGACGGCCGGTCCATTTCACGGCTTTCTGGGGGGCGTCGTTGCGCCTAACGCGGCGGTCTTTGCCGAGCTCGTGCGGTTCGGAGAGCTCTGCGTGGGGATCTCGCTCATTCTCGGCTTGTTCACCCGGCTCGGCGGCTTCTTTGGCATCGTGCTTCCGCTCGTTTATATGGCGGCGCGGGGCGCCGGCGCAACGGTCAGCGCCTGGGGTACTGCGGATGCGTGCATCGCGTTGCTCTCGGCGATCAGTTTCGTCTTGCCGACGGGACGCGTGGCTGGGTTTGACGCATTGCGAGGGCCGCGCGCGCCCCGCAAACAGAGGGTGGTTGCAGAAGTCGTCCCGGAGCGCCCACTTGACCGCCCAAGCGCCCCGCGCTAACACCGGCCTGTAATCGCTCGCTCGCCTGTTATGTTGCTTCGCCGCCGGGCGTACGATTGGAACCTACCCCTCAGCAGAAGGAGCTTCGCTATGAAAAGTTCGCTGGCCGTACCCGCCTTCGGGCTGACGGCTGTTCTTCTCATTGTCGCCGGCTGCAACAGCGGTGGTCCCCAATCGCAGCTGGCGCCCGTAGGGTCGACTATAGATCCGGCACTCAGCCGCTTGCCGAGCCTCAGCTTAGTAGGCGGCCCGACGCTTTACCCCCACCCCAAAAAAGGCCGCTCCTGGATGTCCGCAAAGGCGGCGCCCGATAATCTCATGTACGTGGCTGACACCGGTGGGGGCGTCGTCGACGTCTACTCGTGGCGACTTTTGAAACAGGTGGGACAGCTCACCGATGTTGCTGGGCCCTATTCACTCTGTGTCGACAAAGCACAAAATGTGTACGTTGTGGATGATGTGCTGCACGACGTCTTCGAATACGCGCACGGCGGTGCGGCACCGATCAGGACGTTGGGCGACTCGTTCGGCTTTCCGATCGCCTGCAGTGTCGATCCCACAACCGGTAATCTCGCCGTCACTGATGCGTTCGGCGTCTCTGGCGGCGCCGGTAGCGTCCTGGTCTTTGCGCAAGCCACGGGAACTCCGACGGTGTACACTCCGCCGAACCTTTACTACGATATTTACGTCGGCTACGATGCGAGCGGCAACCTCTTCGTCGATGGTTTCGATACTAGCTTTGCCTTCGCCTTGGCGGAGCTTCCCGCCGGAAGCAGCAGCTTCGGGGCGATCACGACGAGCGTCACGATCGGCCAGCCAGGCGGCGTCCAATGGGACGGCACGTATCTTGACGTCGGTGATCGATCGATAAGTACGATTTACCAGTTTACCGTCTCCGGGGGGAATGCGACCGAGGAAAATGCGATTGCGCTCACCGGAACGAGCGACATCGGGCAGTTTTTCGTGCCGAAGTTCGGTCCCGGTACGGTGCGTAAGGAAGGCAATCGCGTAGCCGTTGCCGACGCCGGGACAGGAGACGCAGACAAATACCCCTATCCCGCCGGCGGTATCCCCAACAAGACCATCACGGGCTTGACAACCCCGGAAGGCGTGATCGTCAGCAAAGGTAAGAAGTAATCCTCGCAACCCGATGAAAACGATGGGCCCGCTTGCGCGGGCCCGTCGCGTTCAGGCGGGCTGGTCCCATCACAGCCAACTACTAAGCAGGCGACAGCTTATAAAGGCCGCTTCGGAGCTAGGCGTATGATTGCGTCCTACCCTCATCAGCAGAAGGAGCTTCGCTATGAAAAGTCTACTGGCCGCACCCGCTTTAGGCGCGGCGGCCGCTCTTCTCATCGTCGCCGGCTGCAACGGCGCGGGAACGCAGTCGCAGCTTGCGCCGAGCAATACGATGCAAACCAACGCAATGCACTCCGGCATGAATCCACTCACCCACGGGCCGAGTCCGAACTTCATCGGCGGCACTCCAAAGCTTCATCCGAAGAAAGGGCGCTCGTGGATGTTGCCCCAGGCCGTGCCGGACAATCTCTGGTACGTAGCCGACACGTTCGCGAGCTCGATTTTCATCTATTCTTGGAGGAAATTGACGCAAGAGGGAGAGATCACCGGCCTCTCGGAACCGTACACGTTCTGCGTCGACAAGGCGCAAGACGTCTATATCGCCGACTTCGGGCTGCGTGAGGTTCTGGAATACGCGCATGGCGGCACGACACCGATCAAAACGTTGAGCTCGGATGGCTACGCGATCGCGTGCAGCGTCGATCCGACGACCGGAAATCTCGCCGTCGTTAATTTCGAAGGCTATCCAAGCGGGAACGGTAGCGTGCTCGTGTATACCGGCGCTACTGGGACTCCAACGGTGTACTCGGCGCCAAACCTCGACCTTTATTGGTTAGCCGGCTACGATCCGAGCGGCAACCTCTTTGTCGATGGTGAAGATCCTAGCGGAGTCGTCTCCTTGGCGGAGCTTCCAGCCGGAGGCTCCAGCTTCCAGGCGATAACCATGAACGTTTCGCTCGGATTCCCCGGTGGCGTGCAGTGGGACGGCAAATATCTTGATGTCGGCGATCAGTCGACGAACACGATCTACCAGTTCACCGTCTCCGGGTCAGGCGCGACGGAGCAAGGCTCGCTGTCGCTGACCGGTGACATTGACGCATTTCAGTTCTTCGTGCCGAAGTTCGGTTCTGGAAAAGTGAATCCGCAAGGCAATCGCGTCATTGCTGCGGACTTTGGATCGGGCGAGGCGAATAAGTTTCTCTATCCCGCCGGCGGTTCGCCCACCAAGACTATCACCGGCCTCACCGACCCGGAAGGCGTGATCGTCAGCAAAGGTAAGAAGTAATCCTCGGAACTCCATGAAAACGATGGGCCCGCGTCAGCGGGCCCATCGCGTTTAGCCCCCTCGTTGGAGCTGCACCACGACGAGCACCGTGTCGTCCACCGGTCGCTGCGATCCCATGACGCTGCGTTGAACGAAGGCCGCGGGCCGGTCGATTTTTGGGTCGTCAACCAACTGCGAAACGGCGAGCAATGCCGCCGATTCGGCAAGAGCAATATCGCGTTGGAACTCGGTGAGCCCATCGGTATAAAAGAGAACGACGGCACCGCGTTCTAAGACCGCGGTATGCGTGGACGGCGCGACCGCTATCCCGGCGCCGAATGGTATGCCGCCGTATTTTAGCAGATGGGCCGGCATATTCGGGCCTGCGAGGATCGCCGGTGGATGCCCCGCGCTGGCGTAGTTCATCTTCGATAGGTCCCGGCTTATAATGGCGACGATCGCGGTCGCCAGCGCGCCTATCGGAAATCGTAAATCTCGGTCAACCTGGGCGAGGATCTCGGCCGGCTCACGCGCTTCAAAAGCGGCAGCGAAGATACTACGCCGCAGCTGTGCGCCGGCCACGGCCGCATCGAGTCCGTGACCGGCAACGTCACCGATAGAAAATATGATTCGTCCGTCGGGAAGCTCGAAGGCGTCATACCAATCGCCCCCGATCAATGCTTCGCGTTCGGCCGGGATGTAGAGCGCATCGGTTCGCAGACCCGGACGTTGCGGAAGGGCTGCGGGGAGAAAAGCCGCTTGCAGTGTTTCGACCGAGTGCTTCGTTCGCTCGAGGTGCGCGTCAAGCGCAGCGCGCGCGGCGCGCTTCTCGGCCGTTACCGCCCCGAGCACAAGTCCGGTAAACGCAAACACGGACATCCAGCTATCGAGCTGAATCAGCCGCAAATCCAAAGACCCAGTTGTCCAAGGCCCCAAGTTGTGAGTCGTCGCCCAGATAGCGATGCCGCCGATGACGGCGATCGCGGTAGCCGTTTCGCGTTGCCGGAAACGCAACGCCGACCAAATGATGAACGGGTAAACGGAGAGTCGCAGCGGAACGGTGCTTAGAAAGGAGACCCAGCCGGCGCCAACGAGCGTTACGCCAAGCAGTGCAAGCTCGAATCCGCCGCCGTCGGAACGCACGCCGCGTGCGTTGCTCGTGAGCCACGTAAGAAGCAGCGGCGCAACGAAGAGCACGCCCATCGCGTCGCCGGTCCACCATACCCACCAGACCGACGGGCACACACTCCAAGGAACGATTCGTGCTAGCGCCAGACAAACCACGCCGTTGGTTGCGGAGACCGTCATCGCGACCGCCGACCCGCAGAGCACGAGAAGCACGACGTCGCGTACGCGCTCGAGCTGGTTCTCGAACCCGAATCGTCGTAGCAAGAAGCTGCCGAAAATGGGTGCGAGCGTATTCCCCGTCGCGATCGCGGCCGCCGTCCAGACCGGCTCCGAGCTTAGTGCATTGCTGGCGAATGCCCCTAGCCAAATACCCGGCCAAACGCGGTATCCGTAGAGGAGCAGCGCGGCTATTGCGATTCCCGTCGGAGGCCAGATGGCCGTCACTTGTTTCGTTGCGAACGCGAGGGAGAAGCCGAACTTCGCCGCGGCGAGGTAAGCAACCGCGACGAGAAGCGGTATGACAATCCCGCCGCCGGCGGTTCTCAACCGAACCCGGGGCACTGCGCGAACAGGGTGCGAGATCTCGTCCCTCCGTCCAAGCGCATCGGTCAGCCGATCGCTCGTCTTCGCCGCGCCAATTCATGACGTATACCTGGGAACCTTTTTGGTGCGAATGCCCACGTGCCGGAGGTAGGCGGCGCCGGCTAGCAAACCGTGGTTTGGCAGAGCGCGGAGAGATGGCCGAGCGGCTGAAGGCGGCGGTTTGCTAAACCGTTATACGATGTAAAGTCGTATCGAGGGTTCGAATCCCTCTCTCTCCGAAGCCTGTACTGAGCGGAGTCGAAGTACGCGGTCGTAGCTCAATTGGATAGAGCAACAGGCTACGAACTTGTAGGTTGGGGGTTCGAGTCCCTCCGACCGCGCCAATCTCGCCGGAGTTGTCGCAAGGCGCGAACTCCTGCTATACTGCGGAGTCGTACGGCGCTTGCCAAGGCTCGGTAGCTCAGTGGTAGAGCAGGGGACTCATAAGCCCTTGGTCGTAGGTTCAAGTCCTACCCGAGCCAAATCGAATAAGCCAGGTGGTTTCTGATGTCAACGATTCCGTGCGATTTCTGCCCTCATCCGGTCGATCGCGGCCAAATGGAGGAGATCGAGATCTCGCACTACGTCCCGGATAGCTCCGGCGAAGATCTCGCATACGCGCGCACGTACTTTTTCGGTCATCCCGATTGCGTGCGCAAGTTCTACCGAACGCTGGTCGATCACAAACTCGACCTCTTCAAACACATTCCCAGCGCCGGCTTGCCGCCCGACGCACCTCGTTGAAACTGCGATTTCTTGCGCCCGTAGCGTAGCTGGATAACGCACAGCCCTCCGAAGGCTGGGATCGGGGGTTCGAATCCCTCCGGGCGCGCATCGCGCATGAATGAAGACGAAGCGTTTCTGCGGCGCGCGCTCGAGCTAGCCGCGCAAGCCGAGCGCGCGGGCGACGTACCGATCGGCGCGGTGCTCGTCTGCGGCGAACTCGTGCTCGAGGCGAAGAACGAAAAGGAGGCCCGTCGCGATCCGACCGCGCACGCGGAAATCTTGCTGCTGCGAGAAGCGGCGCGCCGGCTCGACGCGTGGCGGCTCTCCGAGGCGACGATCTACGTGACGAAGGAGCCATGCGTTATGTGCGCGGGCGCGATGATCGCCGCACGAGTCAAGCGGCTCGTCTACGCAGCTCGCGATCCCAAAGGGGGCGCTGACGGCGGCGCGTTCGACCTGTTACGGTCACCGAGAACCAACCACCGACTCGAGGTTAGTGCCGGAGTCTTGGAGTCCGAAGCCGGCGAGCAGCTCGCGCGTTTCTTCCGGCAACGGCGCGCGCAAGCGTAAGAAGGTATAACGCCTGGCTCATCCCAACCCACAGCCTCGGAGAGGTGGTCGAGTGGTTGAAGGCACCCGCCTCGAAAGCGGGCGAACGTGTTGAGCGTTCCGTGAGTTCGAATCTCACCCTCTCCGCCATCCTTCGCGTAACGCCGTCTATGCCGCGAGCGGGAGTTTTACGGTGAAGCGGGAGCCGCGTGGGCTGCTCTCGAGCGATATCGAGCCTCGAGCGCGTTCGACCGCGCGCTTGACGATCGCAAGACCGAGGCCCGAGCCGGGCACGTCGCGCTGCGCTCCGCGATAGAAACGGTCGAAGACGCGCGTTGCGTCGGTTGACGGTATGCCGGGTCCGTGATCGGCTACTTCGATGACGGCCGCCGAGTCGCGCGCTTGAACGCGCACTTCGATTTCGCCTTGGCCGTATTTCACGGCGTTGTCGGTTAAGTTGGTGACGACGTAGCCGAGCTCGGTCGGATCGATCGCTGCGAGAATTCCAGCGGGCGCAGTGAGTGCGAAGCGCCGGTCCGGATGCGCGTCCGCGATCGGCGCGACCAGATCGGCAACGAGCGTTCCGACATCTATGGCTGCAATCGACGCCGTCGCTTCAGGGCTCTCCCAACGCTCGAGCAAGATCAGCTTGTCGATCAGCGAGCCCATGATACGACTCTGGTCGTTCATCGTGTCGAGGATGTGTTCGCGGTCGCCGGGGCTCTCGAAGCCGCCGCGCCGAAGGATTGCGATGAAACCTTGCACCACGGTGAGCGGCGTTCGCAACTGGTGGCCGGCATCCGCAATAAACTGCCGCATTGAAGCGTTGGCGCGGTCGCGCCCGGCGAACGCGCGCTCCATCTGCTCGATCGCACCGTTGTACGCAACCGCTAGCCCTCCGAGTTCGTGCCGTTCGTCGGCGGCGATCAGCTGCGGCGTAAGGTCACCCGAGGCAAAGCGCTGCAGCGCCGCGGTTACGTCGTCGAGCGGACGCACAACCTGTCGCGTCAGGACACGCGCGATGAGAATTCCGCAGGCGATCGCAACGATCAGCGCAATGACGAGCGGCAAAATGAAAGCGCGCACCGTTGCGACGAGCGTCGCGTCATTACTTTTGACGATGATATAGAGATTTCCGACGTGGGCGAAGAGCGATTGGAGCCCGAAGGCGGTCGCTAATCCGAGTGCGACTCGAGCGAGCGGCCCCGCGGCGCGTGGATCCCCGGAAAGATCGCCGCGAAGATGCTCGGTCACGGTTGGTTTGGCGTCGGTCCGATGCAGCCGGTAAACCGTCACGCGGGTATTAGCGTCGAGAAAAACGATCTCGCTGCCGGTGCCCAATAAGAGCGAAGCGGCAAAAGCGCCCGCGTCGCGAGCATTGGCTACCGACTTGTGCGCGAGCGACGCTTGGAGTTGGGCCATCGTACCGCTCAGCTCGTTCGAGAGCGTGCGAATGTAGAAGCCGAAGGCGAGCAGCACACCGGCCACGATCACCGCGACGAGCACGAGCGAGATCTCAACTGCGGCGAGGCTTCGAATTCGGCGCGCGAGTCGACTCGTCATAGGCTCGTTGCTCGTAAGGAGTAGCCGGCGCCGCGAAGCGTCTGAATCAACTTGACGGGTTCTCCGCTATCAATCTTTGCGCGCAGGAACGAAACGAACGTCTCCACCGTGTTTGGAATCACGTCGCGATCGATGCCCCACACGAGATCGAGCAACTCGGAGCGCGTTAAGACCTCTTCGGCGTGTTCGGCGAAGACGCGCAGGAGGTCGAACTCGCGGGGGGTTAGCTCGATGCGGCGGTTCCCGCGGTAGACGGTTCTGCCGGATGCGTCGAGCGTGAGGTCGGCGTAGGTAAGCGTCTCGTGTTCTTCAATTCGCGGCCGCCGTAAGAGCGTCCGAAGCCGCGCGACCAGCTCCTCGATCTCAAACGGCTTGCCGACATAGTCGTCCGCGCCCGCCGAGAAGCCGGCGAGCTTTTCGGTGATCTCGGTCCGCGCGGTCAGCATAACGACCGGAGCGGTCGTCAACCGCCGAATCTCGGGCAGAAGCGTCAGGCCGTCCCTGCCGGGTAACATAACATCGAGCACAATGATATCAGGAGACCACGCTTGCAGGAGGGTGAATGCGGCCGAGCCCTCGGTGACGCTCCGAACCGAGAAGCCCGCTTGCTCCAGCCCATATTCAAGCAACTCCCGCAGGCCCCGCTCGTCATCCACCACGAGCACCCTTGCAGATTCGCCAGCCGAAGCCATTCTCAGACTCGCTCCAGGATCACGCACCCCTGCTTTAGTTACAATCGGACCAACGATGATACGCAGCCGCCGGCCCTCGCGACGACTCTTCTGTGCCGTCTTCGCGATTCTAGCCGCGAGCGGCTGCGGAGGACGTCGTACGCCCCCAGCCGCCCAAACCCCCTATGTCGAGACGAGCGTCACGAGCTTTGGCTCGATCGAGCCTGCGCGGCGTCTGGCCGGCGTCGTGGCCCCATACCAGAACGTGGCGATCCAGAGCACGCTTGCGGAACCCGCCAACACTGTCAACGTTCGCGAAGGTGATGCGGTGCGAGCCGGCGAGCTGCTGGCTCAACTCGACACGTCCGACCTGAGGGCGCAGCTGCAGTCAGATCTCGCCACCGCCAACAGCAGCCACGCAAACACCGTACACACCACGTTTCAAGGTTCGCTAACGATCGAGCAAGGAGTGGACACGCTTCGCACCGACGAAGCGGCAGTTCGACAGGCGCAGCAGACGCTAAATAACGACCAACAAAATCTCGGTCGCGATCAGAACCTGCTCGCGCAGGGCTATATCTCGCAACAATCGGTTGACGCGCAGGCAACGCTCGTCAAGAACGACCAGCAAGCGCTCAACACCGCGAACGCAACCCTGGCGTCGGCGCGCTCGACGGTTGCGGCCAATGGAACGCTTTCGGGACAAGGTCTGGAATCGTCGGCGGTGCAGCAGTCGGCCGCGCAAGAACAAGTGGCGCGCTCTCAAGCGGATCAAGTGCGCGTACAGATCGCCAAGGCCGCGATCGTCTCGCCGATTAACGGCGTGGTCGTCAATAGAAATATCAACCCGGGCGAGTATCCCGGCAATCGAGAGATCTTCACGCTGCAACAGGTCGACCCGATCTACGCGGTGCTTCACGCCTCGAGCGAAGAGATCGCGCGCGTCGTCAACGGCGCCGCGGCCACCGTTACCGCCGCCGATCTGACAAACAACGCGCGGTATAACGGTCGCGTCGTCGGCGTCCTCAATCAGATCAACCCGGGTTCGACGGACTTCCAGGTGAAGGTGCTGCTCTCCAATCCCGGGCAGCGATTACGCCCCGGCATGGTTGTTCAAGGCGCGATTGCTGCAATCCCGATCAGAGGCGTTCGGGTCCCGGTTACGGCGTTTACCGACGACAATCACGATGCGGTGATGGTAATTCAGCCCGACGACACGATCAAAACGGTGAAGGTCGGGGAACTAGGAAGTGACGGCACGACCTCGGTCGTCGCGGGCATCGGCGTCGGGGCTCGCCTCGTCAGCAACGGCCAGATAAGCCTTGGCGACGGTGAAAAGGTCTCGTATCGGCAATGAACTTTAGCCTGACCAGGCTGTTCATCAATCGCCCGACGCTGGTTTTCGTGATCGTCGCGCTAATGATGTTCGCCGGCATCCTTTCTGCGGCTACGATCGTCAAGGAACTCTATCCGAACGTTAGTCAGCCGACTGTAACGATCTCGGTGCAATACAACGGTGCATCAGTTGCCGAGATGCGCGACAACATCGTCCAACCCATCGAGCAGAATCTAGCCGGGACCCCCGATCTGCAAACTTTCAACTCCGTCGTTCAACAGGGCCAAGCCACGATCACGGGCATCTTTGACATAACGTCGGATACCGCGACCGACCTGGCGTTGACGAACAAGGCCATTCAGGCCGCCGAGAAATACCTGCCGACGAATATCAGCCCGCCGACGGTTAACCTTCGCGATCCGACGCAGTCCAACGTCGTCACGCTTGCACTCTTCTCGCGGAAGCTTTCGCTTTCGCGCCTCGCGCTCTATGCGGTCAACGTCATCGCGCCCCAGTTCGAGCAAGTTCCCGGCGTTTCGTTCGTCAACGTCGGCGGCGTCGTCACGCCCGCCTACGAGGTCGTCGTCGATCCTAACCGGCTGGCGGCGGCGAACTTGACGATCAACGACGTAATCAACACGTTGACCGCCGACAATCAGCGCGTGCCGGGCGGTTTTGCCTACGAGCCGAACCGTCAAACGACCATCGACGTGCGGGGAGACATCCAGAATCTTGACTCGGTGCGCAACCTGGCGATCATACCCGCTGGCAGCACCAACGCCACCGCGAACGCGAATTCGACCGGCGCGCAAGTCGAAAACATGGGTGGTGGGATGTCGGCGTTGCCGGGAGTCGTTAATCCGTGGAGCGCCAGCAACGCAGTCGTGCACGTCGGAGATGTCGCAACAGTTACGGAAAGCTACGAGCCACGGCTGGAATCGGCGCACATCAACGGGCGCCCGGGGCTCTTCCTGCAGGTGCAGAAAACGTCGGACGCCAGCGAAGTGGATGCCTCCAACAACGCGCTGCGCGCGCTGCCGCAGATCGAGCGGCAGTTCCCGGAAATCAGCTTCCGAGTTATCAACGTGCAGTCGCGCTTCACGGAGCAGCAGATCGTCATCGTCATGCGGACCCTGGCGCTCGCGATCCTCTGTACGTGCATCGCAATGCTCTTTTTCCTGCGGTCGTGGCGCAGCGCGATTGTCGTTTGCGTCTCGATCCCCACCTCGCTTGCGATCGCGATTACGGCGATGAAGCTGCTGCATCTCACAATCGACACGATCTCGCTGCTGGGGATGTCGCTGGTGATCGGGATACTCGTCGACGACTCGACGGTGGTACTCGAAAACATCGAGCGCCATTTTAGCGAGCTAAAGCAGCCTCCCAAGGAAGCGGCGGTGCGCGGGCGCGAAGAGATCGGTGCCGCGGCGGTTGTCATCACGTTGGTAGACGTGGTGGTCTTCTTTCCGATTGCGTTCATCCAAGGACAGGTCGGGCGTCAGATCGCCGAATTTGCGATCGTCGTCGTCATCTCCACGCTTACGTCGCTCTTCGTCTCATTTACGATAACCCCGACGCTGGCCGGCTTGTGGGCGCTGCGTTCGAACTGGAAGCCTTGGCGCGCCGTCGATTGGTTCGGTGAGAAGTTCGATCAAACGCGGACCTGGTACACCGATCGCGTTCTGCCCTGGAGTCTCGGGCACGGCCGACTGGTCGCGATCTTCTGCGCGGGCACGTTCGCACTCGCGCTCGCGCTCGTCGGATTCGGCGCCGTCGGCGAGGAGTTCATTCCGCCGGTCGACCGCGGCGAGATCTATATTCAGCTGATGTATCCGATCGGTACGCCGCTCTCGACCGTCGAAAAGGGCACGTTCGCACTCGAGCGCAAGGTGCTCGATACCCCCGACGCGGTTGCGATCACGACCGTCGCGGGCGCGTACGCGGCCTCATTCGGTGGTTTCGTCAGTCAAAACAACGTCGGTCAAGTTCACCTCTGGTTGAAAGACAACCGCCGCCATTCGACCGACTACTGGGTGGCGCAGGTGCGGCAAATCGCGCAGAAACTGTTGCCGCGCAGCGTGGAAACGGTGGTGGTTCCGGCGACCTCGACGCAAGGCGGTAACGCGCAGCCGGTCGATCTGTTGGTCACCGATCTTACCGGCGGCGATCCAACGTCTTACGCGCAGCGGGTGGAAGCGCTTCTGCAGCACGTTCCGGGCGCGACGAGCGTAAACAGCACGGGAAGCCAGCTCGCACCCGAGATAGATATTCAGTTCGATCGTAACAAGGCGCAGGCGCTCGGCGTCGATCTCGGCCAGGCGGCACAAGCCGCGGGCGCGGCGTTCGGCGGTAATCTTGCCACGCAGTTCGAGACGACCGCCGGGTTAGAGCAAGTGCAGGTGATTTACCCCGAGGCCGACCGGAAGAGTATCGAGCAGCTCAAAGACGTGGCGATCCGCTCGTCGAGCGGGGGCATCGTCTACCTCGGCGACATCGCGCGCTTCGTGTCTATGCCGACCCCGCCGCTGGTGACGCGAACCGATCGCCGGAACGTCGTTCACGTAAACGCAAACTACGCCCCGAGCTCCTCGCTTTCGGCGGTAGAGAACGGCCTGATGAAGCGATTGCCATCGTTGCACCTTCCGCCGAACATCGTCGTGCGCCCCGCGCCGCTCGGACAGCAGGACTTCATGCACCAGACGCTGGTCGGGATGGGACTCTCGATGATCGTCTCGGTCATCCTCGTCTACCTGCTGATGGTTGCGCTCTATAACAGTTACGTCTCGCCGTTCATTATCATATTCTCGGTACCGGTCGCGGCGATCGGCGCAATCGGCGCGCTCTTCCTAACGCACCGAACGCTCAACCTCTTCTCGCTTATCGGGACCATATTGCTGATCGGCATTGCGTCCAAGAACGGCATTCTCTTGGTTGACTACGCGAACACGTTGCGATCTCGGGGCTTGGACAAACTCTCGGCGATCAAGGAGAGCGCCCAGACGCGTTTCCGTCCGATCATCATGACGAGCTTCTCGGTAATGGCAGGCAACGTGCCGCTCGCGCTCGCGCTCGATCCCGGCTCGGCGTCGCGCTCGAGTCTGGGTGTCGTGGTAATCGGCGGTGTCTTCAGCTCGCTGGTGCTCACACTGTTGCTCATTCCGAACGTCTATATGTGGGTGGCTCCGGAGGATCACCCGTCAGCGAACGGCGCCGCGCACCCCGGCCCCGAGCAGCTGGCGCTGCAAACGGAGCCAATTCCGGAAGCGCTGCACGCTTAGAAGCCGCTAGGGGGACGTCGTCGGGGCCGGCGTTCCGGCTAAGCGCGGGTCGGGCGCTTCAGTTGGGAACGTGATGTCGCTGAACGTAACGTCGGCGATGATTTTGTACGTCAAGAATGCAACGTGCATCGTTTGAGTAAAGGTGCCGTGCACGATGACCCAGTGCCCCTCGAGCAGGGAGTAATCGAGCGAGATGACCTCGTCGCTTCCCCCCGCGACCCGCATCTCTATGTGCGATGGGAGATGCGACGCAGCGTCCTCGGCGATCTCGGCGGGGTAGAGCCCTTGCTGAACTCGTGCGGTGGGTTCGATCAAGAGATGGACCGCCGCGTCGGTCGAGTCGCTGGCGTAGCGGGCGGCCCAATAACTGTTGTAGGGAACGACGACGTTGACGCTTGGATCGGGCGGCGGGATTGTAAGGAAGAACGCTCCGCCGCGCTCGAGCGTGATGTCCACGCGCTTGAGGTTGGCAAAGTAACTAAACTTGAAGTTTGAGAGCGGATCGAAGATAGGAATTATTGGGAAGGCCTGTCCGACTCGCTGCCCCCCATTTGGAAGGTCCTTCATGACCGCGACGTTATCGCCGACGCGCACCATAACCGCGCGATCGATGTCCTGCGCCCGCCCGAGCGTCGGCGCGCTGACATGGGTGTGCTCTACGTAGGTCATGTAGACCGGCGCATTGGCTTGGTAGAACGCGCTGGTTCGGTTGATCAGCATGGCAAAGGCGAGATCGGCGGTCATCATTCCGCCATCTGGCTTCGCCGGCGGGAACGAAAGTACCGGTCCGTTAACTTCCGCTTGAAATGACGGTCGAAGTAAACGAACCGCTATACGCGCGAGTGGTCGAGCTGCGCAGAGCAATTCACCGCAGGCCGGAGCTCGGGTTCGACGAGCACGAAACGGCGGCGCTCGTCGAGCGAGAGCTTGACGCGTTGGGAATCGCGCACCGGCGTGCGGCGAAGACTGGAGTCGTCGGGCGCATTGACGGAGGCGTACCGGGGCGCGTGGCGGCGCTGCGGGCCGACATGGACGCATTGCCGGTAGGGGAGCGAAGCGGGCTCCCGTTCGCGTCGGAAATCGAAGGAAGAATGCACGCTTGCGGGCACGACGCGCACACCGCGATGCTGCTCGGCGCGGCTCACGTACTCGTTGGGATGAAAGAGGAGCTGCGCGGCAGCATCGTGCTAATCTTTCAACCGGCCGAAGAAGGGCCCGGCGGAGCGTTGCCGATGATTGAGGAGGGCGTTCTTGAGGATCCACGCGTGGACGCGATCGCCATGCTGCACGTGGATTCGCATTTGGACGTCGGCTCGGTAGGAATCACGCCCGGCATGGTCAGCGCCTCGGCCGACGAGCTTTACATTACGGTTCGAGGGAGCGGCGGGCACGGCGCATATCCGCACAACGCCATTGACGCGATTCCAGCCTCCGCGGCGATCGTTCTCGCTTTGCAGAACGTCGTCGCGCGGGAAACCGATCCGCTGGCCAGCGCGGTCGTCAGCGTCGGAACGATTGCCGGCGGCTACCGTAACAACATCATAGCCGACGTCGTCGAGATGAGCGGAACGTTGCGCGCGCGCGACCCAGCCGTCCGCGACGAGTTGGAGGCGCGGGTCCGGCGGATCGTCGACGGCGTTGCCACAGCGTATAACGTCAGCACGGATTTTCGGGTCGTGCGCGGCTACCCATCGGTTCGCAACGATGCGAAGCTGGCGCGAGATTTTTCGCGCTACGTGCAGGCGCGCACGCCAATTCGCGTCGAGGAGCCATCGCCGACGATGGGCGCTGAAGATTTTGCGTACTTTGCCGAGCGCGTGCCGGGGGTTTTGATTCGCCTCGGCGTTCGCAGCGAATCCTCGGGGGCGATCCATCCCGGACACAGCGCGCTCTTTCGCATTGATGAGGCGGCATTGCCGCTCGGCGTGCAAACGCTCGTGCTCTTTGCAAGTGCGCTTGGCGGCGGTGAAATAGGTTCATAAGTATTCACACGCTTTGTGGATAGCATAGCAAAAGGATAGCATGGCGCAACGCGCAGAATAATCGAATACATGATCGTCGGCGATGATGCAGTGGTGCGAGGGCTGCGATCGCACAACGCCAGTCTCGACCTGGATTGTTCGGCAGAAGAGGCTTTCGCTTTGTTATGCGCGGTTGAGAAGTGGCCGGTCTGGCTTTCTTTTCTGCGTAGCGTACGCAAGACGAATCCGGCCGCGCAACTGTGCGTCGGCAGCGAGATCGCGATTCGATCGTGGCTGCCGGGCGATGAAGAAGAGCTCTACGAGGTCGACGGTTTGATTACGAACTATCGGCTTTCTTTGGTCGGCGCCTACTCCCTACGGCGCCGGTTCGAGTTCCGAATCGAAAATCGCAGGTCGTGCTCGAAGCTCCACGCTCGGCTCGCCTATCCGGCCTACCACGGCCGGTTGGGCAGCGTGCTCGACCGCTGGAAACGCGGGCGCCGCGTCGCCAACGCGTTGGACGACTCGTTGCTGCACTTCAAGGGCTTGGTCGAGTACAAGCGCGACGAGCCCATCCTGGCCGACTTCTAGGGCGTCCTAGCAGTCATTGACCAAGACTGCTAACGCGGGATATACTTCATCCATGCCGCTCTATGATTATGCCTGCAGCAAGTGCGGGCGAGTACGCGAAGTCCGGCACGGCTTTGGAGAGAGCTTCGCCGAGCCGTGCGAGACCTGTGGAGGGGCGCTAAGGCGGGTCTTCAACCCCGCGCCGGTGCTCTTCAAGGGGTCGGGCTTCTACGTCACGGATTCGCGCCGCTCGGCGGCCTCGGCAAAGGCTGAGAAGCCAAAGGAGGAAGCCGGGTCGGCCGCACCGGCCAAGGCCGACGCTCCTGCCTCGAGCGAACCAAAGAGCGCTTCCAAGAGCTCCGACTCGGCCGCCTAGGCCGAGCGTAGCGCCTCCAGGGAGGCAAGAAAGCCGGGAAAGCTCACGTCCAGGCTTTCGTCGCTATCGATCGCAACCGGTCCCGCAGCGCAACCCAGCACCGCGGCGGCCATCGCGGTCCGGTGGTCGTATCCCGTCTCGACGATCGAACGACGTGTCTCCGGCGCGCCGCCCACGATCCGCATGACGCCGCGGTCGTAGCGCGTTTCCACGCCTACGGCGGCGAGCAGCCGTTCGATGGCCGCGATCCGATCCGATTCCTTGGAGCGCAGCTCGGCGATGCCGGAGATGGTGGTCGTCCCTGCGGCAAATGCGGCGGCAATCGCGACGAGCGGGATCTCGTCGATCGCTCGCAATGCCAGATCCGCGCCCACGCCCGTCGCGCTGAGCGGGCGGTGCTCCACCGCCACATCGGCTAACGGTTCGCCACAACGGCTGCGCTGGTTTCGCAGCTCGATCGCAGCTCCCATCGCCCGAAGAGCGTCGAGTAAGCCGATTCGCGTCGGATTCACACCGACGTCGCGCACGACGAGCGCGCTGCCCGGCGTAATTGCCGCGCCCGTGATGAAGAATGCTGCAGCAGAGAAATCCCCGGCGATCTCGAGGGCTTTCGATTCGAGCGACCCGCGGGCAAGCCGCACCCACCGTTCGGTCCACTCGATATCGGCGCCGAGGTAGCGGAGCAGCCGTTCCGTGTGGTCGCGCGAGCCGCGGTCTCCTGCGATGCTGACGGAGACCCCCGCAAAGAGCCCCGCAAAGAGCAACGCTGACTTTACCTGTGCCGACGGCGAAAGCAGTATGAAGTCGCGCGTTTCAATGGCCGGCTGCCCTAGGAGCTTCAGCGGAAGATGACCGTCGGTAGTTTCGATCCTCGCACCAAAAGCACGCAACTGCGCGGCGACCAGCTCCATTGGCCGGCGCCGCAGCGAGACATCCCCATCGAAGCAAACGCTCAAGCCGGCGCCCGCGCAGGCGCCCAGAAGCATCCTCACCGTTGAGCCCGAGTTCATGCAGTCGAGGGCAGTCGAGGGCGAGCGTAGGGGTGATCCGCTCACGATCGCGTCGTTCTCCTCGGCGTGAATCCGCGTTCCCAGCGCGGTCAACGCCTCGCGGGTAGCTCGGACGTCGCGCCCCGGGTTCAGATGTGCGACTTGCAATGGCTCGCGGCAATAGGCGCCGGCGATCAACGCGCGGTGCGAGATCGACTTGTCGCCGGGAACGTAGGCCGAGCCGCGCAGCGGTCCGGGCTGAAAAGTCACCACCTTGCCGGGCATAAGCGTTTGATTTCAGACAAGGAGTCCATCATCATTTCGTAGGATGCAGCGCGAAGTATTTCGTCGAACGGCGGCTGCTTTTCAGACACGAAAGGAACCGATGAATAAAGTAGATTTGGTGCGCTTGGCGGTCGATCGCCTGGATATCTCGCGTAAGGATGCCATCTTGCTCGTCGACGGCATTTTCGACGATATTCAAGCCGCGGTGGTCGCGGGTGAACCGGTGAAGATTCCGGGTTTCGGGCAGTTCAAAGTCCGCGATCGCGCGGCCCGCATGGCACGCAATCCGGCGACGGGCGAACAGGTCAAGGTCCCGGCAAAACGCGTCTTCAAGTTCCTGGCGGCGAAGGCGCTGAAGGAAGCCGTGATGTCGAAGCGTGGGAGCCGCGGCGGAGCCGCTCGGAAGAAGGCCGGACCGAAAGCCGTCGCGCGCAAGGCGCCGGCGCGCAAGGCACTGGTGCGAAAGGCTGCTGGCCGCAAGAAGCGCTGACGGTTAGGCCGCGTAAAGGAAGCGCCTCGTGATCGAGCGCGATGCGCTGCTGCATTACGCGCACTTCCTCTGCATTTTCACGCTTGCGGCACTGCTGACCGGGGAGCTCCTCCTCTTCCGTAGGAGCCTCCCGGCGGCGATGCTCCGTCAACTTCAGCTCGTCGATCGTTTCTACGGCATCACCGCCGGCCTGGTGATCATCACCGGCGTAGCGCTGGTCTTATATGGGCTCAAAGGCCCGGCGTTTTACCTTCACAACGCTATCTTCTGGACGAAGATGGCGCTCTTTGTGACGGTTGCTTTGCTTTCCATTCCGCCGACGGTCGCCTACCTGCGATGGAACTCCCGGAAGTCGGTTGACGGAACCGTTACTCTCGAGGATGGCGAGTTTGGGCGCGTCCGCGGATTACTTTGGGCTCAAGTGGCCGTCTTTGCCTTCATTCCGCTTTGCGCTGCGCTAATGGCGAACGGATTATAAGGCTCAAACGCCAATAGTAGGGCGTTCTTCCCCTACACAGGAGGTATGATGCAACGTTTTTCCCTTGCTCTTTCTACGGTTGCCGTAGCGCTTCTCGCCGCTGCATGTAGCGGAGGTGGCGCTACGACGCCGAGCGCCGGCGTCGCCGGTGCAACCGCCGTGAATACGGGCGGTCTAGCTATCGACCGCACCAGGCCGCGTTTTCTACGCTTGATACACACGCCGGCTCATCCACCGCCGCATCGGCATAATATAACGGCCGCGGAGCGCGCGCGATCCCGCGGGGGCGGCTGGCAGGAGGTCGCTTCGTCTCCCGCGTGGCCTAACGGCCCGCAAACCGAGATACTGATGACCGACGGAACGGTCATGGTCTTCGACTACTGCAGTTCGAGCGTATTCCGATTGACGCCGGACAAGAACGGCAACTACCTTACGGGAACCTGGTCGTCGGTGCCGTCGCTGCCGTCGAGTTACGCGCCGCTGTACTTCGCTTCTGCCATCCTTCCGGACGGCAAGTTGATTCTGAATGGCGGCGAGTACCAGGCGTGCGTCGGCAAAGAGCAGACGGCCGGCGCGATTTACGATCCGGTTGCCAACAGCTGGACGTCCGTGACTGGTCCGACTGGGTGGGGCAGAATTGGCGATGCGCAGAGCGCGGTACTTCCCAACGGCACGTATATGCTTGGGAACTGCTGCACCAACACGCAAGCGCTGCTCGACGAATCCACGATGACGTGGACCCTTATCGGAACCGGAAAGCAGGACGTTAACAGCGAGGAAGGCTGGACGCTGCTCAAAAACGGCACGCTCCTGGTGGTGAACGTTAGCGACCCGCCATACGCGCAGTACTACAGCCCTACGGCGAACATGTGGGAATCGGCCGGACAGCTTCCCGTCAATATCGTTAGCCCAACCGGAGAAGAGATCGGTCCTCAAACGTTGCGTCCTGACGGGACGGTCTTTGCTGCCGGAGGGAATGGAGACACGGCGATCTACAACACTAAAACCGCCGTCTGGACGCAGGGGCCGACGTTCCCGATCGTCGGAAGCCAACAGCTCGACGTCGCCGATGGTCCATCGGCCGTCATGCTCAACGGCCAGGTCATGATTTCGGCGAGCCCAGGTCTGTACAACGCGCCGGCATCCCTGTTCGTCTTCAATGGCAAGAAGCTCAAGAGCATCGCCACGCCGCCGAATTTTCCCAACGACTCGTCGTACAACATTCGGCTCCTAATGCTGCCGACTGGGCAGATAATGGAGGACGACAGTTCCTCCGATATCGAGATCTACACCGGCGGCGGTGCGCCTGATGCCCGAATCGCTCCGATCGTCACGGCTGTGCCGACGACGCTAACGCATGGCGATACGTACAAGATCAGCGGGAAGCGTTTCAACGGCGCTACGCAGAACAACATGTATGGCGACGACGTTCAGCAGGCGACGAACTACCCGCTCGTGCGGATCACGAACAGCGCGACCGGCCACGTCTTCTATTGCCGAACGCATAACTTCAGCTTCATGGGCGTTGCTTCGAACCGTAAAGTCAACGCGAAGTTCGACGTTCCAGCGAGCATCGAAACGGGTGCGAGCACGTTGGTCGTGGTGACTAATGGAAATCCGTCCGCGCCCGTAAGCGTAACGATCCAGTAATGCGTGCGCGCCGAGGGGCGGGTGCCCTCGGCGCGGCGTTTTCTAGGACCTAGTCGTCAGGCTCTACGGACGGCAGAGTGAAGAAATAGCTCGCCGGATATTTCGCCCGGATCCGCTTGAACGGCGCCGGCTGCTTATTAAAGTCGAAGCAGTCGAAGAGATCGTCGGAACGTTCGTCGGTCGTTTCCAACGAACGAAGACCGAATGTCTTTTCGGTGAACTTGAGGATGCTGCCAAACTCGTGCGGCGTGTGCGAGACGTAGTGCACTCGCGCGTATGGCGAGATGACGATCAAAGGCACCCGAAAGCCGAGTTCGTACGAGTTGAAAATCTGCGGCGCTACGTGATCGTACCAGCCGCCCCAGTCATCCCAGGTAACGAAGATCGCGGTCGATTTCCAATACCGCGATTGGCCGATCGCGTTGACGACCGAAGCGACCCACGAAGGGCCGGAGCCGTTTGTTTCTCGGGGGTGATCCGACGCGGCTTCGGTCGGGGTTACCCAGACGACGTCCGCGAGCTGCTTGTGGGCGATGTCCGTGAGGACCTTCGATGAGGGCGTGACGACGTTCGAGGTATACTCCGATTGGTTCGACCAAATCGAGTAGATCGCATCCACGGCGTTCCAAAGTCCGGGACCCCGCGTCGCTTGATAGTATCGCCAGCTCAATCCAGCTTGATCGAGCTCGTTCATCAGGGCCTTGCGCTTAAAGCACGGAAAGGCTCTGAGCGATTCGGGCTCGCCCCCACGCACGTTGATAACCGCGACGAGCGATCCGGCCGGCGAATCGCAGCCGCCCGTCAACTTCGCATGCGCCGTTAGCGGATTGTCCGCCGCACGATCGGTGGTGGCGTTGTTCAGCGTCGACGTGCCGCTAATGAGGTACTGATGTGCGGGGAAGCTCGGGCCCTCGTTCGTCTGGAACATCTCGTCAGCAAACGTGTAGGCTTTTGCCATGGCGTAGTACGGCTCGACTTCATTTCTAGGCACGTAGCCATATGCCGCGTCGCTTGTCGGGCACTTTCCCCTGCAGGTCTCAAGATCGAAACCGTTCATTGCGCCATTGTTGTATTCGGTCAGCCAGCTGGTGTGAACGTGGCCGATGTTATAGGGCGCGGTCAGGTGAATCGGCCGCAACGAAACCTCTTGTCCTTGTGAGTTGAGCCCGTACGATTGCGTGTTGGCGCCGCGGAGAAACTGAAAGAGATTGTCCACACTGCGATTCTCTTGGATGATGATCACGACATGCTGAATCTTCGACGAGGGAGCGGCGCTCTGAATGAGCGATTGCGCCGCTCCCGTCGTAACCGGTATGCTCGCTACCGAAGCGTTCTGCGCGCAGCCCGAAAGCACCGTGATGAGAATGAGCGTGATTAGGTGGGGGCTCTTCATGGAAGATGTGCTCCTAGTCGTTCGGCTCCACTGAGGGCAAGTGGAAGAAATAACTGGCTGGATACTTCGTCTTCACGCGTTTGAAGGCTTTTGGTTCTTTTGAGAAATCGAAGCAGTCGGAGAGATCGTCGGCGCGTTGATCGGTCGTTCCGAGCGACGGCAGGCCGAAGGTCTCCTCGGTGAACTTCAAAATGCTGCCGAACTCATGCTGGGTGTGGGATACGTAGTTTTGCTTCGCATATGGCGATACCACGATCAGGGGCACCCGGAAGCCCAACTCGAAGGAGTTGTAGATCGTCGGCGGCACATGGTCGTAGAAACCGCCCCAGTCATCCCACGTGATGAAAATGGCCGTGTTGTACCAGTACTGGCTACCGCCGATCGCGTTGACGACCGAAGCGACCCACGAAGGTCCGGAGCCGTCGTTGACTTTGGGATGGTCGGAAGCGGCTGAAGTAGGCGTGACCCAGACGACGTCCGCCAGCCGGCCGTCCCCGATATCGTTGAGGACTTGCGAGGGGGGAGTGATAACGTTGGCCGCCATCTCGTACGGGTTGGACCAAATCGAGTAGATCGCGTCGACAGCGTTGAAGAGCCCAGACCCCTGGCTGGCTTGATAGTATTTCCAAGAGACTCCGGCGTCGTCCATCTCGTTCATCAGTGACTGACGCTGGAAACATGGAAACGTCTTGAGCGCCACCGGCTCCTTGCCTTGCGGCGTGATGACGCCGACGAGCGAACCTCGCGGGGCGTCGCACCCGCCTACTAGGTTGCCGCTCGGATCTTCGGGGTTGTTCGAGGCCTTATTCTGAGAGTAGTCGCTCACGGTCGAGGTGCCGCTCACGAGGTACTGATGCGAAGGGAAGCTTGGTCCCTCGTCGGTCTCGTACATGTTGTCGGCGAACGTGAAGGACTGTGCAAGCTGGTAGTACGGCTGGACTTGGCTTTCGGGAACGTAGTCGAACGCAGCGTTCTTCGGACAACTGCCTTTGCACGTTTCGTTCTCGAAGCCGTTCATCTGGCCGCTGTTGTACTCGGTTGCCCAGGCCTGGTGCGTGTGAGCTAGGTCGAAGGGCGCAGCGAGCGACTGCGACTGTAACTGTATGTGTTCATTCCCATGCGTCCCAAACCCGTATGATTGAGTGTTGGCGCCGGGAAGAAACTGAAAGAGATCGTCAACGCTGCGATTCTCTTGAACGATGATAACGACATGCTGGATCGGCGACTGAGCGTAGCGGCTCCGGTGCGGCCGATGCGAAAGGTTTAGCGAGCGCTCGGTTGGAATAAGCTGCGAGCCTGCGGGTGGCGTCCCGACCGAAGAGGATTGGGAACACGCCGAGACTCCAAAGAGCACTACAAGAGCGTAGTAACGGGCGTTCTTCATCCTAGCATTATATGGTGCTTAAGCGACCGTGGACAACCTACGCCCGTCGCTACACTCGATGCTACAGTTGAGCAAACGCGATTTTGAAGGTCAAGGGCCGCAAGAAGCGTTGCGGCCCGAGCCTATTTCAGCGGAATAGACGAGAACTTACGGGGTTTCTTTGTGAAGTCAAAGACGTCGTCAATGCTGGCTGCTCGCGTGTCGGTCGTTCCTAGGCGCCCCAGATTCCACGTATCCTCGACGAAGCGAACGATGCTGCCGAACTCGTATTGGGTGTGCGAAACGTAACCGGTCTTGGCGTACGGCGAAACGACGATCATCGGAACGCGAATCCCCAGCCCGGCGTAATCGAGCTGCGGCGGCGCAACGTGATCGTACCAGCCGCCCCAGTCCTCCCAGATCACGATTATCGCCGTGGAGTTCCAGTACTTGCTCTTGCCGACGGCGTTCACGATCTTGGCCACCCAGGCCGGCCCCGTGTCCTGCTTGCCGAAGCCCGCGTGATCGGAGTTCTGGTTATTGGGCGAGACCCACGAGACAGCCGGCAGCGAGCCGCTCGAAACGTCGCTAAAGAAGTTCGTTTCGGGCGACGAGATATTGGTCGTGAATTCCGAGCTGTATCGAACGGCGCTGATGGCATCGAAGGGATCCCAGTATGCGCCTGCTAGACCGCCGCCAAAGAGGGCCGGCACGTAATACTTCCACGAGATCTTCTGGGCATCGAGCAAATCGCGAAGCGTCTCGTAAGTGAAGCACGGAGCAGGGCCCTTCTTTTGATAGGTGCCGTTGCTCCAGATAGCGGGTGTGGTCGTGCCCTTTTGTGCGTCGCATCCCCACGGCCCATGCGACGGAAAGTCAATGGCGCTCTCCTGAGCGTTGAGCGCCGAGCTCCCGCGGATCAGGTCCTGGTGAGAACTGAAGTCTCCGCTGTTCTCCGTCGGAAACATGTGATCGGCGAGCACGTAGCGTCGCGCCATCGTCCAGTACGGCTGAATCTGCTGCGGATTGACGTATTCGTACGCGCAGGTCGCGCACCGCTGCCGGTTGACGAAGACGGCACTCCAACCGTCCATGTTTCCGCTATCGTAGTCGACCAGAAACGCCGCGCGGCTATTCTGGTAGAGCTTCGAGCTGAAGAGGTTGCTTTTTTTAAGCGGGATTGTTTGCCCGCCGTACGTCTTGCCGGTCGTCGCTCCCTCTGCGCCGGGAAACGTTGCGAATAAGTTGTCGAAGCTTCGGTTCGTCTGTATGACGACGACCACATGCGATATGCCGCCGCCCGACGAATCGTGCCGTTGCATCGCCGACCCCGCCGACGGTAAGGCCGGCGTACCCGGCATAGCCGAGCGGCCGCTGCACGCCGCTAATGCAGCAATGATAAAAAGCGCGAAACAATAAGTCCATCTCATGACACCCCACCTTATAGCACAGCGCCTACCCAAGCGCGAGTCCCTTCGCCCGTACGACGCCGCGAAAGCGCGAAAAATGAGGCTTTCGGCTTACTCCCAGGGGGACGATTGCAGCGCCCGCTCCTGGCCGAAGGTTTCGTGGTTTTTCGTACACGTAAGAACGGCGCTTGGCAACACTCAAACTGCTTAAAAGACCGACTGCACAGGGAGGCCGACAAAGCAACCGGAAAGGCCGCAGCCTAAAAGCGGGTGCCCGATGAAGGCTTCCACTGGAGTTCGACGTGCATCGGTCGTGTGCGCCGCGGCCGACAGTTTTTATTCTTCCGGCAACGGAACGATCTTCAGCATAACGCCTTCGGGAACGGAACGGACGCTTCACGTTTTCGAAGGAGCGGGCGATGGCGCTCGAGGCACAACCGGCAACGGAACGGTTTTCAGCATCACGCCTGCCGGAAAAGAGCGCATGCTCCATGCCTTCCAAGGCGCGCCAAACGACGGTCAACTCGTATTAGGCGGCTTGACGGTTTTGAACGGCACTCTCTATGGCACGACCGACGCCGGCGGGGCGAACGGTACGGGAACTGTCTTTGCGTTAACCCCGTAACCCTCGCGGCCCGCTCTACACGTGTTTCTCCGCTGCGGAGCTAAGACCAACTGCGTTAATCACCCACGAGATGATGCCAAGCCAGATGGCGCCCCAGAACGCCGCCCAAAAACCGTCCACATGGAAGCCGGGGACGATCGCTCCAACGAGCCACAGCAGAAGCGCGTTGAGAATGAAGAGAAACAAACCGAGCGTGATCACGATGAGCGGAATCGAGACGATCGTCGCAATCGGGCGAACCACCGCGTTGATGACTCCAAAAGCAAGGGCCGCGATGATGACGGCAACCCATGTGTTCGCGTACACCCCGATGTGAAAGAGCGGCGCGATCCAGTATACGAGGATTGCAAATGCGATCGTGTTGAGCAGCCACCTAATCAGCAAACCGGCCATGTGCTCGTGCTCCTTTCCTGAAGACAGCTACGCTTTCGACTCAACCCCCCGCCGCCTGCTCGCTCGCTGACTCACAAACGGTCGCTTCGCCGGTGAGACGCAGCTTCTTAGATCGAGCGTCAGGTGGTAGGATGGAAGCAAGCGCCGCCTGTGGGCTGTGCTCGGCCTACCGCAAGTGGCGCTCAGTGCGATGGCAGGACACGAAGAAAGGAGCGTTCAGCGTGAAAATCTCAAGGTTGGTGCCTTATGTCGTCGGAGGATTGGCAACCCTCAGCCTCCTTGCCGCCTGTGGCAGCGGCGACTCACAATCATCCGTGCTAGGTACAAGCGCGCTCAGTCCCGATCGAATGGCCACGCTCGGCCATCGGGTGATGTCTAAGTCCGACATCTACCTAAGCGTAAGACCCTTCAAGGTCCACAAAGATCATCGCAAGTCATGGGTCGCGCCGGACATCAGAAGAGCTCCCAGGCTGCTCTTCATTGCCGACGCTGGAACCGATGATCTCTACATCTTTACGATGCCCGCCCTGGCGCTCAGGGCCACGATCACCGGCCTTGACGGACCTAACGGTGAGTGCACCGATAGATCGGGCAACGTCTGGGTAGCGAACACCGACGCTCTTGACCTTCTGCAGTATTCCCGAGGCGGCGTGCTGCTCAATACCTTAAGCGATGAGGCCGGATACCCGGTCGGATGCGCGGTCGACCCGAGGACCGGCAATCTCGCGGTGACGAACTATGAGTCTTTTCTCGACTACGGCCAAGTTTTGATCTATCCGAACGCGACGTCACCTCCGACAGAAGAGTTCCGGAACCGGGAGATACAGTATCCCTTCTTTCCCGCCTACGACCTACGCGGCAACCTGTACGTCAACGGCTTAGATTTCGGCGGAAATTATATCCTCTCCGAACTTGCTGCCGGCAGCGACACCCTCTCTACGGTCAACGTCAGCGGCGGTACACTCTACTTTCCTGGTATGGTGCAGTGGAATATCGTGGGGAGGGATCTTGTCCTGGGGGACCAGTTTTGCAACGCTTCGCAAAGCTCGTGTATCTACTCGGCCACGGTGTCCGGCTCAACGGTTATGATCACCGGTATGACCCAGCTGATGAACTACGAAGGGGGTTCGATCTGCGACATGGTTCAGGGTGCTCTCACCAGGCTAGGCAGGACCGCAGCAGCCGGCGGTTTTTTCACATGTGGTACGCCAAGCACCGTAAATCGCTGGCTCTTTCCGTCCGGCGGAATGCCGACGAACTATAACAACAGTGTCGTCTCGGCACCCATCGGCGCAGCGATCAGTAATAGGTAGTTCGCAAGGCGGCATCACGCAGGTGCTCCGCCTTCTTCGTATGTCGAAGTTGATCTACATCACCAGTACGTCGCTCGACGGCTACGTGGAGGACGAAACGGGTGCCTTCGATTGGGTCAATCCCGATCAGGTGCATGCGTTTATCACTGAATTGTTGCGGCCGATCGGAACCTATCTCTATGGGCGGCGACTCTACGAGGCGATGGCCTACTTTGGGATCCAGCCGGTGGAGGGCTATCCGCCCGAACACCGCGACTTTGCACGGCTCTGGCAGAAGGCCGAGAAGGTCGTTTTTTCGCGAACGCTGACAACCGCTACTACGCGCCACACGCGTATCGAGCGGGACTTCGACCTCGAGGCCATTCGGAAGCTCAAGCGGGAATCAGAGCACGACATCAACATTGGCGGCGCCGAGCTTGCGGGGCTTGCGCTCGAAGCCGATCTCGTCGACGAATGTCACCTGTTTCTCAACCCGGTGATCGTTGGCGGCGGAAAGCCGGCATTCCGAGCCGCCTTACGACGGAATTTCGAGCTCCTTGAGACGCGCCGTTTCAGCACGGGAGTAATCCACTTGCGCTATCGCATACGAAGCGGCGAGGAACAAAACAGATGAAGAGCTTGGGGTTTTGGCCGTATAGCGCTAAGCAGCCGTGTCGCTGCGGCAATGCTCGCAGGGTGCGGCGGATCGCAGCCGCCGATCGGCGCGCCGGGCGCGATGCCGCAAGGCTCGCCGATGGCAAGTTCTTTCTATGTGTTGTACCGTTTCTCAGGCGGCACCGCTGGGGCGAATCCGGACGCAAGTTTGATCGACGTGAAGGGCATGCTCTACGGCGCAACTACGGGCGGCGGCGGTTCGAAATGCTATGGTGGCTGCGGAATCGTCTACAGCATGAGTACGACCGGCTCGGTGGAGGTGGTGCATACTTTCACTGGCGGCGCCGACGGAGCTGGGCCCGTCGGGTTGACCAATGTGAAGGACAGATTCTATGGCACGACAGATTCTATGGCACGACTGATGGCGGAGGTTCGCACTGCTACCAAAAATTTAGCTGCGGAGCCGTCTTTGCGCTCTCCCCGTGACGAGCAGCTTTCGCTAGCGCGCTGCGAGCGCGCGGTGGGGAATTCAACGCCGCCGCGCCTTGAGCGTGAAGGCCTCGAAGAGCTCAGGGAACCGATCCAGGCAGTTTAGGTCCCGGCGCGGTGAACTCCTGAAGGAATTCGCGAAGGCTCCGCTAGTGCGGACCCATGTCGATTTTAGGGCTCCTAACCTGTTCTTAGACGACTAAGCACGCCAACTAATCGCCGTAGATTTCGCCTTCGCAGGTATCGGCAGCATGGGGCACGATGCAGGCAATCTCGTTGTAGACGATGTCGCGGATTTCTTCATCTCTCCCGAAGATGCCGAAATTGTATGGCAGAAGATTAGGGCGGCATACCTTGAAGCGGCGAGTGGTCACATGACCGCAGAAGAGCTTGCGCACGTTTGTCTTGCCATGCAAATTACGGTGGCATTAAAGTACGCGTGGCTTCTGCCAGCCGCGTTTCAGGTGGCACGTGATGCTTCCGCGCTGAAGGTTCTTAAGAACCGATATGGCGACCTGGATGAGTTCTTTCGGAAACGGAGCGCAGGCTTGCGATTTATCGGACAATTCTTAGCGACGTGCGCAGTCCTCTCATGATTACGAGATTAGCGCGCGCTCCTTGCTGCAAGTGAGGCTCGACGGGCGCCTCTGACCCTCCGCACGGTTTCGCGATCGGTGGGCTGTTTCGTCTTTACGGCTGCGCGAACCTTAACGCGTTACGCCAGAGGGTGTCAGAGCCGCGCACCATATCCGCCATCCCGTGAACTTGGTTGGAAAGGTGGCAGTCGAATGCATCTCAACATGTCTGACTCGTCGCGTTCTGTCGCGTTTCATCTCACTTTGGAGCGGGCGAACCGTCGGACCAATGGGACACCGGAATAGCGATCGTCACCGGCTGATACGGGCGAAAACCGGCCGATGGAGGAGGCGCGAAGATCGGCGACCCCTTGAAGCTCGCGGCCCACGTGGCCAGTTGGTCGTACGCGATGAACGGCATGACATGCGGACGCCATGGTCCGTCGGCTCCAAGTAGGTAGCCGTTTTTCGATAGCATGAACGCAAACGAAGCGGGAGCAGGATTGGTGAATTGGTGGTCGGCATACCCGGCTTTCGCTTTCGCCGCCATCTCTTCACGACTATCGCCGGCGATCGCCCACTTCGTCAGTGAAAGGTAAAACGGGAGTACGCTTCGCACGGCGGGCGGATTGAGACATGCTGGACCGAGACCGTGCCAGTTCCAGAACTCGGGATCATCGAAACCCGCCGTCCACGAGCGTCCGACAACGCAGACCCAGCCGTTGGTGCCCTTGACGCCGAGGACGTAGCCTTGCTTCGTGAAGACGAGCACTCTAGCATGCGCGGAGATCGATGACGGCCCTGCCGAGCGAGCCAAGGCGATTTCGGCGGCAGGGCTGGGCATCAGGTACTTCGCGATCGGCGCCATCGTCGGGTAGGGGTTTGGCGAGGGGACCTCTCCGAACGCTACGGTGGAGAACGCAAGCGAGAGCGCAGTGGCCACGCAAGTAAAGGCGATCTTCATGGGGTCTCCTTAAGTGAGACGAACGTTGCAGAGATCGGCGGGGCCGGAGGCCGTTGCGGAATGCTGAGCGCAGCAAAAACGAGTTGTGCAATCATCAGGTCAGGGTCCGACGGCCGGCGAGCGTCGCGATACCGCCCCCTGCATGGACCCGCATCTCACCTCCATTTCGGTATACTTGCCTTTAACAACGGGGCCGGGAGCATTGTGACAGCACCAGAAACCGCGGCTTCTGCCAACTCTTGCTGTGCTATGTTCTCGGACGCGCCCCGGCTGCTGCCGCGCGAGCACAGGATATTATCGCGTGTTCCCCATATGACCGTCCTCTTCAAGCCGGCGGCGGGTGACCCCGACGGTTTAGGGGGTCCGGCAAGCACGGCAGCTCATTCGGCACGAAATGCGCCTTACGTCAGCTCCCGGAGCCTCAAAAGCTTCCCGACACGCGTCATAAGGACGCACCTCCGCCATTGGTTTCCGGCACATTGTTGTCGGGTGATCATGTTGCCGTCGCCAGCGGCCGTGATCGAAGCGCAGCGACCTTTAAAGCGGGGCCGGCGGTGTGACCGCGACTCCGGTCGGGTACCCGTAGCCCTTCTCCCCGTAGCGGAAGATCGCGAGCCTCTTGCCGGCGGGATAGGTGACTTCGACCACAGTATTCGCAAGCTTCGGACCGCTGCTCGTAAGTCCGCGCGCTCCGGATTCATAGGGGCTGCTGACGTACATTACGCTTTCATCTCGATTGAAGGCAAAGCGATACGGCAGCTGTTGCCCGGTTTTGATGATGCGTGTTGGCGGCTTCCTGGGCTCAGTGAACACGTCGATCGCGCCTAGACCTTCGTTGGCGACGACGAGATAGCCGTTCTTGTCGATCGCAATTCCGCCGATGAAGAAGACGGTCTTCGGCGGCAGAAGATCAGTGCCCTGAGTGGCTCCAGGGCGGTAGCGGCGCACTTGGCCGGTGTATTTGTACATCGCGGTGTAGCCAACGTACAGGTTGTTCTTGGAATCCAGCGTTAACCCGTTCGCGCAGCCGGGGAGTTGAAGCGTGCGCAGCTGCTCCGTGCTGTTCGGTTTGTATTCGACGACCCTTTGGCCGTCGCAGTCGCCAGCGTAGACGACGCCGTCCTGACCGGCTACCACGTCTACGGCGTATTCGAGCCCCCTGTAGATTCTGACGAGCTGCCCGTCTTTTCTATACATCGTTACATGGTCATGTCCGCTCTCCACTCCGTCGGCAACATAAAGATTCTCCTGTTGGTCGATAAAGATGCCATCGGGGTAGGACACCCGTCTGGTAACGCGCCGCGCCGGTCCTTTCGCCAGGTCGTCACGAGCGAAAATATCCACGGCGGGATCGGGCTGTCCGTTGTTAGCGACGTAGAGAAAGGACGAAGAACTTACGGCAATCTCATGGCTTTGCGGCATCGCGCCCGGCGCGCCGAATGGCGGCTGCGGCCCGCCGCAGCCGGCGAGCATTGCCGCAGCTGCGCAAACGCGAAACCTGCTGTGGCTGAAGTCCGAAACCCTCACTTGCCTCGCTCCTCTCGGTGACGACTTGCTAGCAGGTTCTGTGCAGCGGCACTCCGCTCCGGCGGCGGGGCCACGCACCTAGCGCAGCAGGCTAACCTGCCACTCCCCCAAGCACGCGCGCGGGTGCGCGACGGTAATGCACCACCCCTTCGCAGATCTTCGATCTCTCTCGCGACTCATTCTCGGAACACACGCGGCAAAAGATTTCAGCAGAGATTGTTTAAACAGCCGAGACCGCGCTGAATAGTCTCCGAGGCTGGCCTCTGACGCTCCTCAGCCCGATGCGGCGTTTGGGGGCGCGGCGGCACTCAGGGTTCGCGGGGGAAGCCGGAATGGACTCGAAGCGCCACGAAAAATTCAGAGCAGGGCAGGAGGCTTACTATGAAGTTTTCGTCGATCGCTGCTTACGCGCTATCCACTTCTTCAGTGGCCGCGCTTTTGGCAGGCTGCAGCGGCAATCCCGCAACGGGCATGCCCACAACGTCGGGCGGAGCGTTAAGAACGCACTCGTCCCCAAAAGGAAAGACGTTTCTCTACACCGGCAAGCCTCAGGTTTTCCGAGTGCCCGCGAACGTGAGCAGCATCACCGTCGTCATGCGGGGTGCGTCCGGTGGGGAAAACTGTCGGCCGATTCAGTATGCGGGCAGAGGAGGCCGAGTTTTTGCCGTGATACCGGTCACGCCCCATCAGAAGTTATGGGTGTACGTTGGCGGCAAAGGAAACGGATCGTCGGGTGGTTTCAACGGCGGTGGTGACGGTGGCGAGTCATGCTGTGGCACGGCCGGCGGTGGCGCTTCCGATCTGCGCATCGCGCCCGGACGACGCATCGACCGCATTCTCGTCGCCGGCGGCGGTGGTGGCGCAGGCGAGCCTTTTGGCAACACTAACCGATCGGATTTTGGCTGCCCCGGTTATGGTGGCGGACTCGCCGGGGGCGACGGCCTCATAGGATATGACTACTCCGGGGAGGGAGGCGGCGGCGGCGGCGGCGGTTCGCAGAGCGCCGGGGGCATCGGCGGACAAGGCGGAGCACCGAGTTCCCCGTACCCCGGTAATGCTGGAGAAAACGGCGAGCTCGGCGTCGGTGGGGCCGGCGGGCAACGCGGTTACTATGCCCTCGGCGGCGGTGGTGGCGGCGGTGGTTCTTCGTTCGCCGGGCCTAGCGCCACGAAAGTTCGTATTTGGAAGAATTGGAAAAACGCTACCGGCGACGGTCTTGTCGTCTTCAGCTGGCAGTAACGCCAAACGGGCACAACACGCTGAAGACGATCGAGCACCTCACGCCGGCTGAGTGTGCCCATGCTCATTGCATGGCTGCTGCTCTATACCAACGTGACAGGGCGACGTTCTCGCCGCAGATCAGCCGACGCCGCGACCGCATGGAACCGCTCAGCGCTCATGCTTAGGACGTAGCGGCTTAGGAACGCCCTGCAACGGCGGCCGCCGTCGTTCGGACCGAGTCATCGGCGCTGCATCGAACGTCGCTTCGGATGGTACGATATCTGCGCCACACGTACGCGGGCTTGATGCTGGAAGCCGGAGTCGAGCTCGCCGTCATTTCGCGGTCTCTTGGACATAGCAACATTAGCACGACCGCGGACACCTACAGCCACGTCAGCCCGGCGCTCCATAAGGACGCAGCCGAGGCACTAGATCGGCACATCCGAGGACGGTAAAGCCGTGTGCTGTAACAAATTGTTACAGCACAAACGCGATTCGTGATGGGGAAGGTGGGAGTCGAATCTCAGCGTCGAGGGAAATCGAAGAAATGGAACGTTGTCGAAGTCGCTAAAATCGCCATTTTTGGAAGCTGGCGAAATGGAACGTCGCCGCGGACGTTAGCAGTTGCGTTAGCAGTCAGCTCCGCTTTCGACCGAGCCAAAGAAGAATAGCTAATAGCACAATGACTCCGAGCTGCGCCAGGGTATCGCACCAGCCGACGAGCGCATGACGGTCCAGCAGTATCTTGAGAAG
>JBAVSO010000089.1:0-2415 GCA_049695635.1 Candidatus Cybelea sp. | reverse complement strand
GGGCGTGGCTCTGGGCTACACGGTGCAGTCACGATTCGTCGATCACGCCAATTTCATGAGCAGCGGCTTCGACCACACTTCGCAACTGGCCTTCTCACATAATGCCGCAGCTGGACGGCTACTCGGCCTGAGCGAGCAGCAGATCGCGAACGCCATCGCTATGGCTGCGGTCAGCGATGCGTCCTTCGCTGTCGTTCGCGCGAAGCCGCTTTCGCAATGGAAAGGACTCGCCTCGGCACAGTCGGCGCTCGGCTCGATGAACGCGCTGTTCCTCGCACGACGAGGTGTGGAGGGTCCCCTGCAAGTGATCGAGGGCCCACTGGGCATCGACCATCTCCTGAGAATGAAGATCAACATTGACTGGGACAAGCAGGGGTACGAGGGCGTCGTCGAGAGCACCATTAAGAAATACAACTCGATGATCCACACGCAGTCCGCCGTGCATTGCATGGTCGAACTCGCTGCGCAGAACAAGATCGATCCCGGTAAGGTGATTTCCATTGAGGCTGAGGTTTTCCAACTCGCTTACGACTTCGCCGGCGGCGGCCTCTACGGCGTGGACAAATTCATCCGCACCAAGGAACAGGCGGATCACAGCCTGCCGTATTTGCTCGCTGTGGCGCTGCTGGATGGCGACGTGATGCCCGCGCAATTCCAGCCGGAGCGCATTGCGAGAGCTGACGTGCAGACATTGTTGAAGAAAGTTTCGGTCCGCCCGAACCAGGAATACACGGCTGAATATCCAGCAAAGATGCCTGCCAAGATCACCGTGCGGCTGGTGGACGGAAAAATCATCGAGCACGAAGTACAGGCCTATCCGGGACTCGCGTCCGAACCGTTCACATGGGAAGAATCCGTGGAGAAGTTCGATCGGCTCGTGGCCGGGCGTGCCGATGAAGCGCTTTGCGGCGAAATCAAGGACGCCGTACGGTCGGTGGAAAATATCCAGGTGAGGGATCTGACGAGGCTGCTTGGGGCCGTCAAAGCGAGCCAGCGCGGCGCCGCGTCATCCGGAAGTAGCAGATGAACCACAAGAAAGGAGAAATGAAATGGCCATTACATCCGAGCGTGTTCGCGAGATTTTCAAGGGGCTGGAGCAGGGCGATGGTGCCGCGTTTTTTGAGCATGTAGCCGACAGAGTGGACTGGATTGTGGAGGGAACGCACCCGCTTGCCGGTCATTACCTCAGCAAGCAGGCATTCATCGCAGGTACCTTCGCCAAACTGGCCAAGGTGCTGCCGGAGGGCACGGAGCTGAATGTTGAAAATGTACTCGTGAGCGGAGATTGGGCGGTAGTTGAACTGCATTCCCTGGCCACCGCGAAGAACGGGCTCAGATTCGATAATCGTTACTGCTGGGTCTGCCGGTTCGCGGCCGGCGAAATCGCGCAAGTACGTGCGTATCTGGATTCGGCTCTCGTGGCTCGGCTCTTTCAGGAGAACCCAATTCCAAACCTAGATAACCAAATAATTGACGGCAAAACCCGAACGGCTGGACGCACAACTGGATGACCGTCGTGCGCTTCAAAAATCTGAACGTTGGCCGCTCCAGGCCTTCCAATAAATTTCAAACGCATAGCATCGGCGACGAAAATCTCGGCTACAACAAGGAGGATACATGGCTATCTATTCTGGCAAGGACATGCCCAAGGAAGTTGGTCGTACGACAATGGATCCCGAGGTCAAGAGTTGGCTCAAGGACGGCCCCGTCCTTGGCTCGCACGAACCGATACATGTGCAGCGCGCGGCACACGATCGGTTTATCGACACCAACAAACCCCCGATCGGGAAAGTTGAACATCTGGGCCTCGACGGTCCGCACGGCACCATCCCGATTCGCTGCTATCATCCATCGAAACCCGGCATCGCCGAAGGCGCCGCAATGGTGTACCTGCACGGCGGCGGTTATATCGTCGGGTCGCTCGATCAGTTCGACACCGCAATGCGGCTCTTCGCCGAGAACAGTGGGGCGCAAGTCTACGCCGTCGACTACAAGCTCGCGCCGGAATACCAGTTTCCGGTTCAGATCGAGGAAGATGAGTTCGTCGTTCGCTGGCTCCACGAGCGCGGCATCGACCCCACACGCATCGCGCTCGGCGGCGACTCGGCCGGCGGCAACCAGACGTGCGTCGTGGCCCTCAAGCTCCGCGACGAGGGCGGTCCCAAGCTTGCGCTGCAGATGCCGATCTATCCTGAGGCCGCGCTGCCGTTCGACACTCGCGCCGGTATTGAGAACCGTAGCGGCTCGTACGTCGATACCGCCGGCGTGCTTCTCTTCGCCTGGTGTTATATTCCGCAAGGGGTCGACTACTCGCAGCCGTACATCACGCCCCTAAACGCACCCAGCCACGCCGATCTGCCCAAGACGCTGCTCGTCACCTGCGGTTTCGACATGCTCCGCGACGTTGCACATGCG
>JBAVSO010000088.1:0-7829 GCA_049695635.1 Candidatus Cybelea sp. | reverse complement strand
TAACAGCGGCGGAATCACGAAGAAGGTCTCAGGTAATCTACGCAGTCAGTTTCCATGTGGTATTTGCTGCGTCGCGGCAGTTACGCCGCCGATCGCAGCTGCGTCAGGAACGCGAGCATCGCTAATGTTTTTTCAGGCTGCTGGTAAGACCATAGAGAGCATCGATACCGTGTGAAACGTAATGGATCCCATCGCCGCCTGCGGGATATGCAAAATATTCCACGCTGCTACCGGCGGCGCCGACGACTTGCGTGCCCTGTTGCATTGGATCTTTGTCGTAAATCCAATATAAGCCAGGTGAGCAAAGCATAGCGACAAAGCGTCGAATAGTCGTCGATGACAAAGTATTTGCCGTTCCATTGAAGTCCCTGAACGTACTGCAAAGCACCGTAGGGATCTGAACCCGGTACGTTGAGGTCAATCAGCTTTGTTCCGCTCCTATCGTGTCTTATGCGGTGAGAAAATCCGTGAGAAAACTCATTAGCCACGAGGTTGGCATTTGCGCAGCGGCAATGCTTTCCAGCTGCGGATCGCAGGCCCCGATCGGCGCGCTGGGCGCGATACGCGGAGCTTCGTGATCGCAGCGCACCTGAGCGTGGCGGATCGTGGGCGCCGCTGGCGGCGAAGAGCGCCGAGCTGAGGCAAAGTGCTTACTCGGGGCTAGTGCGCGGCGGCGATCGCAGCGTTGAGCCGCGCCTCGGCGCTCGTAGCGTCGGCGCTGAGCTTGTCAAAGACCGCGTACTCCGCAGCGCTCGGGCGGACGTAACCCGTGTCGACCTCAGCGTTGAGGTACGCAACGAAGTCGCGCAATCTCGCTTCGTACAGCAGCGACCCCTCATCGGCCTGGGGGTGGACGATGTCGACGACGGCACCAATCGCCGCATCGAGCTGCGCCGCGACAGGGCTGGGCGCTCCAACCTTCGCACGCGCTGCAATCGCGGTGTTGACTGTGCGATCGAGTTGATCTTGCAGCGCTTGGATTTTCAAACCGAGATCGCGCCTCGCCGTCAAATCCTGCGCCGTTGCGGTGCTGCGCGGATCGAGCGCGAGCTCGAGCGGTTGAGACATCTGCGCGCCGCCGTACTCGAGCGTGACGGTGAAGTGCCCAGGTACGATCTGCGGTCCCAATAACGAATCCTCGAGCCCCCCGCCGGAACCCGACGGTTCGAAGCCCGTGACCTCGGTTGCATCAGGGTATCGCAGATCCCACTGGAAGACATTCATTCCGGGCGCGATGCCGGTGAGACGCGCGAACGCGCGCGCCCGGTCCTGCGTGGGGTGATAGCGCTCGCTGGGCGCTTCGGGTTTCGCTTGACTCTTTAGGTGAAGCGAGTAAGAACGCACGATGTTCCCCGCGCTGTCTTTGAACGTGAGCGAGACGGGCGTCTTTCCGTCATACGATCGTGGCACGTAGAAGATCACCGTTGCACCGAACGGCGGATTTTCACCGTTGCCGGAAGCATTCGCCGCACCGCCGAACGCCGGCGTACCGTACGCGTGCGTGAGCCACGCGCGCTCCGGAGCATAGAGCACCGCGCCGTTCGCACTGGCGGAGGTCGGCCTTGTAAGCTGCTCGAGCAACGTGAGGTTGTCGAGCACCCACATCGAGCGACCGTGTGTGGCGATCACGACCTTACCTTCACGCGCGTCGATCGCGACGTCGCGTACCTGGACGTTCGGCAGATTGAGAGCCAGCGGTTGCCAGTGCGCCGCACCGTCGAAGCTTACGAAAACGGTGCTCTTTGCCGTGAGAAAGAACAGATTCGGTGCATTGGGATCCTGGCGAACGGTGTAGAGGTACTGGCCGGCGGGAAGGCCACCGCTCAGCGACGTCCACGTTTTGCCAAAGTCTGTCGTCTTGTAGATGAATGGATGGAAGTCGTCATATTGATACCGGGAGGCGGTTAGATAAGCAGTGGCCCTATCGGTGTGCGATGGCTCGATTGAAGTGATCTCCGCCCACTGCGGCAACGCCGGCGGTGTTATCGCGCTCCACGTGGCGCCATGATTGGTGGTCAGATTGACGAGGCCGTCGACCGATCCCGCCCACAGATCGTTGCCATCGAGGGGTGAGACCGCGAGCGCGGAAACATATGGGTAAATCTCGGCACTCGATGCGTCGTTGTCTATCGGGCCGCCGCTCGCCGCTTCGCTCTTCGCATCGTTGCGCGTAAGATCGGGGCTGATCTTTTTCCACGTCTGACCGTAGTCCGTGCTGCTGAGTACATACTGCGCTCCGACGAGCAGCTCTCTCCGATCGACCGGCGAGAAGAGAATTGGGTGCGTCCAGGCGAGACGGTCCTCTAACTCGCCGGAACTCGCGCCTTCACGGTAAAGCGGATACGGACTGACGCTGTTGTACTCGTCCATGATGGCATTGTGTCTCATCATGATGCTGAAGTAACCACTGCCGTAGTCGATGTTAGTATTTCCCGGCTGCGGCGCGATGAACGTGCTCTCGCCGAGAGCAGTGCGCTTCCAATCGGCAGTGTTGATTATGCCATTCGATGAAGCGCTTGGCCCTTCGAACGAACCTTCGTCCTGCTGAGCGCCGTAGATGTTGAATGGAAACGCCTCGTCGAGCGCGACATGGTAGAACTGCGCGGTTAGCTGATTGTGCTCACTGCTCCACGTTTCTCCACGATCGGAGGAGACGGTCGCGCCGCCATCATTGCCTTCGAGGATGATTCGCGGATTGTGCGGATCGATCCAGACGACGTGGTTGTCCCCGTGCGGTGGCCGCAACAGGGCGAAGTTCTTACCGCCGTCGTGCGAAACGAAGAAGCGTGCGTTGGGCACGTAGATCCGGTTCGGATCGGTCGGGTCTGCGTAGATCGCCGAATAATAGAAGGCGCGCTGTCGCATTTCCATGCTGTTGTTGACGAGCGACCAATGAGCGCCCCCGTCCTCCGAGCGGAAAATGCCCCCATTCTTTGCCTGTACTATTGCGTAAACAATTTTCGGGTTGCTCGCTGCAACACTCACGCCGATGCGGCCGAGCACGCCGGTCGCGAAACCTGGATTGGCAGAAACCTTCGTCCAGTGCCCCCCGCCGTCGGTCGTCTTGTACAGACCGCTGCCGGGGCCGCCGGAGTTGAGCGAATACGGCGTGCGGTAGGCCTGCCACATCGCAGCATAGAGCGTCTTTGGATGCGACCGATCTATGACGAGGTCACATGCGCCGGTCGCGTCGTCGACGTAAAGCACCTTGCTCCAGTGTGAACCGCCGTCGATCGATTTGAATATCCCACGCTCCACGTTCGTTGCGTAGACGTGGCCCATCGACGCGGCGTAGACGACGTTGACGTCGTGCGGATCTACGACGATTTTCGCAACGGTACGCGTGTCCTTCAAACCCGCGTAGCGCCAGGTCTTGCCCGCGTTGGTCGTCTTGTAGACGCCGTCGCCGGTGACGAACGTGTTGCGGATGTCGGCTTCGCCGGTACCGATATAGATTGTCTTCGGTTCGGAGGGCGCGACAGCCAGAGCCCCAATGCTATTGGAAACGTTAAGTTGGCCATCCGTGATGTTCGTCCACGTGAGACCATAGTTCGTAGACCGCCACACGCCGCCGTCGACGCCGCCGAAATAGAACGTGTATGGAGTTCCCGGCACGGCATCGACGGCCACGGAGCGCCCGCCGATTCCCGGACCGACGTTTCGCCAGTGCAGCGCGGTCATGACGGTTTGCGCGGTTGGCGCTGAGATTTGCGCGCCGGCCGGAAGCGCCGCGGTCACCAAAAATGCGATCAGCGCAAAGCTCTTTGGTGTAACCAAGCGCTTTCCGGCCTGCTGCAGCTGGCTTATGCGTTCAAGCCCCGTCTTCATGGTGGCTAACTGCGAGATCTTACGCCGAAACTCCGGCGGATAGATCGGACGTCCTGCCATGATGGCCTCCTTCGCCGTAAGACTGAAAGTGCCCAAAAATCGCGTCAATTCCACGTCAACATTCTTCTATCTGACCACGCAGAGATTGCCGCTTTCATAACGGACGAATGGTGCTCCGAAAATCTCCTTCAGAACAAGAAAAGCAGTTACGATTATCTATAAAACGGGGTCGGTCCGCCATGACGCGTTGAGTATCCCGACCTTTCCACATCACGGCGGCGGAGTCATCGGCATTCCCTCACTACGGCTGTTAGCGGTTGATAACAGGGCTAACCACTGCGTCTTCATGGAGTGGGTGGATCGTAAGGCCATTGCCATTGCGGCGAAGGAGAGGGACCGGGTAAGGGCGTGTAGATAACCGCGTTTCCCGGGGGTGCGTCGCCCTCGGACCAGACGCTACCGTCGTCAAAGCGAACCATCAGTACGCGGCAATAAATTTTGGCAATACTCGGCAGAGTGCCGATTAGCTGCGACATGTCGCCGCGATCTACGGGCTGCGCCTTTGAATGACTGATCGCAACCCCGGGAGAGAAGCGTCCTAGCTCATCACCGGTCAGCGTGCGTTCCGTCCGCCCGATCGGATCGACAATCTCGAAGGAGAAACGCACCTTTGTCGCCGTTTGCTGGCTCAAATTGGTAAAATCGATGGATTCCAAAAGATCGTAGCCTCCGTTGCCCCCGTGCGCGGGACTAACGACAGCTAAACATTCATCGATCGAGATCGGTGCTCCATTTTGAACGATCGTAGTCTGAAGGTTGGTCGATGCGCCAACTGCTAAAGGAATCAACGCCGCTCCAGCGATCCACAAAGGTGCCCTCTTAAGTGTCAACATTCTTGGCCGGCTTGTTCGCCCAAATAAATCTCGGTGACCTCGTATCCGGCAACTGTGATGGTCATGTCGCTGGACGAGGTTCCCGAGGTTTGAAAGCATGCCACCGTACGCCAGGGTGGATGGTTTGGGACGTCAGTCCACCCGTGGATTTTACATACGAACCAAAGTGCGTTCCCGAATGAAAATGAAGGTTCAAGTACACAATTAACGTTCCACCGTCCAGTTGCGGCTCGACCCCCGGATACTCCATCGAGCCCCCGAAGCCCCCTAACGCCGGAGTGAAGAGCGATCCGCCCTTGGTTTTGACCTTCACGGTGATGCTCCCGTATTTCTTCGTCGTGCGTTGGCCTTTGCAGGTGGGCGGAGCGGTTACAGCCGGAGCAAACTGGAGTTAGCCCGCTTTCGTGGATTCTTTCCGCTTTGCGGAAAAGGACCCCACCATGGCCAGAAAGCGGAGGTTGGTTCGCTCCGGTAAAAACGTGAGTCCGATCGCGGCTTGCTTATTTGGTAACGATCTTGGTAACGTATTTTAAGCATCATCCTGCACTCGTAAGTCACCATAAGTGGCTCTAGGTGACAGCGATGCTTGCGCGGACTTGGAGAGGTGGCAGGGCGGTTGAATGCGGCGGTCTTGAAATGTTTGCAGCTAACCTCGATAAGTTCTCGCAAGTATCATTTAAGCACGCGAAGCCAACCAATCAATCCTTATTGAGACCTATCGTGACTTATTCGGTTATAAAAACCCGTGAGAAAACTCGTTTTTCTCACGGCTACGTTTCTCGTTCCTGGCGGCTACTCGTCAATCAAGATCCGGAGCGCCTACTGATCACTTCTCGCACAAACCGGTCCCAGTGCTGACTGGTTCCTAGGCGCAGCGGCATTCGAACCACTACTCGGGGGTTCCGGGCAGTCCCGTCCGCTACCGATGCGTGTTATTTTGTAAGGCTTTATATCGTTTCAAATCGCGGCCGGTTGCGGACTTGCGACAGATAAAGGCCGGCTTGCGATCCAGTTGGATGCCGCAAAAAGCAATGAGCCCGCCATTTAAAGCGGGCCCGTGTTGCGTGCTTTCACCGTAGCCATTTCACGGCGATAACGAGAAGACTGTTCCGTCGCCGTTCGCGCCCCCATACTCGGTCGTGCCGTAGAGCGTGCCGCTGACGTTGAGGAGGGCGCCTTCCGGGCCAGTGCCGTCTCCCGAGCCGCCGAAACTATGGAGCACGGTTTCCTTGCCGGACGTTGTGACCTTGAAGACCGTTCCGCAAACGCCACTTAACGTGCAGTTCGCGCCCCCATACTCGGTCGTGCCGTAGAGCGTGCCTTTGACGTTGAGGAGGGCCGCAGAAGGCGTCGCACCGTCTCCCGAGCCGCTGAAACTATGGAGCACGGTTTCCTTGCCGGACGTCGTGATCTTGAACACGGTCCCGCAACCATAGCTCCCGCATGCCACGCCGCCTCCCGCGGTCGTGCCGTAGAGCGTGCCCTTGACGTTGAGGAGGGCCGCAGAAGGCTTCGCGCCGTCTCCCGAGGCTTTGAAGCTGTAGAGTACGGTTTCATTGCCGGACGGCGTGATCGCGAAGACCGTTCCGTCGCCGTTCGCGCCCCCGATGTTGGTGGTACCGTAAAGCGTGCCCTTGACGTCGATGAGGCCCGCAATCGGGTATGCGCCGTCTTTACAGGACGCTATGGAGCAGAAGCTATGGAGCACGGTCTCCTTGCCAGACTTTGTGATCGCGAAGACCGTTCCGGCGTCGTTCGCGCCCTCGCTGAAGGTCGTGCCGTAGAGCTTGCCCTTGACGTCGAGGAGGTCCGCATATGGTGTTCCGCCGTCCGTACCATCGAAGCTGTGAAGTACGGTTTCCGCGCCGGATGTTGTGATCTTGAAGACCGTTCCGTAGTACCTGTTCGCGCCGCCGTTGGCGGTGGTGCCGTAGAGCGAACCACTGACGTCGAGGAGGGCCGCCCAGGCCGCATAGCCCTTCTTACCGATGAAACTGTGGAGCACAGTTTCCGTCCCGGACGTCGTGATCGCAAAGACCGTGCCGCAACCACGTTGATTACTGCACTCATTGCTCCCCCCTCTCGAGGTCGTGCCGTAGAGTGTGCCGCTGACGTTGATCAGGCCAGCAATTGGGTCTGCGCCGTCGTCAGGAGAGCCTTTGAAGCTATAGAGCGCGCTGTACGCGGGACGCAAATGCGTTCGCTCCGCCGTGACTCTGGTAGGCGATTGGCTCAACGGAGCAGCGATCTGCGGTGCGACCGACGTAGGCGTTGACGAAGAAAAACCGGTGCCTCCGCCGCAGCCGGCTAAAAGCGCCACACTAAGAAACGCTGCGACGTGGTTGAGAAGACGTTTCATTGGTTCTTCTTTCATAAAGCAGGCGACGTCACTTGCGGCAACGAGGCAAAGACCAAAAACGCCGCAACCAAGGCGAAGCGTTTCAACATAGCAGAATCCTCCGACGCCCCGAAGCTCGGGGATCCGCGCATATTCTACAGCGTAGGCAGTCAATTCACAACGGCCGCGTCTCAGTTTTTTGCCGGTCTGGTGCACTTAGCTCGGCATGGGACCCGGGTCCGCAGCTTCGACCAAAGCCAGCTTTGCAGCGACGAAGGGCCGCCGATCGGCGACGTCAGCCTACAGCCGTGGGTTGAGGCGGCTTTTGAGATCGTATCTTGGGTGCTAAGAGGGAACTAAGCGCAGAGGAACTCCAATGTCGCTCTAGGGGAATTCGCCGGCTGGTTATGCTCAAAATGAGCCGCTCGTTATCGTATTTGCTGGGGTCTTCCTAGCCTTGAGTCGGCCGGCCTTAGCGGACGAGGTTTCAACGTACGCTCAGATCAGATCGTCTTTGGCGCTGGTTGCCGCCGGTACTGAAAAGACTTTTGGATTCGGCACAGCTTCTGCGTTGAGGACGACGACGGATATAGATTTCTGATTACCAAATAAGCACGTAGTAGGAAACGATCCACACCCAAGAGTCCTCTTTGATATCCGATCCGCGCCACATTCATCAAGCCAGTATAGTCCGGATCGCGAAAATCGATGCAGTAGTGTTAGCCGTTCGCGCAGCTTTCAGCCGGTCTCAATGACTATCGTGGCTTGAG
>JBAVSO010000087.1:0-29761 GCA_049695635.1 Candidatus Cybelea sp. | reverse complement strand
AACCTCTACCTCGGCCGCCGCGGCCGCCGATTATGCCGCCGCCCTTCCCGCCTGCGCCGCCGGGACACGTGCTTGAAGAGCGCCCAGCGCCAAGCTGGCCGCTCCCCCCTCCGCCGCCCGCGACGATGATGCGATCCTTCAGCGAGCCGTTCCCCGTGCGTACGTCAGAGCTTCCGCCTCCGCCGAAGGCAAAGCCGCCGGCGTTCCCGCCGCCGTTGAAGCCTCCGCGGGCACCATTGCCCTGCGAACCGACGGTCACGAGCAACGTCTGCCCCGGCTGAACGGGAACCGTCGCTGTTATGGCCGCGCCCAAACCGCCGCGGCGTCCGCTGGGCGGCGCTTCCCCAGCGCCGCGAGCGCCGTAAGCGGTGATCGTCACCCGATTGATGGCCGCCGGTACCGTGAACGTTTGGCCAGTGTTGCCTATAAAGGGGAACGCTTGCGAGCCGTGCGGGCCTCTCGCCGTCGACGGCAGAAGCGAGTTGCCGCTGCTGCACGCGGCCAACACTGCGATGCTCAGCCATGTTGTCGCGAGCTTGCGTAAATGGAGCATGGACTGCCCTCCGTCGAACCGACTAGCGAGAAGCGTGCGCGCAATCGCCCCGCCGCGATCGCATTCTGTTAGCCCCAAAAAACGTATACCGCATTCTAGCACTAACCAAGCAAAATGCGCTCGCTAATTTTGGTGTTCTGTTCGCGGCGCCCGCGCAGCTCGCGGACTTGAGTTGGTCCTGTCGTGCGATGAGTTATCCCAAGGTGACCATGAATCTCTCGGCCAGGAATGGTGCCTTGGAACGAACGAATGCTTATTCTTGCGAACGTGCCTGCGCAGGATTTGCGCTTGCTGCGCCGGCGCCCAAGCGGTGATCGTCCCATCGGCGGCGCTCACATACACCATCCCGTTTGCGATGACGGTGCCTACGTTCCCCCAGCTCGAGAGCGGGTCGGTCCATAGCAAGGTACCCGAAGCGGCGCTGAACGCGTACTCGGTGTCGCTCGTATAGTTGCTGACGTAAACGACGCCGTTGGCGATCGAGATCGGCGAACGTGGAGTTTGGCTTCCTCCCGCACCGTCGGGGCCGAAGCTCGCGGCCCACACCGGCGTCGGATTCAGCGTGCAGTTGCCCTGCATGCTAAACGCAGCGAGACCCGGCACATAGGAGCCCTCCGTCGAGGGCATCCCGACGTAGACGTAACCGGTGGCTGGATCGTACGCCGGGACACCGACGAAACTGGCGTTGTCCGTCGGAACAGACATCGCGACGTATTGTACCGGCCCTGAGCTGATCGACGACTCGTCGTAAAGCTCGAACATTCCCGATTTGTTCATCGCCGCGACGAGCGTCGGACAGCCCGGCGGTTGAAAAATCAGCGGCGTCGCGCCGAAGTCAAAGTCGTCGTCGCCGTTGATCGTCGGTATATTTGCCGGGTAGTTGTTCGCCAGGATGGAACCGAGCGTGGTTGAGAGCTCCAGCACCTGCTCGGCATACGTTGCGTTCTGCGCTCCGCTGCCGCTGGTGTCGGCGTTGCCGGTAGCAATAAACACGTTGTTGTTCGACGGATCGATCGATCCGCCACCAGGACCCCAGATACCGCCACCGCTCGGGCCCTGCGTCGAGTTCCCGCTCATCGTGAAGAATTGGCCGGCGATACTGGGGCCGGCGGTGTTGATCGCAACGATGCGGCCGTACCACGGTGAGATGTCGCACGTGGACCCGGTGACCGCGTAGAGCATCCCGGTCGTTGGATTGTAGGTCAGCCCACCATGCATAAAGTTGTGATCCGGCGTATAGTTTGCAACCGTCAGTGGCCAACCGGACGCCTCTTTCCCCGTCCCCAAATCCACGGCGTGCACTTGATTCTGCCCGTCCGAGAAATAGAGCAGGTTCTTGCCGCGATCAATGGTCGGGGTCTCGCCGACTCCAAACTGCGACGTAGATTTTCCGCACTTGTAGCTGGATGAAGCGACGGGGTCCGACCATACGGTCGCGCCGGTGCTTGCATTGATCGCGTACATCGTCGATCCGTATTGCGAGCCCGCATAGATGATATTCGTCGGCTGTCCGCCCACGTTGACGGCATAAGCGTACACGGGTTCGTGAACCATCGTCGAGCCGACGTTGTACACCCAGACTTGTTGCAGCGAGCCGACGTTATTAGGTGAGATCGCCGTCTCGTTCGGGTTGTAGCCCGAGCGCTCCAGGTCGAAGCCGAACGTATCCCAGTCGGTGGCGGACGCCGGCGTCGGTGTCGGGCTCGGTGAAGGCGACGGCGTCGCTCCCTGCCCGGTCGTTCCGGCAACGTAGTGATTCTGAACTTGCGCTGCCGTCAACACCTTTCCGGCGTACACGGCGACTTCGTCAATCGTTCCGTTGAAAGCCGGGTCGCTGTGCCCGGCATCGTCGCCAATTGAGAAGCCGTATTGGGGAGCGTAGTTCTTGAAAGTACCCGATATCGTCGCGGTGGCGTTTTGAACGCCGTTGATGTAGAGGCGCCCCGTCGTGCCGTCATAGGTTCCGGCCACGTAGTAAGCCGTGTTCGGTGAAAGATGGATCGTCGAGCCGACTTCCAACACGCCGGCGGTTGTGTAAAACTGTGCGAGAATCTGCCCGTTTGCCCTGAAGAATAAGCCGTAGGGCGCGTACGATGAATCGCTGCCGTACCCAACGGCGAAAGTGTAAGTCGCGGGCGTCGTCGAGAATTTCAGCCATGCCTCGAGCGATAGCGCCGAAGCCGGCTGTAACTTAGAGGTCGCAGGAACGGAAACGGTGCCGGCGGTGCCGCTGCCTGGGAAACTCATGGCCGCATCGGCATATGCCGGAGGAAGGCCTGCAACGCCGGTCGTGACGGACGATCCGATCGATCCGTTGAGTCCGTTTCCGCTCGCGTCGGCAGCGATTGTGCCAGTATCGTCGAGGTGATAGTATGCGGTCGGGCCGTCGCCCAGAATGACAGTCGAGTAGTTGCCGTTGCCGCTCGGCGTCGCCGTCGGCGTCGGCGCCGGAGTCGGACTGGGCGTCGGCGACGCGCCAGTCGTGCCCGCATTATAGTGATTGGCGACCTGTGCCGCCGTTAACGTCTGATTTGCGTAGATGGCTACTTCGTCGAGCGTGCCATTGAAGGCCGGATCGGCGAACGCCGCGTCGTCGCCGATGGCAAATCCGAATTTAGGAATGTATCCGGTCAGCGTGCCGGATTTAGTACCGGTCGCCACTAGCGCGCCGTTGACGTAAAGGCTGCCCGTCGTCCCGTTGTACGTACTCACGACATGATACGTCGTGTTGACGGCCAGCGGAGTCGGGGCCTTGACTTCAAGGTCGCCGCCCGTCGTATTGAACTGCGCGACAATTGTGCCACCGGACTGAAAGAAAATATCGAACGGTGCGTTGCCGCGATCGCTGCCGTACGCGACGGCTGCCGTGTAGATCTTCGGCAGTTTGGTAAACCGCAGCCACACCTCGAGCGAGACGTTCGTCGTCGGCTCCATGGCTTTGATTTCCGGGAAACTGACGATGCCCGCAGCCGTTGCGGTGCCGGGCAGCACCATGGCGTTGTCGCTTCCCACGATCAGCCCGGCCGCGCTCTCCTGCACCGAGGCACCCACCGTCCCGAAGTAGCCGTTGCCGCTGCTGTCGGCGGCGACGGCGCCTGTATCGTCCAGTCGATAGTAGCCTGTGGGGTTGTCCCCGAGGATCACTGCAGCGTAGTTCTGCGACAAATCCTTCGGGCGAATGTGCCGTTGACGGGCGCCCGGACTTGGCAGCAGTGAGTTTGCGTGGCCGCTACATGCGATGACGAGCGACAGCAGCGCGAGTGACAAAAATGCGAAGATATACGCACGTTTACCGACGTTCGTCATCCGACAAACGTATCTCAGGCGCCTCTCAGGTTCCAGAGCAATGCGACCTACGATATGGGACTTACGAGCCGGGACCCCGATTCGGCGTCCCGCCTGGCCGCAACCGGCACGATGGGACGCGTGTCTTGGGCTGCACCAACTTGAGGAGCCTTGAAATGGATTTGACCAAAGAGTATCCCCGCAGCGTTCATGAGAAGTGGCAAGGTGTCGTTCAACTCGGTCGTACGATCGATAAGGGAAAGGCGACAGCTCGAGGCAACGTCGGTGAGTACCATTATAACTGTCCGATGGATCAGGCCGTGTTCGCGTTCCTCGGCATGGATCATGAGCGGCTTCTGAACGCCATACGCGATGCGAAAAACGACGCGGACATCCAAGCGTTTACGCGACCGTTCGTCGCGGCTAAATCGCCCGAAGAGATCGAACGGTGGAACCACGAATGGCTATTGCATGAGCCCGAGGGCAAGTCGCGTGACGCTTTTGTCAACCTGCGCGCGGAGATAGCGCCGGAGCGAACCGACGTAACGACTTGGCCCGACCTGCTCGATCTGGACGAAAAGCGACAGGTTCCGCGACGCACCGTGCGCGCTGTTTAGCGAGTAGCCTAGCCGGCAGCGCTTGTGTACCGATCTATTCCGCTCGGTCTGGCTCTGTCGGTTACCCCTCCTAATATTCTGCGCGCCGATCGCTGCGACTCCGTCGGCCCCATCTATGGATGCTGCCACCGCGCATTTAGACGGTGAGATCGCGGCGGCGCTTCGCCGCCACGATATTCCGGGTCCGACGGTCGCCGTCGTCGACGGAAACCAGGTTATCTACGCGCGAGCGTTTGGTTTTAGCGACTTAGGGAAGCCCGTTCCCGCGAGTGTCGACACGCATTATGAGATCGCTCGATCACGAAGGAGTTTACGGCTGCCGAAATCGTCCAACTAAGCCAAGCCGGAAAACTCGATCTCGACGTTAAGGCGGCTACGTACGTTCCGGGCGTTCCCCACGCGAATGAAATAACGGTTCGTCAGTTGCTCGCTCAAACGAGTCCGAGTTTGCCCCGTACGGATGACAACCAAGACGTGACGCCGAGGAACGCTGCGCAGGCGCAAGCTCGAGAGCTGAGTCGCGCTTACGCCTGCAGCGCGGTGTGGTCTAGCCGCCGAGGTGCTTTACGTGCGCCCAGGACGCTATGCGCCAGCCATTCGCCGTCTTTTTGAGAGTCACGACAAGGGCTGAACCCTGTTCCCTTACCGTCGCACCCTTTTGATTGTAGTGGTAGTCGAATGGAGTACTGATGTACGCGTTATTTCCGGTCACGAACACGTGCCACGGCATACCGATGCCGCCGGTTGCGTCGGTGATTTGAGCCATCTTGTCGTAGGCATCACGCGCGTTCCACCAATCGGTGCAACCCGACGCTCCACCGGTAAGGTACGGATCGAAAGTGTCGATCATGAAGGCCGGAGAAGCGCACAACGCCACAAACGCGCTCATGTTGTTTTTGTTCATCGCGTCTATGGCAAGCTTTACGGTATTAATCGCATCGCTCGAGGGCGACGCCGAACAAATTGCGGGCGTTGCTGAAAACGCCAGGGCCGCGGTCAGGGCCCAACCTGCGAATCTTTGAATTCTCATGCTCCCTCCCTTGAAGCTGCAACAGCGCAGATGGGGCAAGCGTACGCGCACGCTTTGGGCTAAGCAACCACGCATTAGGGTCCACCTCCCAAGTGGAGGCTGCTTGCAGGGCCTCGCATGCTGCCGGAGTTCTTGTCAACTAATGAATTCGTTGCCGCCGCTGCCGACTCGAAACAGAATAGATTACTTCCGCGCGCCTCTCCGAGCACTACGGGATCGCGGGGCAACCGAATGGCGTGCGCCTTACGCATCAAACGACCGGCACGACAACGTGCTACTCGCTGCCCCAGAGCAGCAGAGTTCCAGCTTCTATAACCGTCGGCTCCGACGGTGCGCTGTGGTTCCTTGAGTACGGCCGGGATCCGGCTGTAACTGCGCTCACGACCGACGGATTCTTGCGAGAGTACCCGTTGATGAGTGGGCTTAGTCCTGCGGAAGGCGTGGGGGCGGTCTCACGTCCGGTTCTGACGGTAACATCTGGATTGCCCCCGACGAGCGGATGCTGTCGCCACGCAACGCGCATCGGCTGCACAAGTTGTGGTCGCACGTTACCGGCTGCTCCGGGTCGATCTGTGGAGGTTCGTCGGCGGCGGTTGTCAACGGGATGGCCTACGTCGGCTCCTATGATGGAAATGCGTACGCGCTCAAAGCCGCCACTGGAGCGAGACTGTGGACTTTCCTCACCGGCGGCGAAGTGTTCTCGTCGCCGGCGGTGGTCAATGGAGTGGTGCACGTCGGCTCCGGGGACGGCAACATGTACGCGTTGGGGCTATGACGCATCTCGAGTGACCGGCGTCTAGCGTATCGCGCCACTTGCTTCACCCATTCGCGGAGGAACCCCAAGCATAGACCTGAAGCTGTGCGCTTCTCGTCATCGAGCGTATGATCGCGGACGACCACCTGTAGCTTGAGCGCACCAAAGGAGACATCAGTGGATCAGATCGAGCAAAACGAGGATTTACGTGAAGCACGGTTGCGCTATTTCGAAACGTATGCGTTTCCGTTGTTCAGTCACATCGATCTGCGAGTTAGCGATCCGGATGCCGTGCGTCCGTTCTACGATGCCCTCATGGCGCTTTTCGGTACCGAACCCACCACGCCACGAGTCGTGCGTTACGGCTATACTCGGCGCTACGGAAGTATCCGGGCGGATTTCTTCAATATTTTTGCCGATCCCAACGCGCGCCCGACGGCAACGCGTATTGCCTTCGCCGCCCCGAGCACTGCCTTTGTTGACGAAGTTGCAAGCGTCGTTCGAACGCATGGGGCTCAAAATGTTGAAGGTCCCCAATACTTCGACCAGCATCATCCAACGTTTTACGCAGTCTTCTTCGAGGACCCACTGGGCAATCGCTACGAAGTCTGCCATCACCGCATGGACAGATAGCGCGACCGATCTGTTAATATACCGCGTTCGGACCGTCGACGGCGCCGCTGGGCGCCTCCAAGGGCGTGGTGAATCCGACCAAGTTGGCATTTGACGGCGCCGGCAACCTCTACGTCACAAACACCGCCGGCAACACGGTGACGGTCTACGCGCCGGGCAGCACATCGGTGCTGCGGACGATATCCCAGGGCATGAGCGAGTCGTCGGCTCTGGCGTTCGCGCCGTGAGCACTACACATTCAAATGAAGATTCAGGAATCGGCGAACGTACCACAGCGCGATGCGGTCGTGAAAACCCGTGGCGATGTCCTCGAAGGCGTGATCGGCCCAAGGCAGCTCAAAGTAGGTAACGCTGACGCCATCGCCCCGCATTTCGTCGCGCAGGAGATGTTCGAAACCAAGCGGGACGACGTGATCGCGTCCTGCCGCTATCATGAGGACTGGCGGCATACCGGGATGCACGACGTACCGCGGTGATCCGCTCCGATAGCAGGTGGGCTGCCGCTCTGGAGTCCCACCGCAAAGCTCGAGCAGGACGCGACGCACGTTGATCAAGTCGGGTTGGGGCGGATACTCATAAGCGAGTCGAAGATCCACTGGACTTTCGTACGTTATCACGGCGTTGATGCGGTGCGGCCTCAGGGCCGCCGCGATGAGCGCTAACTGTGCGCCGGACGAATGTCCGAGCACGGCGATGCGGCCGGGCGGCTGTGAATCGATCTGGCGGAGGATGGCGTCACGTTGCGTGGGCCAGCGCGAGCCAGGCGCGTGCGGATAGTTCAGCGCAATAACCCGATAGCCCCAAGAAGCGACGATCGAATTGAATTGGGCGTCGTTTCTTGGCGAACCGTGCTCCCACGCGCCGCCGTAAATCACGAGAACGAGAGGGGCGCCTGGGCGAACGGCGAGCGTGTTGGCACGTCCGGGAAGCGGCATCAGGAAAGCCGACAACGGTACGTGCGGACCTTGTATCGCATAAGCAATAGGCGGAACCGGCGTACACGACAGCGCCACGAGCGCGATAATGATGGCCGAAGGTCGCATGGAATTGTGTGAGCGCAGTGCGATGAGGAGGGCGACAGCGCTCAGAATTGTCAAGACCGGCCAGAGTTCGGTGCCGGCAACCGTCAGAACGAACAGCGGAACGATCGGGCCAGGAATCACGATCCAAATCGAAAGGAAGAATGCAAGTAATGCCAATGCGAACGGCATTCTACCGGTGTCATCTCGAAAGCAATGATGTTCCTGCTCCAAGATGCAGGCTCTTGTGTTCGGCGAGACCGCGGGGTAGAGTATTTATGAGGTGAGATCGATATCGTCGGGCGAGCTCGAGCGACGTCTTAACGCTACTACGGCTGTGCCGTTCTTGCTCGACGTGCGCGAGCCGGAAGAAATTGCGGATGGCGCGATCGTGGGCTCCGTCAATATTCCGATGGACGAAGTCGAGCGGCGGCTGGGAGAAATTCCGACCGATCGGGATATTGTCGTGATTTGCCATGTCGGTGCCCGCAGCGGATATATTACAAACAGGCTAAACGCACTTGGTTACGCGCGGGCAGTGAATCTCAGCGGCGGAATAGCGTCGTGGCTTACGGAGAAGCGGCTCTCTTAGACGCGGTCGGCGCCGCATATCAAAAATGGTCACCTTTTGGTCAGCTTTAGCGCCAGGGTTCGGGGCGCGATATACGTGATATTGGCGCATTCACGAAACTAGAAGGGAGCAACTCCTAATGAAGATCTCGCCATTGGGGTATGAAGCATTGCGTCTTTCATTGGCCGCTGCTGTGCTTTCCGGCTGTAACACCGGTGGATCACCAGCACTCGTCCCTTCGGGGACGCAGAGCGCCGGCTCGTCGCGCTTGAACGCGCGGGCGCTCAGTCCCGTGCCCGCTTACGCGACGGGCGGCGTTACGAAGGCCGTGCGGCCGGATCACCGCCGGTCGTGGATTGCTCCCGACCTAAAGAAACAAGACCTGCTCTACCTTTCCGACGAGGAAGCCGACGACGTCTACATTTATTCGTACCGGGAGGGCAGATTGAAAGGGACGCTCACAGGCTTCGACGCACCCCAAGGCGAGTGCGCCGACAAAGCTGGTGACGTTTTCGTTGCAAACGAGGACAAGGCGCAGATCCTAGAATATGCGCACGGCGGCACCAGCCCGATCGCGACGCTGCGCGACCCCGGTCAATACCCCGTAGGCTGCTCCGTGGATCCGGCGAGCGGCAATCTCGCGATCACGAACATAGACTCTCCCAAAGGCGGGCCAGGCAACGTCGCCATTTACGTCGGCGCCAAGGGCACGCCACAGACCTACACCGGTGCGAGTTTCTACTACTACTTTTTCTGCGGCTATGATAACGTCGGCAACCTCTTCGTCGACGGCACCAACGACGGCAGCGCGTTCGAATTCGCCGAGCTTCCCAGCGGGAGCGCCACGTTGGCGAGCGTCACGCTGAACCAAAGCATCCAATTCCCCGGCGGCGTTCAGTGGGACGGAAAATATGTAGCGGTCGGAGATCAGGAGGCGCCTTATATTTACGAGTTCACCATAAGCGGAAGCGCCGGAACGCTCGTCGGTTCCACCCCCCTCGACGACACCGATGATGTGGCTCAGTTCTGGAAACAGGGCCCGAGGGTGGTTGCACCGGATTTCCTCAATAACGAGGTGCAGTTCTTCAGGTACCCGGCCGGCGGCACGGCTACCAAGGCCATCACTGGCATCAACACGCCAATCGGCTCGACGGTAAGTATGGGCAAGTAGTCTCAAGTGCTATCGAGTGGTACGAAGAAAAAGAGCGCGATTCAAATCGCGCTCCTCTTCTGCTTTGCTGCGGGGTCTACGTTTTGCTAAACGTAAATGGGCTCGTGGCGAGGCACGTCGCGGCCTTCGTCTAGGTCGAGGAGATCTGGCCAAGACACGACGTCAGTTCGATCGGGAGCGATCTTGGTGCGCAACTCCTCGAAATGCTTTAGCGATTCCCCGCTCGGCACTGCGGAGAGCCACTTCTTGTTGAAGGCCTCAATATTTCGAGGGTCTTTCCTGGCAACGAATGTCTTAGCGTAAGCTTCGATCCCGGAATCGTCTCGCGCGGTCTTCACGATATTGAGGAATTCATTCGCATCCATGCCAAGGTACTCGAAGAGGCCCTGGTCCATGGAGCAGTCGTACTTGTACTCACCGAGGCGCCCGTGCGCTGCGGCCTTTGCCTTGTCGGTTGCCCGAGCGAGTTGTACGATGCCAAGCATCGTTTCTTTGACGCTGCGCGGCGCGGTCTTGGTTAGGTCCATCATAAATGCTCAACTTTCATTTGAGGTTGTTCTTTCCACTCGAAGCGAACCCAAAAGACCGGCAAAGGTTACACGCTAAATCAAATCACCAGCAGCAGGTGTTCCCAGTGTGGTAGCGGTGCATCGAGTTCCACTCGAAGCGACGCATTTGTGGCAAAAGCGCCAACATAAAAACTCAAGGTGCCATTCTTGACCGAACAAATGCCCGTATGAAGCGCACGCTTGCTGGTGGCAGATCGGGAGTACAAACGGGGGTGCGTAGCTAAGAGTGCGTAGCTCGGGCTAATGCCGCAGATCGAGGATCTGCTCGACCCGTTGCGCCCTGGCCGCTGCAGCGCTGTCGCGTGTAGCAGCAGCCAGTTGGTACCAGTGCAGCGCAGTCGCATAGTCCTGCGGCACGGTCTCACCATATTCGTACATCTGGCCAACCGAAATTTCGTCCGAGGTTTCAGGTTCGGCGGCGCAAGCTAGGCTCGGCTTAGCGACAAGTCGGGTCAAAGATGCGTAGCCTTTGGGAGGCTCGGGCTCACGCGCACGGTGATTTGCGGTTTTCGTGTTTTTACGCGATTCGTCACGGAGTCGATTAGGGCTTTGGCTTTGACGACGATCTCATCGGTGGTGGAGCCTTCGATGACCGCCCTCAACTCGGTGCACAAGCCGATAAATTTCCCGCCGTCGCGGTGGACGTATAGCCGAAACGTGTTACTCGAACCGAGCCCGTCCGTCACGGCAGCACGGTAACCGTTCGCGAGCTCGCCCCGGAAACCAGCGGCCTTATGCTGGGCGCGGGCGAAGCAGCGCCGCCCTCGACCCGATCGGTTGAGTGCGCGAAATCCGCGGTTCCCATAGTGGTTCGCACCATCGTGGAAGCCCTCGTTAATACACGTAATTGAACCACGCCGGCCTCATTGTAATCAAATTACCCTAAGCGTACCTTAACAATCGCTTGGCGGCAAATCTGTACGGTTTCGGACGAAAGCAAAGCAAATAGCGGCTACGCTGGCTCGCTGCTGTCATCCACTGGTCGTCGGCCATTATCGTCCAACAGCGGGCCAAACTGCGCGCGCGCGACGCCATAACACTCGCAGGATGCCTCTTCGAGACCTTGTCGATTGAGAATAACTATATGGCCATGAGCATAGCGAATGAATCCCGCTTGCTGAAGTGTGGCAGCGGCGATCGTGACGCCGGAACGGCGTGCGCCTAGCATCATCGCAAGGTATTCGTGTGTGAGAGCGATCTTTTCGGAGTTGACGCGATCGTGCGTCAACAAAAGCCAGCGCGCGCATCGCTCGTGGATGGAATGCATCCCGTTGCACGCGGCAAGCTGCCCCAACATATTGACATAGGCTTGGAGAAATCGGTCAATCATGCCACGAAACTGGCCATCTCCGCTGTCGAGCAATTGTCGAAAATGGTCGCTGCTAATGACAACCGCGCGGCCAGGAACTTGGCAATAACTTTCGTTGGCCGAGGTCGTAGCTCCGAGCAGCAGAGGGATTGCCGAGACTCCCTCCCGGCCGACTGTCCCTACTTCGATTGAGCCGCCGTCGCGCATTTGTGTTACCACTGAAAGCACCGCATCGATTGGGAAATAAACATCCCGTATCGGAAGGTCAGCCTCATAAATCTGCTGGGACGTTTCCAGCGCGATGAGTTTCGCGGTTTTGAGGACCTCTATGGCCATGGCGGGACTCAAGCCACCGAGGATCGCGTTCTGCTTAAGCACGGCTTGGTTGGGTATGAGGACTTGCTTGCCGGTCATTTTCGTGGTGAGAAGCTTTTTCGGGGCCGGGTTGCGCTCCTGGTGCTATAGCGTACCGACTTTTGAAACCGAGTACTCTACACTTAAGCTTCCTGGAGGCCTTGATATCGCGCCGCGGTCGCGTTGCGTCATGTCAGAAAAATAGCGCTTCCTGCGCCACGACTTTCTCCAAAAGGATGAACCATGCGAATCTCGAGACTTTCGGCTGTACTCATCGCGGCATTACTACTCGCCGCTACTCCTGCTCCCTCACTCGCGCAGTTTTCCGTCGCCGTCGGCACTACAATTGGCGTGCCGCCTCCACCGCTGCCCTTGTACGCACAGCCGCCTGCTCCGGAGCCAAACTACCAATGGAACCCGGGATACTGGGGCTGGGGGACAGTCGGTTACTATTGGGTACCGGGCACCTGGGCGCCGGCACCTCGGCGTGGCCTGTACTGGACACCAGGGTATTGGCGTCACTCCGGCGCCGGCTACGGCTGGAACCAGGGTTTTTGGGGTCCCAGCGTCGGCTTCTACGGGGGCGTCAACTACGGATACGGCTACTTCGGCACTGGCTTCGTCGGCGGCATTTGGGCCGGCAACAACTTCCGCTATAACACCGCCGTCGCAAACGTTAACCGAACCGTCATTCGCAACACATACGTCGATAAAACGGTCATCAATAAGAACGTCTACAACGATCGCGTCAGCTACAACGGTGGCCACGGTGGAATCTCGGCAAGGCCGACCTCCGGCCAGATGGCGGCAGTGCAGCAGCGCGTCCCGCCAACGGCATACCAGAAGCACCAAGCGACCATCGCCGGGCAAGACCGTAACCTATACGCGTCTGTAAATAAAGGTAGTCCACCAGTGACAGCAGTCGCGAAACCGTTGCGCTCCACCAATAAGCCGGCAAAATCTGCGCCCGTTAGTGCAGCGGACAAACGCGGCATGCAAAAGCCTCCGAGCACCCAGCAGAAGCCGGCGCAGAAGCAACCTCCGGCATAGCCGAGGTCCTTCCAACCGAACCAGTATCTTCTTTGCCCCAGGAGGAATCGAACCATGCTTGCACTACGGACGGCGTTCATCGCCGCAACGCTGGGCGCAATCGTCTGCGCGACGGCCGGCGCCTACCCGTCCACGCTAATTTTAAAATTGTATGCTCAGAATCGGCCAGGCGAAACCGGCGTGGCGACTCTCGAGCAGATCCCAGGCGGTGTCAGGATCGTCGTCACAATGTCCGGCGGCCAAAACGGCTCGCAGCCCATCCATATTCACACGGGCACCTGCGCAAATCTGGACCCGGTTCCCAAGTATACTTTGACCAACATCGCCCAGGGGAGCAGCACGACAACGATATCGGGCATCACCCTCGCCGATCTGCTCAAGGGCACCTACGTCATTGACGTCCACGAGAGCAGTGCCGATATAAAAAGATATGTGGCCTGTGCCGCAATTGCGATGCCGCCCGGCCCGGCGTGACGGGTAACCGATGATGCAAAACCCCTTGCCCGTTGCCGTCCTCGCTATTAAAGGTGCAGTCAAGACTACAGGCGCTTTCAATAGGCCTAACTGTTCGGAACACTCCGAACCGGTCTACGGCGGGTATGCTAATGGACGCGGGGAGATCGTATTGTTTGCGAAAGACCTGGCCTATCGCGTCAACTTTAAGAATCAGATCTTGAAGCAATGGCCGCCGCTGAACGTCGGCGCGCAGGCGCGCTACGATGCGACTGAAGCCGGCGAGGATTTCGAGTATGGCAGCAAGACCTTCCGCCGGTTGAGTGGTCAGCAGATCACCGACATTTGCATAGCTGGCGATTTTAGGGTTAGCCCAAGATTCTAAGTCCCAAGATCCTCACCGCAGAACGCCAAAGCGCTTCGCATTAAGCGAAGCGCTTTGCACTGTGGTCCTTCAGCGATGCAACGCTATAGTCTCCTATTTATGTGATATGATGATCGGGCTTCGGTTGCGCTACATCCTCCCGTTGGGGCCCATGTACGCATCCGGGGCATCAACCGCCTGATTTAGGCCCTCGTGACCTGGCGTATGCCCGCAGCGACACTTGCGGTAGAAAGGCGGAGCGAAGTCATGGATTTCATCGAACAAATCGATCAATCAACCGTCGAGGGTCTGGAGGTCCAGACGACCTTCCTCACGATACGCTCGTTGAAGCTGATAGCTCGCCGAGACGGCGAGGCTCGGCCGGCGGGCTTTATGAATTAACTGACATGGTCAGGATTGCGTCTCACGAATGGCCGGTGAAGGTTGCGTCCAATAGGCACGCAATGGGGCCCAAGGAGCGGCGCCCAGGCCTTCCTCGTATGCATTGCCGTTCTGCGAGACGATTGCGGTAATGCTGTCCGGATTGTCGAGCGCCAGATTGAAGCCGACGGGTGCGCCATAATCGAACACGTACATCGCAAAGCGTCGTAGCGAAAGTTCCTTCACAAAGCCCTGAATCGTCTTTGTCAGATCGGCAAAAGTAAACTGATAGCCCTTTCCCTCTTCGACCGTCGTAAATCCGAACGAGGGCAGATCTGGCGCAATCAGGTGAAATCGGCCCGCGAGCTTCGGCATCAAGTGCCGGAAATAGTGTGACGAGTTTGCAAAGCCGTGGAGCAGCAAAAGAACCGGTTGCCCCGGTGTACCGGCTTCACGGTAGAAGACGTTAGCGGGGCCTACTCGGACGGTCGAATGACGGACGTTTGGCATGCATTAAAGTTGCTGAGCCGGAGTCGTTGCGATTCCCTGGTTATAGCTCGATGGTGACATGCCGTTGGTGATGGTGTTGATCAGGCTCAGGCCGTCGGGGCGGTAACGATACTCGTTAATCTTTCCCTGCGAGTAGTCCGCCAAGTACAACCGCGACGAATCCTTGTTGAACGAAAAGAAAATTGAAGTACCCGGAAGCTTGAGTTGGTGGATCGGCTTCCGCTTCTCGACGTCGTAGATATTAAGGGTTTGGGCCTGCACGTCAATAACCAGCAAGTGCCCGGCGCGGTCAAACCCGATGCCGCCGGCCGCGCCGAGCTTTATGTGGGTCTCGCTCGCCTTGTCCTTGCCGCCCTTGAACTCGACGACGCTAGCCGTGCCCGCGACCATGTGGGCGTCATACGAGGCAAACACGTTGCCGCTTTTGTCCAGCGCCACGCCGATAACGTGCAGGAAGTGCTTGTCGTCCAACGTCCGAGTGGGGCTGCTCGCGCCGGGGGCGTAGGCCACGAGGTTGCCATTGGCCCCGATCGGTCCCGAGATGCCCGCAACGTACGCGGTGCCGTCAGGCCCGATCGCAACGTCATACGGAAACTGATTAGGGTCGCTTAGCGTAGCGCTTGGCGAGGTCGAGCCGTTACGATAAACCAGAACGTTCTCGGCGTCATTGTTGGCAACATATAAGTCGCCGGCCTTATCCACGTCCATACCTATCGGATCTGAGAAATCTCCCGAAAGGCTACCCGCGACCGGATTATTAGGGCCGGTTCCCTTGAGATAATACTCGACGGAGTTCCCTCCGGACGCACTGTAGATCAGTCCCGAAGCGGCAGCGGCTTTCGAATGGATAGAGCTCGGAAGCGCCGCGCCGGCCGAAGCAGCTGACGTCAGCGATCCGCTTTCGCTGCAACCGGAGAGCAAGGCAACCGACAGCGATGCGCGGAGTGAAAGTGTAATAAACAAACGCATGCGCGCCATTTTCGAAGTTGCAGAATCGCCGCCTGCCAACGAAGAGCGAACAAATTGGACGCACGCTAGCGTTTCCTAGCTCGAATAGAAGGCAACCCTTACGTTGCCTCGTAATACTCTTGCTCCCAGATCGACTCATGTAAAGGAGCAGCATTTGTGAACGGATCTTTGAGATTTTTTCCGCTGGTGGTGGCGCTGGCCATCGCCGGCTGTAACGCGGGCGGCTCGTCGAGTGTTCCGACGTCCGGCGCGTCGCAAAGCGGGATCTCCGCCGCCGGGCGCCACGTGCCCGAGTGGCAAGCCAAGCACGAAGCCCGCAGCGTCTGCAAAAAACTTGCCGGGGGCGTGCAATGCCACGTATTAGTGGTGACCAACGGCGTGAAAAACTGCTCGCCGTCCGGCGGCAGCTGCGGTTGGCGGCCAATCGACTTGCAGACTCGCTATAATCTTGCGGGATCGTTGGGCAAAGGATCGGGAACGGTCGTCGCGCTCATCGAACTTGGCGACTTGCCCGCCGCCCAGACCGACCTAGGAACCTACCGCAGCACGTTCGGATTGGGAACGGCAACCTTCGCGAAGTACAACGAGGAAGGACAGCAATCCGGTTACCCTGAGAGTTGCGAAGACTTCGGTTGGTGCGTCGAGACCGATCTCGACATCCAAATGGTCTCTGCCAGTTGTCCCCTCTGTACTATCTACTTGATTGAAGGCGGCAACTGCGGCGGCGTCGTCTGTGGCCTGGAGAATGCCGAAGCGACCGCCGCTAAGCTCGGTGCCACGATCGTCAGCAATAGCTGGGGATGCAGCAGCTTCAACTACGGCGAGAACTGCGGCGATCCGAACTTCCCGAACTTCTTCAATTCGCCGGGCGTCGCATATTTGGCCTCATCCGGCGACTCCGGGTATCCGGAGATCGAGTGGCCGGCCGCGCTTGCAAATGTGCTCGCGGTCGGCGGCACGCAGTTGGCACAGTCCGGCGGGAACTTCAGCGAAAGCGTGTGGGACGGCGCCGGAGCCGGCTGCGCAACCACTACCCCCAAGCCGTCGTGGCAGCACGATCCGGACTGCAGCGGCAAAACGATCTCCGATATCTCCGCCGAGGCCGGCTGTAACCCCGGCGTTGCCGAGTACATCAGCAGTTACGGCGGCTGGACCGATGTCTGCGGGACGAGTGTTGCGGCACCGCTCACGGCCGGAATCGTTGGGCTCGCCGGCAACGCGAGCAAACTGACCTCCGGCGGCAAAACGTTCTGGAACCTGAACCGGAGAAAGCACCGAAAGGAGCTGCACCAAATCACTTCCGGCAGCGACGGTAGCTGCGGGGATTATATCTGCGAGGCCGGCCTATCAAAGAAAGATGGCGGCTACAAGAAGTACAGCGGCCCGGCCGGATGGGGAACTCCAAACGGCATTACCGCGTACTAATTTCGTCGCGAAACGAAAGGGAAAGAAAGGCGAGCGCTTCGAGCGCTCGCCTTTTTATTATGACTGCCTCTCGACGCCGTCCACCAGAATTCTAACGATGTTCGCGACAATGGGTTCGAACGGAGCCCTTGGCGTTTCGTGACGCCAGTTCATCGCACTGCCGACAAGCGCAGAGGCGATCAGCATCGCCGTGCAATGTCCGAAATCGCGTGAAAGAAAATCGGTAAGCTCGGCCTCCATGCTCCGCTGGAGCTGCGGCTCAAAGTCGCGATCGATTTTGCACCGCCGATGTAAGCCCACAAAAGCGAAAATATTTTTGCCTACGGCCGTGAGCGACGATCGCGTGTCGGGGCTGCTCAGCGGATCACCCTGCGATAGATAGCCGGAAAAATCGTCGCGAATCATCGCGTCGAGCAGCGCGAACTTATCGGTGAAGTGGGCATAGAACGTGGCGCGATTCACGGTCGCCTGCTCGGCGATGTCTTGCACGGTGATGGATTCGAAGTTCTTCTCGGCGAGCAGCGACGCGAGAGCGTCGCGGATGAGCTTACGCGTCCGGGTGACCCGCGGATCCACCCGCAAGGGGCGCTGGGCTAGAGTGCTAACCATCACTTTCTCGATCGCGTCGGATAAGCAACATTTTCGCCATTTTGTCGGTTGACCAGCATTCCCGACAGCCGTAATATACGCAACATAAGCCGATTATACGACGACTGTCGCCTAACGGCAAGACGCAAATAAGGAGAGTCCATGACCGCCCAACTGCAAGAGAAAAGCATTTACGCCCTCGACCGCGCCCACACGACGGTGGAATTTATCGTGAGGCACCTGATGATCACCAAGGTCCGAGGCCGCTTCACGACCTTCGACGGGCAAATTGAGCTAGCGCCCGGCAGCGATCTTCCCACCTCAATTACGGCAACCATTGACGCTGCCTCTATCGACACGCGCGAAGAGCAGCGCGACGCGCACCTGCGCTCGGCCGACTTCTTCGAAGTGGAGAAGTTCCCGCATCTGATTTTTGAGAGCACGCGAATCGAAGGAACGCCCGATGAGTTCACCCTCGACGGAAGGCTTACGATCCGCGGAATCACGCGCGAGGTTCGGCTGACCGGCAGCTTCGAAGGACGCGCGGCCGATCCGTGGGGAGGAACTCGCGTCGGATACGAAGCGCACGGCACGATCAACCGCAAGGACTTCGATCTCGCATGGAATGCGGCGCTTGAAACTGGCGGCGTCGTCGTCGGCGACGAGGTTCGAATCGAGCTAAACGTGGAAGCGGTGCTGGCGCAAAACAACGTCGCCGGCTAGCCAGGGACGCGTCCGCGCAACCCCTAATCCAGGTACCGCCAATTCCCATCTACATGATTTGATAAGGAGCATTTGTGAGCGGAACAATGAAACTGGCGGCGCCGCTGCTCGTGGCGCTGGCCGTAGCTGCTTGTAACTCGGGCGGCTCTTCGGCGGTGCCCGGAATGACGGGCTCGAGCGGGCAAGCGGGCCGATCGATCCCAGTCGGGACGCGGCTGCACCCGTCATGGGAGGTTAAAGGTATTGCAACGGCGGCCTGTCCGCAGGTCGTCGGGGTCACGACGTGTACGGCGCTGACGGTCAAGGGCCACGCGAGCCCGACGACGCCCAGTGGCTGGGCGCCGAGCGATCTTGAGAAAGCTTATAAGCTGCCGTCGTCTACGGCCGGTTCTGGCCAGATCGTCGCGATTGTTGACGCCTACGACAACCCTAATATCAGCTCGGACCTAAACACCTACCGCAGCCAATTCGGGCTCGGTACGGCAAACTTCACTAAGTACAACCAAGAAGGACAGACGAGCAACTATCCTTCGGGAAGCACCGGCTGGGGAACTGAAGAGGACCTCGACGTTGACATGGTTTCGGCGGCCTGCCCGAACTGCACGATCTACCTCATCGAGGCAAACTCCAATAGCACGAGCGACCTCGAAACCGCCGAGAACGAAGCGGTGACGCTCGGCGCCCACGTTATCAGCAACAGCTATATCTGCTACGCCTCGAGTTGCGGCTACTCGGAGTCCGATTACGATCAACCCGGCGTTGTTTATCTGGCGGCGTCCGGCGACGGCGGCTACGATGTCAACGGTCCGCCCGAGTGGTTTGGCAGCGTCGTTTCCGTCGGAGGCACTCAGCTCCATACGAGCGGCTCAGGTTATACCGAAAGCGTGTGGAACGATGCGGGCGGCGGCTGTTCGAATAACGGCAGCGGCACCGGACAGACGAAGCCGAGCTGGCAGAAGGACCCCGGTTGCGCGTATCGCACCGACGCCGACGTATCGTCGGAAGCGGGCTGTTCTCCGGGCGTCGCGGAATACGATAGCTACGGTAACGGTGGGTGGATTCAGGAGTGCGGCACGAGCGCCGCATCGCCGTTGAACGCGGCCGTTTTCGCGCTCGCTGGGAACGCAAGCTCGGTGAATGCCGCGCAGAAGTTCTGGACCCTTAGCAAGAAAAAACAGCGCCGCCACCTTCACTATATCAAGACTGGAAGCAATGGCTCGTGCGGCGGCTCATACCTTTGCACCGCGGGTACCAAGCAGTTCGGAAAATATGCTGGTCCAACGGGCTGGGGCTCGCCGAAAGGCACCGGCGCGTACTAGTAGCGTCGTAGGCCATCAACTAGCAGACGAGGCGGCGCGTTCGCGCCGCCTCGTTTCTTATTGTGAGTCGGGAATCCGGTAGTCGAGGCGCTGGTGTAAGAAGAACTTTCGGCCGTAGGGGGCTTTGATCGGGACGAAAGCGCGCGCTCGCTGCGTGAAGTCGAAGCAGTCCTCGCTCGGTGAGGTTGCGCGGCGGTCCGCAGCACTGAGCCTCCCCAGACCAAAGAGATCTTCAGCGAAACGTAAAACGCTCGCCGTTTCGTACTGCACGTGCGAGACGTAATTCTTCTTCGCGTACGGTGAGATCACCAGAAGCGGAACGCGGAAGCCAAGCCCGTCAAAATCCCGGTAGGGCGGAGGAACGGGATCGTAGAGGCCTCCCCAGTCATCCCATTGGACGAAAATCGCCGTCGAGTCCCAGAACTTGCTCTTACCGATCGCGTTTACCAGCGCGGCCACCCACGACGGTCCGTAGGCCCCGCCGCAGTTCGGATGATCGGAGTTGATGCAAATCGGGGTGATCCAAGTGAAGTTCGCGAGCTTCCCAGACGACACGTCGGTGAGAAACGTTCGCTGCGGTGTAAGTACGTTCGCCCAGTCCGGTCCGTCATAGATGTGTTTTACGGCCTGATACGCGGACCAGACGGCGCCCGAACTGCTTGAGGGAGCGCCGTCCTTACTGGTATAGAAACGCCAGGAGAATCCGGCGCGGTCTAACTCGTCGCCGAGCGTCTGATAATCGAAGCACGGAACCTGTCCCGGACCATATTTGCGATCGCTGTCAATGGTCTTGACGAAGTCGCTGGGGCCTGGCGCACACCCCCACGGGCCGTATGGAAGGTCCGCGCTGGACTGCGCTTGCGCCGCGATTACGTACTGGTGCGCGACGAAGCTTTCGTCGAGTTGCGATTGAAACATACGATCCGCGAGCACCCATTCGTGCGCCATATCGAAATACGGCTTGGACTCTTGATGCGGCACGTAGACGTACTGTCCGTGTTGCGGCCCGTCGAAGAGCACCTCGCGGTCGAATCCGTTCATTCGGCATTTCGTTCCCGGCAGCTTTCCCTTTCCGTTGCATGCCTCGAACATCGCATTTGCGGAATGATCGATGTCGTACCGATGCGCCAGGCCGATCGGGCGAAGTCTGATGGTTCGACTCTTTGAGTCCATACCGGTTGAAACCGTATACGCGCCGGGAAAGCCCTGGAAGAGATTGTTGAAGCTACGGTTCTCTTGAACGATGTAGACGACGTGAGTGATCTTTGCGCGCAAAATGCGAGTGTCGGCGGACTGCGACAGCGGTAACTCGGTCCGAGCTCCGAACGAGCAGGCGCTCAGCGAAAAAGCAATGACAGATAGCAGAACGCCGCGGCTTGCCAAACCGGAAAGGCGAAGTCTCATCGCGGCAAGATCTCGGCAAGCGTGGCAACTGCGCGCTTTGCCTCGGGAACCGGCGTGGACGCGTATCCGATCGCGATTCCGTTGAGGAACGGCTCGTTTAAGAAATAACTGGAAAGAGGAGGAACGACCACGCCGCGTTCGGCCGCTCTTCGCGATACTTCGATCGCCGGCATAGACTTGGGCAGATGCACGATGACATGGAGTCCGACGCGGGTGTCGCTGACGCGGATAAGATTTCCCAACAAGCGCTCGAGCTCGGACGCGACGGCGAGGCGCCGCTCGTTATACAGCTTCCGCATCTTCGTCACGTGGCGGCCGAAGTGTCCGCCGTGCATCATTCCTGCAATGGCGAGTTGAACGATCGTACTGGGCGCAGCGCCGGTAACTTGTTGCGCGGCGGAAAAAGCCGAACGTAAGCTTTCCGGCACGACGATGTAAGCGAGGCGAAGCGCGGGCGAGAGGACTTTGCTAAAGGTGCCGAGGTACAGCACGCGGTCGCCCGTATCTAAACTGTGTAAAGCGGGCTGCGGATTCCCGGTGTAGTTGAACTCGCTGTCGTAGTCGTCTTCGATCACCCAAGATTCGTTCTTGCGTGCCCAATCGAGAAGCGCGAGCCGGCGTTCCAGCGAGAGCACGGCGCCGGTCGGGTATTGATGTGACGGCGTCGTATGAATCAGCACCGCACGGCGCTTTTCGAAACGCGCAACGTTGACACCCGCGTTGTCGACCGGCGCAGCGACGAGCCGCAATCCTTCGGCCGCAAAGACCGCTCGAGCGCTCGGATATCCGGGCTCCTCGACGACTACGGCATCTCCTCTTTTTAGAAGTACGCGCGCGATGAGCGCCAGTCCGGCTTGTGCTCCGCCGACGACCAGCACTTGGCCGGCAGTGCATGCAAGACCGCGAGTTTGGTGCAAACGCTTCGCGATGGCTTCGCGCAGACGCTCCTCACCCAGCGGCTCGGGATAGTCGAGAACGCGAGGCGTCCATGCGGAGACGGCAAGCTCGCGCCGAAACTGCGCGGCCGGAAAAAGATCGAGCGCGGGTATGCCCGGACGAAATGGAACCGCTCGATCCAAATTTACGGCAAGGAATTGACTGCGCAGAAAGGCTGCGGCGGCTTCGGTAGGCACGAGATCGGCTGGTCCGGCGCGCGTCCGGTCGTTGGCCGCGCGACGATGCAGCGTCGGCGCCACGAAGGTTCCGGCGCCGCGAACGGTAACGAGGTACCCCTCGGCCTGTAACTGCTCGAGGGCGCCGACGATCGTGTTTCTCGAAAGCCCTAAGTGCGTCTGCAGATCTCGGCTGGAAAGGATGCGTTCTCCAGCCTCAAGCTGGCCGGCTAGTATCGCATCGCGCAGCGCGCCCTCGAGCTGCCGCTGCAACGAAACGCGCGAGTTACGATCGAGAACGATTCCCTTTGGCCCCATCGTGGATCCTAGATTGGTTCGATTTCGCCTATTCCCTGGTTCCACCGATCTGCTGGATTCGTGCAAAGTGGTCCCGACGTTTTGCAACGGCGCGGAACTTTAACGGCCCGTCGCCGGCAGTTATTATGGATAGTAGTTTTGATGCCGCAGAATATCGCTGCCCTCGGACGTTATCCCGATCGCGGATCGCACGATTTCGATACGATCGCCGCAGTCTTGGATGAATGCCTGGAATGTTGCGTCGGGTTCGTCGCAGGCGGCAGACCGATCGTCATTCCCACGGTTCACGGACGCATCGCGCGAACGCTCTATCTCCATGGGTTCGCCTTGAGCCGGTGGATGAATGGCCTGATTGATGCGGTTCCGGTTTGCGTCACCGTTAGCATCGCGGACGGCCTCGTACTAGCGCGGTCGGCTTATCAGCACTCGGTGAACTACCGCTCCGTCGTGGCTTTCGGCAACGCAGCCGAGGTCCGCGACGATGCGGAAAAACTTGCCGCACTGCGAGCGATCATGGAACGCGTCTGTCCGGGTCGCTGGAACGACGTCCGTCCACCGGCGCCCAACGAACTGCGGGGCACGCTTGTTTTGCGCATTCCAATCGAAGAGGCGTCGGCAAAAGTGCGCGCCGGACCGCCTATTGACTTCGACCGCGATCTAGAACGCGATGTCTGGGCGGGTTGCCTTCCGTTCCAAATCGTCCGTGCCGCACCCGTTCCCGACCCGCAGCTCAGAGGCGGAATACCGCTGCCCGACTACCTCCGAACGGCGTTCTAGCGCGTTTGGATCGGCACGAATGCCCGTGGCTGTTGAGAGAAGTCAAAACAGTCGACAGGAGAGCGCGCCCGTTCGTCGCTGCTGGCCAGCTGCGGGAGTCCGAACTCGTCCTCAACGAAGCGAAGGATACTCGCGGTCTCGAACTGGGCGTGCGAGACGTAACCCTGTTTAGCGTAAGGTGACACGACGAGAAGCGGAACGCGGAAGCCGAGGCCCACGCGGTCCACGAAGGGTGGTCTAACGTGGTCGGCCCAACCCCCAAAGCCGCTCCACGTTATGAAGATAGCGGTGGAATCCCAGTACTGACTCTCACCGACCGCATTGACGAGTGACGCGACCCATGCTGGTCCGGTCGCAGAATGGGCCCCCGACAGATCGGAGTCGCGAAACTGCGGCGTCACCCACGTCACGGTGCCGAGACGGCCGTTTGCGACGTCGGTGAAGAATTGCGTCGGTGGAGCGATCCCGGCCGAGGCCCCTTTGACCCAGCCGAATGCGTCCCAGGTCGGCTCTGAAGCGCCCGCGGCGTAGTAAGCCCACGTCAGACCGACTTCTTCCAGCTCGGTGGCGAGCGTCTTGTAGGTCTCGCATGCCGGTTGCGGCGGTCCGCCAAACTGCCGAACCTTGGCGAGATAGACGCACCCGTCCGGCGGGGTCTTTCCAAACGGTTGATCGAGTGCGTTACCTGCCTGCGCGGCGATGTGATATTGGTGCGACTCAAACGTTGGGTTCCCGGTTGACGAAAACATCTCGTCACCAAGCACGTAGCTCTGTGCGATCGCACGGTATATCTTCGTTTGAGCGGTCGGTACCGTACGATACTCGGGTCGCGTGTAGCCTGGGCATACCGCCCTCTCGTGCGAGAAATCTCCCGTCTTTAGGTCGCGTTTGAAATCTTCAAAGGTGTCGGAGATAGTGCAGCGTGCTTGGAGCGGGATCGCGCGTGCCCTAGCCGAGCATTTCACCGAATCGCTGCCGGGATACGCGCAAAAGAGATTATCGAAACTGCGGGCTTCCTGCACGATGATGACGATGTGCTGTATTGCTGGTGACCCGGTCCTTTGCAAGCTGCGAGCCGCCGTCGCTGCCGCGTTGGTTCCCGCTCCGCCGGGCGCGACTCCGGCATTGGGTGCCATGCAGCCGCTTAGTGCGGTAGCGATGCAAAGGCAAAGTATGCGGCGGTTGAATCGTGTGTTAGCCATGGACTCCTCCAACCCGGCTCGTCGCTCGAGATTCAAGAAAATGAATGCTAGCTGCTAACTAATCTTGCAACGATCCCGCTGGAATTTCAAGCCTCGCCGTCGATTCATGACCTAGATCACCCTCCGCCCTTCACCCGAGACGTCCGGGATAGCGCTCGCCCCTTCACAGGTTCGACTCCGGTCCGCGCTGTAGATTACGGCATGCCGAGCGCTAGCAATTCTAGCATCTCGATAGTCGGCCTTTTGGCCAGAATCAAAGGATGAGCTCGCCGAGCTCGCGCCCGAGCGGCACGGTCACGTTTCTCTTTTCGGATATCGAAGGCAGCGTGCAGCGTTGGGAGCGCGACCGCGACGCAATGGCAACGGCGCTGGCGCGTCATAACGAGTTGCTTCGGACCGGAATTGAAGCGCACGGCGGCTACGTCTTCAAAACGATGGGTGACGCCTTTTACGCCGCCTTTGCGGCGGCACCCGAGGCGATCGCAGCGGCGCTGCACGCGCAACGCGCGTTGGCCGCAGAAGACTTTTCAGCGGTAGGTGGGATTCGCGTCCGCATGGCGCTTCACGCAGGCTACGCGGAAGAACACGGTGGCGATTACGTCGGCCCGGCTCTCAATCGCGTCGCACGCTTGGTCGCCATCGGTTACGGCGGCCAGGTCTTGATCTCAGCCGCCGCTGCGGAGCTGCTCCGCGACTCCGTCCTCGATGGCGTCGAGCTTCGCGATCTTGGCGCGCACCGGCTGAAAGATCTCGCACGGCCGGAGCGCATCTATCAACTGCGCGCGCCCGACCTGCTCGATGAGTTTCCGCCGGTGCGCTCGTTGGAGTATCTTCCGAATAACCTGCCGCAGCAGTTGACATCGTTTGTGGGCCGCGCCGGTCTCCTCGCCGAGCTTGAGGAGCGGCTGAACGAATATCGCTTGGTGACGTTGGTGGGAACCGGCGGCTCCGGCAAGACGCGCTGTGCGATCCAAACCGCAGCCGAGCTGCTCGACCGTTATGCCGACGGTGTGTGGATGGTCGAGCTTGCACCGATCTCGGATCCGGCTCTCGTCACCACGACGATCGCGCAGGTCTTGGGCGTGCGCGAGGTGCGCAACGAAGAGCTCTTGACGACGCTGTTGGCCTATCTCGAGCAGCGACAGATGCTGCTCGTTCTCGACAACTGCGAGCATCTCGTCGACGAAGCACGCCGCGTAGCGGGCGCGATCCTGGGCGCCTGTGCCGGCGTTCGCATTCTCGCAACGAGTCGCGAGCAGCTAGGCATTGCGGGCGAGCACGTCGTGCGCATGCCTTCGCTGGAAGTTTCCGATGCCGTCGAGCTCTTCGTCGACCGTGCGCGAGCTTCGGACGATCGTTTCGCGCTAACTAATGAGAACGCGCCCTTAGTTTCTGAGATCTGCCGCCGCCTCGACGGCATTCCGCTGGCCGTAGAACTGGCCGCGGCGCGAGTCAAGCTGCTCTCTCCAAAGCAGCTGACGGAAAAGTTGAACGAGCGTTTTCGCGTGCTTACTAGCGGCGACCGGAGCGCGCTTCCGCGCCACCAAACGCTGCGCGCCACGATCGATTGGAGCTTCGATCTTCTCGACGAGGACGCTCGTGCGCTTTTCCGAAAACTCGCAATCTTCGTCGGCGGATGGACCTGGGCGGCGGCCACCGCGATTTGCGTGGATGACTCCGACGAATGGGAGGTGCTCGCAGCGCTTTCATCGCTGGTGGACAAATCGCTCGTCGCTGTAGAGCCTGAGGACGAAGAGCGTCGCTACGACATGCTGGTCTCGATCCGCGAGTACGCGAGAGAGCGTCTCGTTGAAGCCAACGAGCGCGAAGCGGCCGCGACAAAACACGCGCACTTTTATGCCGCATTCGTGCACGACCTTGCACCCCTCGCACAAGAGCTCGAGGACGCGCAGTGGCGGCAGCTTTTCGCGAGCGAGCTCGACAACGTGCGCGCCGCCATAGACTGGACAATCTTTCGAAAGCACGATCCGCGACTGGGTCTGCAGCTGCTTTCCGAGATCGAGTGGCCTGAACTGATCGTAACGCCACATGAGGCGCTACGCTGGTTCGAGTCAGCGCTCGCGTTAGAAGATCAAGCGCCAAGCGACCTCGTTCTGGCGCGCCTGCTGCGGCATAGTGTCGTGTTGGAATGGATGACCGGCCAGCCGACAGACCATCGCGAACAGCTTGCGCTTCGCGCCGTGGAAGTGGCGCGCCGCGCCGGCGACTGCGACGAAGTTGCGCGCACCCTCGGATATCTGGGCGCAACGTACGGTCACCAGGGGCGTTTCGATGACGCCGAACAGGCTTTCGCGCAGGCCTACGCGGCGCCCGAGCAGCTCTCGCGTTTAGCAACGAACGCCGTGCTTCGCATGTGGGCTGCGAGCAGTCTTCAGCGCGGCGACGTCGCGGTCGCGCGGCGCCGTTTCTCTGAGGTCGCGCGTTTGGAGCGTCCGGGAAGCGAGGCGCATGCCAGTGCGCTCCTCAACCTGGGCGAGCTCGAGTTTGCGGCGGGCAACGTCGACGCAGCGCGGACCGCGGCTCGGGAGGCGAAGGCGACGTACGCCGGCATCGGCTCCGTTTATATAGTCCTGCTGCTTTCGAATCTCGCGGCTTACGCAATGGCCGTCGACGACCTCGAAGAAGCGCGCGTACACCTGCGCGAAGCGCTGCAGTTGCAACCGAAATCGGGCCGCGGCTGGCTGGCCTCCGTGATCGAGGCGCACGCTTTGCTCGCAGCCCTCTCGGGCGATTACGAACGCGCGGCGCTGCTAGCAGGTTTTTCCGAGAATGTCTATCGCGCGCGTGGGGAAGTTCGCCAGCATACGGAGCGCACCGGTTACAAACGCCTGATGAAGCGGCTGACGGAGGTATACTCTGCGGAGGAGATTGCAAGCCGAATGGACACCGGAGGCAGGCTCAGTGAAAAAGAGGCGCTGGCCCTTGCCGCGGCGATACATTAGCGATATGTCAGACTTAAAAGCAGAAATCTCCAGCTTACTCCATTCGCACGCTGATGCCATCGACGCGCTTCACGAAAAGCTCGCTGCCCTGCCCGGATTGGATAAGCAACGTCTTGAGAACGCCGTAGCAAAATTCAAATCCGCGCATGCAGCGTTTGAGGACGACGCACAGGCTTGTGTCACTCACTGAGCGCTTTTTCGATCGCATCGCCGATCGGAACGCCCAACCCGGTACACGGATTCCAGCCCGCGGCGCACTTGTAGCGATCGTTTCCTCCCGAGAGCACGTCACGCAATAGCGCGTTCGCCGGTCTGCCGTAGAGCAGCGGCGCAAAAAATCCGAGCGGGTTTCCCAGCCGCTGATTTAGACGTGCCGTCAGTGCGGCCCACATCGGTGCGGCGGCACTCGTACCGCCCATCGCAAGCTGCGAACCGTCGAGGAAGACTGCATAACCTGGCGTTACCTGCGCGGCGACGTCGGGAACGCCGCGCCCCGCTGCCACGCGATACGCGTTAGCCTCTGCAGCTACGGTACTCTGCCACGACGGCGGGCCAAAGAACTCGCTGAACCCGCCGCCGCTTTGGTTCCATCCGCTCTCCGCCGAGGCATCGGCGCCCGAAGGGATCGCCGTGCCGCCGCACGCGTGCGCGAACGGGCTTGCCGCGGGCGCCAGCACGTGCGCTTTGCCTTCCTCGTCTACTTCCGCGCCGCGATCCCCCGACGCACAGAAAATCGTCACGCCGAGCAAAGCTGCGGCGGTGAAAAGCTCGTCGAGAATCGTCAAAGCAATCGGCGTCCATAAGTGCTCCGGAAACCCGAAGCTGATCGAAAGCACCGAGGGGCGATGCTCGTCGTCGAAGATCGCCGAGCGGATCGCGTCGAGCACTCCGCGCTCGTCGTCCGGCGCAGCATAAACGACGATCTGCGCTCCCGGCGCGAGCGCACCGACGATCTGAGTATCGATCGCCGATTCGACGTCTTTCATCGTTTCGATTTGATGGGTCAGCTCTGCGTTGTCAACGCGCTTAACGACCGGAGTTTTGGCCGCGACGCCCTGTGCCTTCATGCATTTCGCAAAGTCGCCGGAGTTGAAGACGCCTCGCATCTGCAGCACGCCGACGGTTACTCCCGTGCCGTCCCCATCGGGAAAGCTGTAGCGCGCCGCAATCTCTGCCGCGCTCAGCGGCTTCACGTCGCTTTGCAACTCGCCGACCGCGTGCGATCGTGGCCACTGATGAATGCCGAAGGGTCCTCGCAGAATTGCGGCGATCTCCGCAGGGGCGTATAGCCCGCCGGAGCGATGCCTGAAACGCCGCTTATCGTCGAGCTGGTAGATCCCCGCTGTCGCGCCGAAATTCTCGACGAACTTGTGGATCGGCCCGCTTAGTACGACCGAACGCCAGTGCTGTGCAACGACATCAATGCTGCGCGCTGCGCAATAACGGCGGAGCAGATCCACGTCGGCCGGATCGGCGTCCGTCGCTTGCGTCAGAGCTGCCCGATCTGCGTACGTTCGCTTCGAAGGTAATGTCGCGCCCAGCGCCTGCGCCTTAGCAACGTCCAACTCGCCGCCGCGCCGCGGGCGCAGCCACGCGGTAAGCCACACGGCGCCATCCATCGTTTCGGCGACGGGACTCGCTCCCGGCCATACCTGCCGTTGCGTTCCTTTGATAAGAACTCGGCCTGCTTCTGAAGGCGGCACGGGCGTTATTTCGAGCAAGTGTCCCCACCCGCCTCGAAATGCGCGGAGGAGGTTACGTCGAATCGCGGCAGCTCCGCCGCGCGCCGCCTTGCGGGTAGCCGTTGCGCGCACGCTGACGCGAATCTGGCCGCAATTAGAACAAGCGGGGCTCGGGTGCGGGGATGGCGCCTTCTAGTTCGAGCAAGGCGCGCTTCAACGGCAAGCCGCCCCCGTAGCCGGTTAGATCGCCGTTCGACCCGATGATGCGGTGGCAGGGGATCACGATCGGAATGGGATTCGCACCGTTGGCGTAGCCGACGGCGCGCGCGCCGTTCGCCAGACCGAGCGCTGCTGCGATTGCGCCGTACGAGCTCGTCACTCCGTACGGCACCTCCAATAGTCTGCTCCACACGCGCTGCTCGAACGGCGAGCCCTCGGCCCGCAGCGGCAAATCAAAAACGCGGCGCTTTCCTTCAAAATATTCGCTCAGCTGCGCTCGAGCTGCGTGCATTCCTTGCGCCGCAGCCGGTGAAAGCGCCGTTGAAGACCCAACTGCGGTTACTCGATTCGGAAGCAGTATCTCCACCAGGTCTCCCTCCCGGCTTACCGCCAACTGCAGGGCGCCAACGGGTGTTTCGAGCGTCGAACGAAAGACC
>JBAVSO010000086.1:0-4668 GCA_049695635.1 Candidatus Cybelea sp. | reverse complement strand
ATTCTGAGCTGCGGATCCACCTCGGCCGTTGGACGCGCGCGAGCGGATTCCAAGTAGATGAAGCGACGATCGTCTGCGCCTATGCCGTCGAGCTCCCACTGCGTGACACGGGCGTCGGGATAGCCGGATTTAGAAATCGCCGTCCGCTCCGTCTGTGCGAGCCGCGTGAATATGGTGCGCCGGTTCTTGGACATCAACCATTAAGCCGTTGATACGATCGGCCGAAATCGAGGTTACGCGCAACGGCCGGCCCGAGTGGCGCTCAATCGCGTCCAGCGCCCGCAGCACGGCGTTGCCGTCGCTCAAAAACGGATCGATCTGACCGCCGCCTGGGTTCGAGGCGGCCAGACTCGCATCGCCGGAGCCGTACGAGCCATGCCCCGAAGACGCACCCGAACATGCCGCCAGAGCGAACGCAACAAGCGCACCGGCGAAGGTGGCGCCCGCGCAACGTAAAAAGAGCGTTCAACATAACAGCGAGCCGCCGCGCGCGCCCTCATTTGCAGGCACCGGCAGCGCATTTTCGAAGGGTTCGCGATGCACTTCAAAATCGTTCGCCGGCTCGCTGCAGCGGTCTTGCTCGCTCTACTTGCAGGCTGCTATGGCACCGCGTCGTCGCCGGCGACGACGACCGTCTTGCCCGGCTCCACGCGCCCGCTTCGAAATAAGGAAGCGAGATTGATCTTCAACTCGTCGTTCGGAGGTAACTCCGTCAGTTTCTATTTGAAGGGAACCGGTCCGAATAATCCCGTCGCGGGGACGCTTTCGGGCAGCTTTGACAATCCGTTCGGAATGGCAACCGATCGAAACGGCGATCTGTACGTTGCCAATTCAGGCGATAAGAACGTGCTCGTTTATGCTGCCGGGTCGACTTCCCCGACCGCTACGCTCGACGATCCGGATAAATTTCCGGCCGACGTCGCGATCGGCTCCGACGGCACCGTCTACGTCGCGAACGGGTCCGGGCCAATCGGCGCTTCGGGAAACGTCGTGATCTACGCTCCGGGGTCGACCAGCCCCAGTGAAACGTTGTCGGACAAGCATTTTTACCACGTAAGCGGAGTCGCGCTCGATAAGCACGGCAATCTCTTTGTTTCGTGTAACGCCGGCCAGGGCATTAATAGCGGCACCGTCGTCGAGTTCAAAGCCGGCTCGACCAAAGGCACCGATACGCGCATCGTTCTCGGTTTCGCCGGCGGCGTCGGGTTCGATCGCAACGGGCACTTGCTCGCGATTGACGAAGAAGTTCCGAGCCTCAACGTCTATAACGCCGGCCGACGCAAACCGCTCGAACAACTGACCCTGCCAGGCACGTCGGAGTACTTCTCATTCAGCGAGGATTCGAAGTTACTCTATGTGGCCGACTTCGGGCTGGGAGAAATTGACGTCTTTCGCTACAGCCCGAGCGCGCTGAGCCTCGTTAATAAGATCACCAATGGGATCGTTCCTTCGGGCGATAATTTTGGCATCGCAACGACGCCGGCACAACGACTTTAGCGCGAGATCCGCGTGTAATCCGTCGTCCAGTTCGTCTCCCACGTCTTGCCGCCGTTTGCCGAAAAGGCTTCTTCGAAGCGAGGGTTACCAGCGCGTAACTCCCATCGGTAGCGTACCAGGATCGGCTTGCCGTGGTAGGTATCGGGCGCGAGGAAATCGCCGACGCCGTTTTTATCGAAGCGACCTACTTGCGGGAGGCCTTGCGCCAGCCCGTGCTTTTGCGTTCCCCAATAGAGCATCCATTCTCGCATCGCTGCATGATACAGACGCAACGTCACGCCGCGAATGTACTGCGACGGGCAATGCAGGTCGCCGTCCTCGAGATCGCCGCTGCCCCCCCAAAATGAGGTCACGACCGAAGTGCCGTCGCAAGCGTACCACGGGTGGTCGTTGGCGAGCGGATGCCGCAACCGCATATAGTGCGTCTTCCACGAGCCTAGGAGAAAATCGAAACCCTTACTGCCGGCGTCCGCAGGGTCCGGTGCGTTCCACACGCCCTTTGTAGAGGGCGCTACTCGCTGGTAGTCGGTTGTCCAGTTCGTTTCCCACGTCTTTCCGCCGTCAACGGAGTAGGCTTGCTCGAAATGCGGATTCCCGTGCACCTTCGTCCACTGAAAACGGTTGATGACCGGAGTTCCATGCCAGCTGTCATACGCGTAGAACCGGCCAACGCCGTTTGGATCGAAGTGTCCGACTTGCTGCGGCGGCGCTACCGCTAGCTGCCTCGTTCCCCACCAGATACTCCACTGGTGCGTTTGGGCGTTGTACAAACGCAGCGTCACCCCGCCGACGTACCGCTTCGGACACTTCAGATCGCCGTCTTCGATGTTTCCGCCGCCGTTCCAAAACGGCCGGATCACGGAGCTGCCGTAGCAATCGTACCAGTCGTGGCTGTGGACCAGACGGCCACGCAGGAGGCGATAGTGCGTTCGCCACGTCCCGTGCTCAAAGTTGAAATCGCTTCGTCCGTCGCGCGTCGTAGGGCTGATTGGGTAGTTTGCCGGAGGTATCGGCGCTGGGACCGGCGCCGGTGTCGCCGCGGTCGCCGCTAAGGTTGCCAGGAGGGTCGCGCCGACGAGCGGCATGCGCAGGCCATTCATCTTCATGGCCCGATTTTACAAAAGGATTGGCTCTAATTCACGAGCCAAATTCCGCCAAAATGAGGGAGCCAATTGCAAGGCGTCGTTACGCGATCAGGTGCGCGCGAACCGCAGCTTTCCGCGTTCTTTTGCTTTTTCTGCTTCCACCGATCGATCGCGCGGCGGAGCGTTCGTGACGAGCGCGTCCAGCAGATCGCGCGCTGCATCGGTAACCGCGTCGACGGCGCGCTCGAAGGCGACCCCATTTGCCTTTGACGGATGCGTGAACCCACTCAGCTTGCGCACGAACTGCACCGCGGACGCGCGAATCTCGTCATCCGTAGCGGGCGGCGAGTAGTTGTGGAGCGTCTTGATGTTACGGCACATGCGAACCCCCTTTACGAACTTGACGCGCTTCGGCGGCGTCGAGGACGAGCCTTGCGGCCGCAACGTCTTCGCAGGCGAGGCCGACCGATTTGAAGATCGAGGTCACGCCGGCCGGCGGCGCTTTGATGCGAGCGAAGATCTCGCCGGCTTCGGCATAGATCCGTGCTCGCGGGATAACGACGTCTCCCGCCTCCTTCGCGGCGGCGGCGCGTGAGTCTACAACGACGGCATTGCTCATCGCCTGCTCGTCGAGCTCTCGCCAATCCGGGCGCGACGATCCGACGGCGTTGACGTGTGCTCCCGGCTTCAGCCACGCCCCTTTGAGAATCGGTTCTTGCGAAGCGGTCGCCGTAACGATGACGTCGGCTCCTCGCACTGCCGTTTCGGCCGATTCGACTGCCGCAGCGCCATGCTCGCCGGCGAAGCGCTTCGCGTGTTCCGGTGTGCGGCTCCAGACGCGCACTTCGCTGAAGGTGCGCACGCGAGAGAGCGCGGCCAAATGCGAACGCGCCTGTACGCCGCTGCCAAGCAGCGCGAGCACGCTGCTGTGCTCGGGAGCGAGATATCGCGTAATCGCCGCCGAGACCGCTGCCGTGCGCATCTCGGTAATGAGGCGTCCGTCCATCACCGCTAGCGGCCGGCCGACGTCGGTACGGTAGAGCACGATCGTCGCCTCGTGCGTCGGAAGGTCGAGTTCGGCGTTGGCCGGATAGAACGCTACGAACTTCGCTCCCATCACGTCGCCGACCACTGCGGGCATGATGCCCAGGTATCGCCGATGTTCTTCGATCGTCACGCCGCTGCGCACGGGCTGCATGACCTCCCCGCGCGAAAAGGCGGCGAGAGTCCGTTCCATCGCGGCGATGAGATCGTCCCAATCGAGCAGCTCCCGTACTGCCTCTTCGTCAAAATAAATCACGCAGACTGAGCTACGGCGCGACGTGCCGCTTCTAATCCATTCCAAAATACGGCAACGGCGTCGAGCATCGCCTTCCCTGCGGTCAGAAAGTGCTGCTCCGAGAAGCCGGGCTTCTCAAAGGCCTCGCGCATCTCGCCGGCCGTGTGGACCGCGTGGTTCTCCTCAAGCGCGTCGTGCCAAGTCCAAAAACCTAGCGGAAGCTCCGGTAAGCGGCTCTTCTTGACGGCTCGCAAGCCAGCGATCAGCTCCTTCCAAAAGCCGGCCGCGGCCCAATGCTCGATGGCGTAGGACGCACCAGCCGCAGTGGACTCGTCTTCGGAGCTGTACCACGACATCAGCGCATCGCAAAAGGCCAACGTCGAAGGCCGGCCGTGCCGGCGTTTGCCGATTTCGCTCCACTCGATTCCGAGGGCTTGGGCAAAATGAGTAAGCCATTCAAAATGCCCGGCGGAGAACCGAAACGTCCCGCCCTCGATGCTGCCTGACGACGCGAACGTGACGCCCAGCTCGTTCAGCAGAATCTCCTTGCCGGCACGGTAGCTCGCGAGATCGGGCGCATTGATGCACTTTCGCAGCTGTGCCTCGATGAAAAGATGGCTGAAGACGGAGAATTGGACGGTGAAGTCGCGCAGCTCGCCGATCGTCGCCTCACCGCGAGCGAACCATTTTGTATACGAGTTATCGTACACGACCGGATGGGAGTCGATATTTCTCGCTACTGCTCTTTCGAAAGCGTCGAATGCTTTCGGTGAAGCGCTGACTACGCTCATGGGCCATTCCTTCCTC
>JBAVSO010000085.1:0-18409 GCA_049695635.1 Candidatus Cybelea sp. | reverse complement strand
GCGCGAGGCCGGCCGGCTCATCGCACGCTTGCGATTGGGGCATTCCTTACGCTGGAAGCCACGGCCGCGCGGTGAGCGCTTCGATCTGCGCCGTACACTGCGCGCGAGCCTGCGCACCGGCGGCGACCTGCTCGAGCCGCGTACGCTCGGCCATCCGCTGCGCAATCCGCGCTTCGTCGTGCTCCTCGACGGCAGCCGTTCGATGAGCGAGCATGCGCCAAGGATGCTGCAGTTTGCTTATGCGCTCTGCAAGCGCAGCCGGCGCGCCGGCGCCTTCATCTTCAGCACGGAGCTGCGAGAGGTCACGCGCAAGCTGCGCGACTCGGTTCGCAACGAGTATCGCCTCGACGACCTCGGCGAGGCCTGGGGTGGCGGCACGCGGATCGGCGCGAGCCTGACCGAGTTCGTGCGCAGATACGCCGCGCGCCTTTCCGATCAGACTTTCGTGATAATCGTCAGCGACGGTCTCGACGTCGGCGAGACACCTCGACTACGGCGCGCGATGTGCGAGCTGGCGCGCCGCTGCGCGGCGATCGCGTGGTTGAACCCCGATGCAGCGCTCCCCGGCTACACACCCTCAGCGCGCGGCATGGCAGCCGCCCTGCCGTACGTAACGATCTTTACTTCGTTCGAGCGCATGGACGCGCTGACGAAGCTTGGGCGAAGATCGCGGATGGCTGCCTGATGCGCGATGTCTTTGGGGTCGCCGCTCGCTGGCTCGACGAAGAGCGAACCTTCGCGCTGGCGACGCTCGTCGATCTGCGCGACGCGGCAACGGCGCCAATCGGTACGACGATCGCGGTCGACGCAAGCGGTCGCGTCTTCGGCAACATCGGTGCGGGCTGCTACGAAGCCGAGATCGTCGGGACGTGCATGAAGACGGCCGCCGACGGTGAGACGCGGCGTCTCGACGTCAACCTTACCAGTGACGACGAAGTTATGGGCGGGACGGCCTGCGGTGCAGTGATGCGGCTCGTCGTGTGGCGCCCGCAGTCGGAGTTTCGCGATCTCGCGGAAGCGATCGCCACGGGGCGGCGCGAGACGCGATTGACGTTTGCATATTCTGAGGCGGACGGTACGCGCGTCGACTTCACGTACAGCTTCGCGCCGAAGGACCGGCTGATTCTCGTCGGCGCGACCACGCTGGCCGCCGAGCTGGCGACGATAGCGCGGCGTCTCGACTTCGACGTCGTCGTGATCGATCCGCGCCCGGCTTTTACGACGATAGAGCGTATGGGCGATGAAACTGAGATCGCACGTGCCTGGCCCGACGAGTATCTTCCGGCGGAACTCTCGGATCGCACGCCGGTAGTCGTTCTCTCGCACGATCCGAAGTTCGATCTTCCCGCCCTGCGCTGTGCGCTCAAGTCCGAGGCGCCATACATCGGACTGCTCGGGAGCCGTCGTTCGCAAGCCGCCCGCCGGTCTTCGTTACGGGGCGAAGGCTTCGACGAATCGGCGATCGCCCGCATTCACGGTCCGGTCGGTCTCGATCTCGGCGGAACGACCGTTGCGGAGACCGCGCTTTCGATCTTAGCCGAAATCGTCGCGACGCGCCGCGGCGGCAACGGCTCGCCGCTGCGCGATGCGGGTGGTGCGATTCATCGCCGTCTCGAACGAGTCGCTCGCAACGCATGACCGATCTTGACGCTCGCGCCGTCATCCTCGCGGCGGGCACGTCGTCGCGCATCGGAAAACAGAAGCTTCTGATGGATTTTCGCGGCCGCGCGTTGATCGAACACGCGATCGCCGCGGCGCAGCGTTGGCATCCGGTCGTCGTCTGCGGCCGTGAGGTCGCCGAATACTTAGCCCGGCGGTCGGATCTCGCGCTCGTACTCAACGACGAACCCGAGCGCGGCATGTCGCACTCGCTCGCGCTCGCAAATCGCTACTTACGCAGCGATGTCTGGATGCTCGTCGTGCTCGGCGATAAGCCGCTCGTTAACGAAGCGCTGATCGAAACGATTTGCGCAGAGACGCACGACGCCGACTTGGCCTATCCGCAGCGCGAGGACGAACCGGGCCACCCGGTGTTGCTCTCGCCGCGCGCCCGGCGGTTTATCGAATATTTGCCCTCCGGCGATACGCTTCGCCGGTTGCGCTCGAATCCTCACCTCACGTCCCGCGCAATGCAGACCGACGATCCCGGCGCATTCTTCGACGTCGACACCCTCGACGCGATCGAAAGCTAGCGCATCGGGGGAGCCAGATTAGCTCTGAGCTCGGTGGCTTTAGTCGTCCCGACTCCGGCTGCGTGGAAATCTTTCATTTGTAATTGACCGCTCGTAATCGTTGCGGGCACCCAATTTCCCGAAGCACCGCGCACTAAAAGCACCTGCCCTTTGTTGTTCCCATGGTTGAAAGTGGCCAGTGCGGCGGTTCCGCTTTTCGAAATCGCGTCGACTTTTGCGCCGCTGAGACCGAAGCTCGAGAGGGCGCGCTGGGCGCTGCTCGCCACCGCTGACGAATCGGTGTCGCAGCTGCCTCCTCCTTTGATTTGGTCGCCGCTGACGATGGTAATGGTGGTGCCTAAGCACGTTTTAAAAACCGTCGAGCTGATCTGACGGCCCGGAAACACAGCGGTGCCGCGAATGAGCATCGCAGCTCCTTCGACAACCACGCTCGACCTGGACGAGTCGTTGCTCTGTGCAACGTGCAGGGATTGGTACTCAGCGCTAGCTGGGCCGGGCAATAGAAATAACGTCATTAGCGAAGAAACGAATTTTCTCATTATGCTTGCCTTTCATCTAACACTTACGGATACTTACTGCAAGGGTCCGGCGTTGGCGTAGGCTTGGGTGTCGGTTTGGGCGGGGGTCTGGGCGTAGGTTTTGGTGGCACGGATGCGGGTTTAAGCGTCAGGCGCCGGTCGCGCAGCACGGCCATCGTGGACAATAGGTCACTGCGTCGTACGCTGTACGTTCGACCCAAAGGCAACTCCGCTATTCCCGGAGGGGGAGTCGGCTGTACCATCACGTAGATGACGTCGGAAGCGACGAGGACGACGCGCGCGTTTCCGCATGCGTTTCCCTGAAGGAGCTCATATGGATAGCCGCTGTCGCGCTGCTTGGCGAACTGAATCGCGGGTCCGTACTGCGAGTTACGAGCGCGCAACACTGCAACGTCATTGCGGGCTGTCGACTCGCTTGCCACGAAGATGAGAACTGAAGCGACTACCACGAGGGTGACCTGGACCATGCGTGACCTCAGCAGCGCCCGTAGCCGCCTTACCCCTTTTGTTTTTCTTGCCCTTGTCAATGCGATCACGCATACGACCACGACCACCGCGATGACAGACGTCCAGAAGACCTGGTGGAAGACGAACGATTCGACAGCCGAAACGATACCGAGCGCGACGCGAGAAGCGCTTACCAGAAGCGCAATCGGTGCGACATTACCGATCGAAAAGTCGATACCGAGTTCACCTAAATAAGTTGCCGTATAGAGGGCACCGGAAAAGGTCAGCACCGCGACAGTCACAATGCCGATGTCGCGAGCGCTGCCCCAGAAGCTGCCGCCACTGTTGCCGCCGTTCACTCGTGAAAGCTAGCTACGACAAGGTCGGTTGGGGTCCTCTGGGAGCTGGATGCCCGCGCCGATGGCTGGCGCTGGAAGGCTACGGGCGACGAAGCGTCGCGAACAGGTCGCGAACGGGATAGGAGAATTCCGGCAAAGCCGGGTGTTCGATGACGCCGTTCTCGTCGATGTGCGTTGCTTTCTCACGATCGTGCAGCTCGACCGCACGACGCTGCGGGTCGACGACGATGACGAGCGACGACCCTGCGCGTAAGTAAACGTCGATTTTGCTGTCGACGTCGACGCGTCGATCGTCGGGCGAAAGAATTTCGACTGCGACGTTGGGGGCAAGTGGAGGCAGCTGTAGCTCTTCATCGCTGAGCGGTCGAAGCCGCTCGTTAGAAACGTACGCGATGTCCGGCACGAGCGGCCGGCGAACTTCGCCGGGTGGTGCGACCCGGAAGCGCCACTCGGGACCGACCTCGCCGCGCCCTGTCGCCCAGCGACTCAGCTGCGTCGTCAGCGCTCCATGCAGCAGAGAGTGGTTGCGTTGGGGGCTCACTTTTTGAAGCGGGCGCCCACGCACCCATTCGGTCTCAGGCTTCGTCTCCGGGAGCACGATTTCGTGTATCGACATATCCTCACACCACTCTATCACGCCGGCCCAAATCTGACGAAAGGCTATTCGCGCTCAGTCCTTTGGGCGAAAACCTAGCGATCTAGTCGTCACGCGCTGCTGCTGCGCAGCCCAGTGGTTGATCTGCATCGCGCACGATCTTGAAGTCGAAACACGTATAGGACACATGCCGGACGTGGATTTCCGCCACATCGCTGCGGCTGAGGAGTTCTGCGGCGTTCGCCTGCGCCTGGCCGGGCTCGACGATGCGAGCATCGGTTATTTGGCCATCGTAACCATAAGCGCGAAGAATTAACGGGCGGCCGGAAAAATCGGCGGGAAAGGCGTCGACCTCGCGATAGGGCGTGCAGCGGCGTGCGTGAACGAAGATCGGACCGACTTCGGCGTACGGCCCCGTGTCGGGCAGGGGCTGGTACGACATGAGCATCATCTCTTCGGGTTCGCTCGGAATTCGAAGGCAGACGCGACACGGCGCTGCCTCACGCACCACGTGCAAACGGTGGTCGAAGCGGTCGGCGAGTCGTTCGCGCGCCTCATCGGCGACCTGGGTCGGGACCGGCAAATACTTCATGCGACGATCGTAAACACTCAAGCAGGCGAAAACCATCGAATTCTTGCTGGATTCAGCGAAAGCGAGCTAGGTCAGCCGCATGTAGGTGACTTGCGCGACGGCGACGAGCGTACCGTCGTCGCCCCAGAAGTTTGCGGTCGTGGGAATCAGCGTTCGTCCCTGTTTGATCGCTTGGGCAAAGAGTCTGACATCGCTGCGGGCCGGCGCCAAGAAGCGAATGTTCATGTCGGTTGTGGTGATCCGGCTATCCGCTCCCCAGACCGTTAAACTCACGACCGCGGCCGCAGAGTCGGCTGCGGTCATGAGCAGCCCCCCGTGAAACGAATCGAAAATTCCGTCGAACTCGCGATTGCGTGCAACGATGCAATCGAACCAGCCGACGCCGAGCCGCACGTTGGAGAAGCCGAGGCTCTTGAAGATCGGAACGGAGTCCAGCCGCGCGAGCGCCGCGGCTTCAAGCTCGGGTGGGAGCGCCGGCAGCTCGCCTGAGTACGGCGCGAGGAGCAATCCCGGAGCTAGCCGTCGATGTTCGTCGGTCATGAGGCAAGCAATACGCTCGTCGTGCTTCGACTCCGCTAAAGCCGGAACGAAAGAAACGCGACGCGGTCGTCGACCGGTATCGTGATCGTCGCGCCGGCAATCCGAGCGGACTCCCTCACGGTCGTGCCGTCGTCGCGCAGCACGCGCAAATGAACGCCGAGAGGGCTTTGCGAGAGCTCGATCCGCACGCTGGTAGAGCGCACGTGGATCTCGCGGCCGGTCGTCGGGTTCCAGCTCGCCGTTTCATTCCAAACGGCAAGAATATAGGTTCCATCGCGCTTTTGAAAGAGCTCGTGTTCGATGGTCGATACGCTGGTCGCGACCTGGCAGCGCAGCGGAGCCGGTGAGAACGGAGGGCCCGGATCGGCGAGTATCGCGATTTCGCTGCGCATCGCATTGAATGCGGGCTTGGGCGATCCGTCATAGCGGATGATGCCGAACCCGTTTTCCCACGGAACCTTGTCGTGGCCGTCGTCGTGAAGCTCGTAAATGTACGTTCTCGCTATTCCGCTAATGCTGTCGACAAGCAAGGCTCTACTGACGTACTTGCCGCCGGTAACCTCGTCGACCTCGAACGGGTGGGAAGCGTACTCTCCTTGAGTCGTGTATCCGGTTTCGGTAACGTCGATGAAATGGCGCGGCCCCGAGTTCACCTTCGCCTCGCAGATCGCCCACCGCAGCGACTCGATCGATCCACATTCGTCGCGCCCGTACCCAGCCCAACCCGGATTCCAGCCCGGAGAAAAATATCGATGAATCGCGCCGAAGTCAACGAGACCGGCGATGTTTCCAAGCTTCGCCGGAGCGCCGTGAATCGCGTCTCCCATCGCCGGTGCGATGAATGGCACCGGCAGGGCGTTGGTAAGGTCGTTCTTCTTCATGCACGCAACCGTCAGCGCAGCCCAGTCGGGCACGTGTCGCAAATCGGGTTCGTTCGGCCCTTCGAGCATCTCGACCGCACCGCCGATCCTTGCGTCGTAGCCGCGAATGACGTGCGGCGACGTGTACGAACCTGGGTAGTAGCCCAAGGGCTGCGGGCAATCGGTTATGGCGTCCAGGCGTACGCCTGTGGCAGCAAAAAACTTCCGCTGGTCTGCGTACTCTTGATGTGATTCTCTGGGAAAGATGCCGTCGCGAATGTGACGGATCCCGCTCTCCTTCATGCGCTCCGCAACGACGGCGTATTTCCGATCGGCCGTCAGATCCGCAGTCAAATGGGTGTTGACGCCGATCGAGTCGACGAACGCATCGGCGGCCATCGGCATCTGCAGGGCAGTCCTCGTCGGACTTGTTAATGGAGATACTTGTGTCGACGAGCTGCAGTGCGCGAGGTAAAGCGAGAGCAGCGTTACTCTCGACCGAAACACGGCCTTAACGCTTCGCGCGTGCGCTCCAGCGTTCGATCTCGCTTTCGAGATCGAGAGGGCGAGTCGGCGCGGCGCGCTCGTATTCGCCCCATTGCTCGCGCGGCACCATCCACATCACTTCGAACTCATTTCCATCGGGATCGTAACCGTAGATCGACTTCGTTGCGCCGTGATCGCTCGCGCCGCTGAGCGTTCCGTAGCGTACGAGCGCGTCGCGCGCGTCGCGCAGCGATTCGATCTCGTCGACTTCCCACGCGAGATGGTAGAGCCCTACGCCGCGTTCATTGGGCGGCGGCGCGTGCGGGCCGACGGCCGCGAGCCCCAGGTCGTGATGGTTCTCCGAGTCGGGCGCGCGCATGAACGCCATCGCTTTTCCGGCCCGCGCAACGGGCTCGAGCCCGAGCACCCCTTGGTAGAATTCGAGACTTCGGTCGAGATCGCGCATGCGCAGCACCGCATGGTTGAGCCTTCTAACCTTCACTCGAGAACCTCCACCGGCATCTACTGGGGTTTCCCCGTCACGCGGCCGTTCACTCCCGGCTACGAACCCCCCGGGCGGGAGGGACCCATTCTTCGATTTAATAGACTGCGTTGGGCTGCTCGACCGCCCCTCGCGGTTCGGAGATGCCATAATCAGTGCCGAGCACGATTGCATTTGTCCCGCTAGGGTAGTTGACGACCGTCACCGTATCGGCGCAAGAATCCGTGACGAACACCAAAGTGTTGGCTTTATTTAAGCGTACGGTATCGGGGCACACGAAGTTACTGCCTATTGTATGGTCGACGGAACTGTAGCCCGACGACGCATCTACGACCTCGACGTCCTGTTCCGCCGAATTCGCGATCAGGAGATTCCCGCCGCGGTCCACGGCCATACCCCCACCGACTGCTCCCCCGGGTAGAGCCAACACCGTTTGATCCTGACAGTCGTTCAAACCGCCAGGCCACTCCACGAGTTCGCTCGGGAGACCGAAGATCCGGGCGCTTACGAAAACATCGTTGCTACTATCGACCGCGACGCCAAAGGCACCCCCAAGCTCGAGCGAACAACTCGCGATCGAGATATTTTGCGCTTGGGAGTATTCGTTGATGAAACCATCCTCATCCGCTTCGTAGACATTTCCACGGGTGTCGACTGCGACCGCAGTGGGAGCGGAGATATTAGCGTTATATACAAAGCTTGCTTCGCCCCAGTTGCCCGGCGCGTACTCCGTGATGTTGCCATTCTCTGAACCAAATCCGGTCGAGTTTGTAGCATAGAGATTCCCCTTGGAGTCAAGCGTGACGTCGGCGACCGAAGAAGACACGTCGCTATAAATGTGGCCGAGTTCTGCGTAGGTTTTGGCGTGGAGCACGTCGATCGCGGGCTCGCAGTCATCCGCAACGTAAAGGTACGGCGTGGCTGCCAGCGGTTTCGCATCTCGGCTCCCCGCCGCTCTTCCCCGGAGATGGCGCACCAAAGTACAGGTGGCGAGCGGAGAGCCGTTCTTCGACGCGTGCGGCACAGCACCGCCGGTCGGAGATACGCCGGGGGCGAACGGCGCCCACGCGGACGAATTGCTGGAGCAGGCAGCCAACAACGAGATCGAGCCGAGTGCCACGGCTGAGGCGATCGTAGAAACTGCACGCATCGGGGACCTCCAATAGACCGCAGTCCGAGTAGTGTAGGTTACCTCAACGCTAACACTGCGCTCGGTGTGGAACCATGAGCTTTCTAGAGGCTTGTGTGTTTAGGAAACCCGATCTGCGGCAGCGCGTGCCTCTTCGAGCGCGCGATCGTGGGTCAAGCTAGTGCCGATGCGCCACTGCGCGTCGAACGCTTCGTCGCCCATTTTTCTGCGCACAGCCTGCACTTCGGTGTCGTAGTCGGCGCGTTCGGCAGGAAACAGCGGCGATCCGATCGCGCGGCGCAACGCGTCGGCGGCCCCAAGCAGCCGAGCGCCCGGCGCGGGATGCCCGAGCGCCGCGATCGTGATCGCGAAATCCTCGAGCGCTTTTGCCAACGTCGCCTTGGCCGGCGCGGCCTCGAACATACCGAGCGCCTCGCGATAGCGCGCGAGCGCCAGCCGGTGGTCGCCGCGTTTGTGCGCAACCGAGCCGAGGTTGAAAAGCGAAACGTACGTGCCGCCGGTATAGCCAATAGCCCGTTGCAGACGCAACGATTCGCTGAAGAGCTGCTCGGCCCGATCGTATTTTCGCCGCATCGAGGCGACCAAGCCGAGGGTCATCAGCGCGTGTGACAGCCCCGACTCGTTACCGGCGCGCCGGTACCTAGAAACGCTTTCGTCCCCGAACGACGAAGCCGCCTCGAGATCGTTCTTGCTGAAGGCGGTGGACGCGAGATTCGAGAGTGAGTTACCGATGCCGGCATCGTCATGCATCCGCCGGCGTATCTCGAGAGCCTCAGTGTGGGCTTCGAGCGCACGATCGTACTCGCCGCGGAACTGTAAGATGATACCGAGCGAGGTGAGCGATGCCGCCAAGCCTCCTTCGTCGCCGATCGCGCGCTGAAGCGCGATGGCTTCGCGGCAGGGCGCGAGCGCTTCAGTGAAGTTTCCCGTCCCACAAAGCAGCGTGACCTGCACGCGCAGAGCGCCGGTGTAGAGTCCGTCCGGAATCTCCGCTCTGGTCGCAGACCGCTGCCGAATGAACCGGCCGACCCACTCGAGGCCTTCGGCCCGGTACCCATGCAGCCACCAGAAGCGCCAAACGGCGGCAATCAACGCGCAGCCGTACGCCACATCGCCGCTGCGCGCAGCCCATTCGAGTGCGGCTCGAATGTTCGCATGTTCGCGCTCGAATCGCGCGACCCAGCGTCCTTGCGAAGGACCGTTAAGCTCGTGCTTTGATCGCCGCACGAAATCCAACACGTACTCCGCATGCCGCCGCTGTGCGCCCGCGAGCTCGCCGGAGTGGGTCAACCGTTCGAATCCGAACTCGCGCAGCATCTCGAGCATCGAAACGCGCGGTTCCCCGTCGGCGTCTTCCGAGAGGACGATCATGTTCTTGTCGACCAGTGGTGCGAGCCGAAAGAGAATCGAGGATTCGTCGGCATTGCCGGCGAGTGCCGCCGCCGCTTCGAGCGTCCCTCCGCCGTGCAGCACCGAAAGCCGTGTAAACGCACGCTGTTCCTCCTGCGAAAGGAGATCGAAGCTCCAGGCGATCGCGTTGCGCATCGTTTGCTGGCGCGCCGGCATGTCCACTGTGGTACTGCCGAGCAGCGGCAAGCGCCGCTCAAGGCGTGCCGCCAGGGCTTTGGGCGCAAGCATCAGCAGGCGCGGCGCGGCCAGTTCGATAGCGAGCGGAAGCCCCTCGAGGCGACCGACGATCGTGTCGACATCCCGCGCGTTGCCGGCGGTCAAATTGAAATCAGGCTTGACCATTTGCGCGCGTTGCACGAAAAGGGCGACGGCCGAGGCAGTTTCGAGTGGGCGCACGGGATAGACGTGCTCCGCACGAAGGTGAAGCGGTTCGCGACTCGTCGCCAGCACGGCGATGCGCTGACACGCTTCGAGCAGCGCGCCGATCCACGCAACGGCCGGCATCAAGTGTTCGAGGTTGTCGAGCACCAGCAGCGCGCTGCGTCCGTGCAAGAACGCGCAGACCGCATCGCTCGCGGGTGTTTCCGACGATTCTCTTATCCTCAGCGCGCGCGCGATCGCCGCCGGAATGCGCGAAGGATCGTTCACGGGTGCCAACTCGGCAATGGTCGCGCCACGCTCGTATGCGCAAGCAGCGTCGGCCGCAACACGCGCGGCCAAACTTGTCTTTCCGACGCCCGCCGGCCCGACTAACGTAACCAGGCGCGTCCCTTGCGCAAGCAATGCGCTCAGGTTTGCCGCATCGGCGTCTCGTCCGACGAGCACCGGCGCCGGGATTCGAATGAACGTTTCGCCATCGGAACGGCGCGGAGCGCGCTTGTGCGCGGACTCTTGAAGCCGCTGACGATCGCTGGGCGAAAGCCCGAGCGCTTCGGCGAGCAGCATGATCGTAATCAGCCGGGGCGCGAGTACCGCACCGGTTTCGATGTCGCTGACGGTCCGAGTCGAGATTCCCGCGCGCTCGGCCAGCGTCTCCTGCGAAACGTGTGAGGCCGATCGGAAGAAGTACAGGGCTTCCGCGAGCGACTCAGGCACGCGTCGTAGAGACCCACAACGTAATCGGTGGTGCTGCTGTTTGCGTTTGACAACCCTCGGCGCAACGATACCCGGGTGCGGGTCGAGTACAGCCGAAGCTACACGTAATCCTGCAGCGTCAACTTGACGGAGCGCCTGCTTCCGTCTTTGCCGGTGACGGTCAGCGTCACGATCGTTCCGGCGGGCTGCGCCAGCAGGTTGCGAACGTCGCCTAGGAGCATCGTGCCGGCGGCCGAGCCGTCGATCGAGTCGAGCACGTCGCCTTTGACGATACCCGCATTTGCGGCCGGAGTTCCGGGGCGCGAGTCGATTACGACGATGCTGTCTGCGCGCTTGATCAGAAACAAGCCGGAACGTTCGTAGGAGTCGGCTTCGTTGAAAGCAGCGTTCGGGACGAGCGTCATCGTGCCGTTCCAATAGTCGAAGGTCACGGTAAAGCGCCGCAGCAAATTGCCGCCGATGTTTGCGCCGACGAACGGCGCGGATAACGCACCGGCCGTCTGCGTCGTGTAATCCGCGACGAGATTCGTTAGCTGCAGATCGTCAATGCCCACGCTTTGCACGCGCCCGAGCTTGCCCATTGCCGGGCCGCCGAATCCAAAGCCGTTGACGCCCACCGCCGTTAACGTCGCCGGAACGAGTTGCGGGTGTTCGGCGAGGAAGGGCGACATAAACGTGATCGTATCGCGCGCACCGGTATCGATCGTGCATTCGGCGGGAATCCCGTCGATCGTGCATGCAATCTGCGGTTGCGTGCCATACAGGACGAACGGCACGACGTGCCCGTTCGCAGGCGGCTGCGCGGTACCGGGCATGCTGAGCACGATCCGGCGGTTCGCGTAGTCGAAGGTCGTGACGTAACGCGCGAGTACTTCCCAGCCGATCAATCCATCGACCGGATGGCCTGCGGAAACACCGAACCCTTGACGCGTCGGCGCGACCGCGAACAACTGGTCGGTCAGGACCGCATCGCCGACTTGGAGCGTCGAAACGCGAGCGAAGCTAAGCGATTCGGTCTGCGAACCAACGCCGCTGCCTTGTGCGGATCCGCTTCCAAATGCGCCGATCTCTTTGGCAACTGCCGGATCGATGACGTTCGCGCCGCCGGTATCGAAGATAAAGCGAAACGGTCCCTTGCCGTTGATCATCACGTCGAGGTAGACGTGATTCTCGCCAATCGCGATCGGGATGGTCGTTGACGTCTTCCCATTCTGCATGGAAAAATCGGTTGGCTTCGTTTGCGGCCGCGCCAAAGCGGCCTGCGCGCCGGGTGCATCGAACGCGATGCCGACCACATCTATATCGGAGTTGTTGCCGTCGCTCGAATCGACGTGAATCGCGCGGGCGACGTCGAGGCTGCGATCGCGCTCGTAGCCAGAGAACGTGAGCGTCGACGTGGTGAAGCCGTTGACGAAGTTGCCGCGTACCGGCAGGTGCGTCGAGCCGTCGAACCAGAGCTCGAACGGCACCTTCGAACCGGCCGGCGTGATCTTCAATCCGTCGTAGCTGCGACCGGCGTGCGTCTTGGTGCCGAGCCACGAGACCTTGGCCCCGCTCGACTGCGGTTTCCAGAGCGCGTAACTCTCGAGATATGCCTGATTGATCTCCGAGGCGCGATCGCTGTCGCCGCCGTTATTCCAGACGAGGTGCGTTCCGTCACCGCTCCATTCGACGCTTCCGTCGTAGCCATCGAGCGAAACGACCGGCGCGAGGTTGACCGTTTCTGCAAACCGCCCGTCGCGGACGTCAACGTACTGGGTCGCCGTTCCGTGGAGCCCGACCGCCGAAATGCGCTCGTCGAATCGCAGCGTCGCGACCGAGGAGAGCGAGCCGATACCCAATGCCTTTCCCGACGCTTCGATGAGCTGCGCCACACGCGGATCCGGTTCGGCGGCGCGTGAGAGGGTCGTTGTGAAGAGGGCCGCCAAGACGAAGGCGCCTGCGGCCGAACGCAAGAGATTCATGGCTTCCTCTACGGGCGAGCGAGCCGGGATGTTTCAGGCGCTCGCGGCGCGGGCCTATTTCCGCAGCTTCGCGATAAGGTCGCGCCCGAAGCGCAACGCGTCTTCCTTGGCACGCTCGTAGAGCGTCGAGGCTTGGCCTTTGGTCATATGGCTGCCGTGTTCGTGGAAGAACGTAACGCCTTCGCCAACGACGATCGTGCCTGCGTAGGCGATCGCGCCCTTGATCGCGATTCCGGCGACCGGAACGAAACCGGCGAGCTCGCGCGCTAGGGTGCGCCAGCCGAATCCGCCGCCGATCACCGGCAACACCTGCCAGGTTCGCTGCACGTCGGGGTCGCGGCCGTAGACCGCGTCAATGTGAAGCATCAACATCACCTGAATGCCGGTGATCGCGACCATGTCACCAGCTGAGGCGACTGCCCCGAGCACGATGCCGACGACCGGAATGTGGTCGACGACCGCGCTCGCGACCGCGACCTTCAGCGCGTTGTTTGCGGCGTCGCGCGTCAGCTTGGAAGCGACGCAATCGCGCAGCACCGGCAAGCGCCGGCCGACCGCGATCTCAACGCCTTTCGCGCACTCGATCAGATGTGGGAAGAAGCGGCCACGCAACGGTTCCCGCGCAATCGCCGGAACGACGTACTCGGCCCAGCCGCCCGCCGGCGGCGGCGCCGGCGGCCCCGAGCTTATCGCAAGCGGATCGACCGTCAGGGCCAGAATCGGCACGCGCAAGACGCTCATCGCCGTTAAGTCTGATCCAGCGGCGTCACCCGGCCGTCCGAGAAAGACGACCGCGCGAACTTCGCTCGGATTGGTGACGAGCGGAGCTTCGGGGCGAATCGTCTCCAAGCACGCGGCCGCGTCGGGCGGAACGCTTTCGTCGTGCCCCGAGAGCATCAGCGCTCGAAACTCGGCGATCAGCGCCGGATCGCCGCAAAGCAAGAACCGAAACGGTTTGCGCACGTGCACGTGCACCGCGCGCGCGTCTATGCCGTTGCGAACAAGCGTAAAGATAGTGCGCGCGTCAGCTGCTCCCGGCACGAACGTTCCTTTCTACAAACCTAACTTGTTGAGATCGACCGCGAGCGTTCCGTCCGCCCTGCGCAGTTCCTTGCGCGGATCGTCGGTGTAGTCGAGGTAGACCAGACCCATGAAAATCTCGAGCGGCCACGAGTGCATCTTATGCGCGTTCGCCACCTCGATGACGGTCGTGCCCGAGCTCTTTGCCTCCGCGATCACGCTTTCGGGCGTGCTCTTGATGTCGGCCGCGATGATCGCGGCTGCGGTCACGTCGCCGGGCGTCAAACCGTCGCGTAGCATCGTGCGATAATCAACGGTGCCGTTTCCGAAGCGCTGCTGCAGCGCATACCGCAGCGTTGAGTAAAGCTCGGGCGAGGTTCCCAGGCCGAGCAACGTGATTCGGGTCGAGAGCTGACGCGAGCGCGCGAGGTTGAAGAGCTGCGCGCCCTGCGACGCCTGCGTCGCGGCGGCGTTGAACTCATCAACGCACTGCTTCATGAGCGGCACGAGAGCCGCGTATTCGTTCGGGCTGATGTCGCCGCTGTAACTGACCGACGCGTGATCCAAATCCTTGAGGAACTCATCGAGATCGCCGAGCGATTGATCGATCTGCGTCAGCGCGGCGCGCGACGCGTCGACGGACCGCAACATCTCTCCGTCGGCGCGGGAGAGCTCGCTCATCATCGACGGATACGAGGGAAAGATCGCGACCGATTCGGTCGGAATCGGCGTGAGCGTGAACGGCGCCAGCATCTCCTCATAGATGTCGGCACTCTCCTTGAGCAGTCCGCCCTCCTTGTTCTTCTCGAGCGTTCCGATGCCGCCGATCGGGCTCGAATCGCCGCCGACGTCTTGCAGCGCGCTGTTGAGCGAGCGCGCCATCGAGGTGAGATTCTTGACGATGGCCTCGGTCTTGGAGCCGCGCTTGATGTTGATGCGGCTCAGGTCGGGAACCTCGTAGCTCAGCGTGTCGAGCCGGGTCTGCACCGACTTGAGCTGATCCTTGCCCTCGGATTCGCGGGCTTGAATTTCGGTCGCGTTCTGCAGGTGCGTTGCTTGGGCCGCCGTTACGGTGCTTTGCAGGCTCGGTGGATCGGCCTTATGCTTTGGAGGGTCGAGCCGCGCGAACGTCACCTCCTGTACTTCCATTTGACGCAGTGCGGCGATTCGCGCGTTGGCGGTCGCTCGCGTCTGCGGCGAACCGAGCTGCGCCGCCTCGGCAAGGGTCTGCTCGCTCTTATTCGGCAAGCCGAGCGCCAACTCCGATTGCCCCAGCTCTAAGAGCGCTTCGGAGCTCTGCGGATCTTTCGCCAGGACTTGATTGAGGCGGATCCGCGCGAAGGCGTAGCGCGAACGCTCCTCGTCGCTCGAGGCCTGCACGAGCTCTTGGCTGGTCGTCACGTCGCTCGGGTCGAGCTCGGGATAGCCCATCAGGTGCGCGACGCGCGCCGACGGGTCTGGGTGGTCTTGGAGGTATTTGCTCACGGCATCGTCGTGCTCGTTCTGCAGCACACCCAGATGAGCCATCATCGTTACCATCGACTCGGGATCGTAGCCCGCCCGGGACATCAGCTGCAGGCCGTACCGATCGGCTTGCAGCTCGTCGCCGCGCTCGATCTTCGCCATCACGCCCGCTTCGGCGAGGCCGCCGAACTCGTAGATGATCGGCGAGAAGATCGAAGCGAGGCCAAAGAGGAGATTCAGAATCTCGGCTTTCGAGTTGGTGGTGATGACGTGCCGTCGCTCGATGTGACCCGTTTCGTGGCCGATGACGCTGGCCAACTCGTCATCGGATTGTGCGAAGTCGATTAGGCCCTCGTTGATGTAGACGAAGCCGCCCATCGTCGCAAAGGAGTTGATCTGACTATCTTTGAGGACCTTGACCGAGTACGGCACGTCCTTACGCGCGACCTGATTCCAAAGATTACCCGCGACGCCCTGAACGTAGGCGTTGAGCAGCGGATCGGTCTCGACGACACTGCTCGCGACGATCTGCTGGTCTTCCGCCTGGCCGAGCGCGATCTCTGCCTGGGTCGACATCGCGAAGACTCGCGCCGGACATACGGCAGAGATAAGGGAGATGATGGTGAAGATCGGAATCGTGCGGCGGAGCATGCGTTAAGGGTTCCTTTGCATGACGTACTGGCCAGCGTACGTCGAGTCACTGTGTATTATATGTGGAAAAGATAAAGAAATTGCGAATCGTTTGTGGATACCGGCGGGTATGGACTAGATACTTCGCGCAGAGCCGAACGTGACACTCTTACGAGGGCGGCTGGACGGCCTTGAAGTGGCGCTTTGCGACCGCGACCTCGGAGAGGCCCTCGATGAGCTTGAAGCTCGCCTCGCCGAGCAGCCGACCTTTTATCGAGGCTCATCCGCGGTAGCAAACTATGGTGAGAACGTACCGTCGGCGGAGGGCGTGACGCGCTTACGCGCACTCTTGGCCGGTGCGGGCATCACCCTGCGGGCTTTCACGGGGACGGGCGAGGGGCTCGAACTGCTGGCACTCGCCGAAGGCCTGCAGTTTGAGTCCCTCGCGCCGCGACTTTCGGATTCGGCCCGCTCGCTGGTCGCCGACTTTTCTGGTGCGCGCAGCGACATTGCGCAGCGGCGCAAACGTGGGGAGGCAAGCGTGCGCCGGGCGAAGATCGAGTCTGAGGTGCCGCGGACCGCGCCGGAGTTGCGGCTGGTCGAAGCGCTGCCGACCACGCTCTATCAAGCCGCGACGCTGCGCGGCGGCCAAACGCTTCATCAGACCGGCAACATCGTGGTCGTGGGCGACGTCAATCCCGGCGCTGAGCTGGTCGCGACCGGTGACATATTGGTTTTCGGACGCCTCGCGGGGATCGCGCACGCCGGCGCCCAAGGCGACGCAAGCGCGCGCATTTTCGCGCTCGATCTCGCGCCGACGCAGCTGCGTATCTCCACCTTTATTGCGGCCGAAGAGGGCGCGCAGCGGCGCGGTACGCGCGGCGCCGAAGCGGCGATCGTGCGCGACGGACAGATCGTCGTTCTCCCGCTCGACCGCTTCAAACACCTCGACGGCTCGGGAGCATCCTCGGCGTGACCACTCGTAAGATCGTTATCACCTCCGGTAAAGGCGGCGTCGGAAAGACGACGACCACCGCAAACCTCGGCGCGACGCTCGCCAAGCGTGGAAAGCGCGTCATTCTGATCGATGCCGACATCGGCTTGCGCAATCTCGACTTGGTGCTGGGGCTCGAGAAGCGCATCGTTTTCGATCTCGTCGAGGTAGCGGAAGGTCGCTGTCAGCTTCGCCAAGCGTTGATCAAAGACAAACGCTTCGATTCGCTCTCGATCCTTCCGGCCGCACAAACGCGAGAGAAAGACGCGATTACACCGGAGCAGTTTTCGGCGATCGTCGACCTCGCGGCAGAGCAGGCCGACTACGTGCTGATCGACTGTCCCGCCGGCATCGAGTCGGGTTTTCGCAACGCGGTTGCGGGAGCCGCCGAGGCAATCGTCGTCACGACACCTGAGGTCAGCGCGATTCGCGACGCCGACCGCGTCGTCGGAAAGATCGCCGAAGCCGGAAAGACGATTCGTTTGATCGTCAACCGCCTGCGCCCGGAGATGGTTCGCAGCGGAGATATGCTCTCGGTTGAAGACGTCTGCGACGTCCTCTCGATCGAGCTCCTCGGCATCGTCCCTGACGATGAAGAAGTAATCGATACGACCAATCGCGGCGAACCGATCGTGCTCAACGAAACGAATCGCTTGCGCGCGATCTACGACAAGATCGCGCGGCGGCTCGAGGGCGAGCTCGTTCCCTTCACTACGTTCGACAATCAAACGTTATTCGGACGCCTGCTCGAGGCTTTGAAAGCGGGGTAATGGTGCACCAAGTACAGCCCGATGATGTCATCCTGAGCCCTTCGACAATGCCTGTCCGCAGCGACGCGCAGCCCGTCGAAGCGGCGTCGAGGGGCGCAAAGCGCGGACGCGCTATCGTCCTAACCTCGGGCAAAGGCGGCGTCGGGAAGACTACGACCACCGCGAATCTCGGAACGGCGCTGGCGAGCCGCGGAGCGAGCGTCGTGATGATCGATGCCGACGTCGGTTTGCGCAATCTCGACATCGTGCTCGGCCTGGAAAGCCGCGTCAACCATCATTTGCTCGACGTGCTCGAAGAGCGGGTCGAAATTGAGGATGCGCTCGTCGCCGATAAGCACACCGAACGACTCTTCCTGCTTGCGGCGGCGCAGGCGCGCGAGAAGGACGAGGTCGAGACCGAAAAGATGAAAGCCCTGATTGTCAAGCTTCGCGAGCGCTACGATTACGTGCTGATCGACAGCCCGGCCGGCATCGAGCTCGGCTTCCGTAATGCCGTCGCCGGCGCGGATGAGGCGATCGTCATCTGCACGCCGGAGGTCGCCGCCGTGCGTGACGTCGATCGCGTCGTCGGGTTGCTCGGGAACCGTTTTCATCCACAGCTCATCATCAACCGCTTGCGGCCGCAACTGGTACGCAAGGGGAAAATGCTATCCGTTGAGGACGTCAACGCGATTTTGCGTTTGCCGCTGCTAGGCGTAATCGCCGACGAGCCCGAGATCATCGTGACGACCAATCGTGGCGAGCCGCTCGCGCTGCGCGCGACCACGCCGACGGGTGCGGCCTATCACGCGATCGCCGCG
>JBAVSO010000084.1:0-59880 GCA_049695635.1 Candidatus Cybelea sp. | reverse complement strand
CTCGGCGAGATTCTCATCCCGTACCTCCTGATCGTGTGCATCGCGTTAGGGTTTTCGATCGCCGTCGGCATGCTATTCGGAATCTATCCTGCCCTACGGGCCGCACGTCTGAATCCTATCGAGGCGCTTCGCTCCTGAAACTCCTAAAGATGACGTACTTCGAAGAAGCGGCCCGCGTTCTGCTCGCTAACAAAGTTCGATCGCTACTCACGATCATGGGTCTCGTAATCGGGGTCGGCGCCGTGATCGCGATCCAGGTCCTCGGTAACAGTATGGCCGGTGCGGTCAACGGCGCTCTTGGCTCGCTTACCGACAACTCGTTCGTGATCTTTCCAAACTCGCGGCAACGCGATATTTCCAAAGCCGCGATTACACTCAGCGACCTGGCTGCGATCCAGGCAGACATCCCGGGCATTGTCGCCGCAATACCGCTCGGCGCAGAGAGCGAACTCGTGCGCGCGGCCCATAGCCAAGCCCGATTCTCCCTTTCCCCGGATGCCGCGGTCTCCTTCGACAACCTACCGCTTCTCTACGGACATCATTTAACGGCCGACGACATCGCCGGCGCCGCCAATGCCAGCGTGCTCACCAATAACGCATATCAGCGACTCTTTCCACAGGGCGGCGACCCGATCGGGCAGAGCATCTACGCGGGTTCGCAGCGGTACGTCGTCGTCGGCATCTTAGTGCCTCCCAAGCGTGGATTCCTCAACGCGCAGTTTAGTGGAGACATCTTGATCCCCTGGACAACGTACGCACGCGATTTCCTGCGCGGCAGCAGGCTCTTTGGAGCCGGGTTCATCGTTACGGACCCGGCGCAGATTCCGCACTTGGAGCTGGCGGTGCAGCGCAAGCTTGGGGAGCTTCACCACGGCGCCGCCGGACTGCAGTATCTCAGCCTCGACAAAGCCAAGTTTTCAAAAGGCATTGATGGCATTTTCAACGCGTTGACGCTCATCGTCGGCCTGATTGGCGCGGTCTCGCTGTTGGTCGCCGGCATCGGGATCATGAACATCATGCTCGTCTCGGTCGCCGAGCGCACGCGGGAGATCGGCGTGCGGAAGGCGATCGGCGCGCGACGCGGACAAATACTCGTGCAATTTTTCATCGAGGCGTTGACGCTGTGCTCGGCCGGGTGCGCGATCGGCTTGGTCATCGGGCTGAGCCTCGGCGCGTTTGTCAACCAAGTTTTCATCATCAAACTAACCGGCACCGTAGTCCCGATTCCTTGGATCAAAGCGGTGGGAGTCGCCGCCGCTTTTGCGGTGGTCGCGACGCTGGCGTTCGGCACTTATCCGGCGTACCGCGCAGCCGCATTGGATCCGATCGAGGCTCTGCGCTATGAGTAGTCTCACCCCGAGGGGAGCCGAACGACCGCTGGCGATCGACCTCCACGAAATCGAGAAAATCTACGAGAACGGCCTACTCAACGTCCAGGTACTTCGCGGCGTCACGCTATCCGCAGCGCAGGGCGAGTATATCGCGATCATGGGGCCGTCAGGCTCGGGCAAATCGACGTTGATGAATCTTATCGGCTGTCTTGACCGGCCGACGAGCGGCACGTATGCGCTCGATGGCATCGACGTTTCGCAGCTCGACGATAACGCGCTGGCGGACATCCGGCTTCGCAAGCTCGGCTTCGTTTTTCAGGGATTCAACTTGTTGGCGCGCACCGACGCTCTGCGCAACGTTGCGCTCCCACTCTTCTACGCCGGCGTACCGACAAAGCGACGACTAGCGCTCGCTCAAGACGCTCTCGACCAAGTCGGTCTCGGTGATCGAGGCCGGCACGAGCCCAGCCAGCTCTCCGGCGGCGAACAGCAGCGGGTCGCCATCGCCCGAGCGTTGATCAACAACCCGGCCGTCCTCCTCGCCGACGAGCCCACCGGCAATCTCGACTCCAAGACTGGCGAAGAGCTTATGCTCCTCTTCAGCAAGCTCCATGAAAGCGGGCGCACGATCATCATGGTAACGCATGACGAGCAGATTGCGCGATACGCTCGTCGCGTGATTCGGTTGCGGGATGGTTTGGTCGTCGACGACACCGTGCGCCGCTCTTTCGCGTTACCGGTCGCGGGTCTAAAGGGCGCGCCTAGCGAACCTCAGGATGCGTGAGGAATTGCAGATCTGCTGTGCTAGCTACGCTCGTGGCGCTGTTCGGGGTTACCACAACGCTAAGCGCAGCAGCCGAGACCTCTCTGTCCGCAGCGAGTCCGGCCTCGAGCAGCAATCCGCTTTCAATTTCCTGCAGCGCCAGCAGCGCTCCGAGCGAGACCGGAACGGCCAATTACTACCTTGTACTCCGGGCGCAGTATCAGAATCACGGATCGCAGACGATCGCGCCGATAATCATTCGCTTTGACTTCCGCGATCAGGGCGGGAAAGTCGTCGCTTCCCACACGGTAATCGATTCGACCGGTTTAGCGCCTCAGTACGGAAACAACGGTCAATGGCAAGCAGTCGGTTATCCCACGAGTGCAGTATCACTAACGTGCAGTCGCGTCTTTAGCAATCGCCTGTGACGCATCACCGTTGGTTACTCGTCTCACTAGTCGTATTCGCTCTCTCTGCGGGCGCGGTAATATACCTGAGCCTAGAGAATAGCGCGATTCAGCAGGCTCGTTCCGCCGATGACCTCGTGAACCGCGCGAATTCGAGTAAGCAGCCAATAAATTTTCTTGTCTATCCAGGCGAGAAGTACAACAACACCTGCAACGCCGACACAGGGGTGCCGCAAAAGCTGGGCGCGGTAGCGTCGCCGACTCCCGCTCCGTCATCTACCAGGCCGCCGGACGCAATTGCCAAGAGCGTTACGGTCGGCGACGTTCTACAGGTCACCGTTGTATTCGCATGCGCTTTTAACGACCTTTCGGCAGTTGCCGAGATGCGAAATAATGGGGTTGAGTTCAAGCCCGAGATCGCGGCACTCGATTTTGATGTAGCACCGGTGATGGCAGACGAGCTCGACGGCCGCGATTTTTACTGCGTGACAGCCCCGAACGATTCCGTATGTGCGAATGGATCGACGACCCCCGTCCAGGACCTAAAGTGGACGTGGTTTTTGCGACCCCGCTCGGTGGGGCGCCATTTCGTTCGGATTGACGTGTATCAACGTAGGATCATCCGACCAGGTCAATATGTCGAGATTGCGCCGCGCTGGGTGAGGGAGTATTCGCTCGACGTTCGCCAACCGTTCACTAACGAGATCGCGCAGTGGGCGCCGATCGTTGCCACCATCGCCGCGTTGTTTCCGGCGATCACGTTCATTCAAGGAATTCTCGCGCGAAACCGGCAGCGAGCCGGAAAGGGATAGCGGCGCTCCGTTCAGCTCCCGTCGTCATCGCCGGCCCCGTCGTCGCAGCAAGGATCGCAACACGTGCCGCAACAATCTCCGTGCGTCTTCGAGCAACCACCCTTGCGGCAGTCGTCACAGCACGACTTGCAGCCGCAATCGCTCCAGACCGTATAGGCGAGCAGGTCCAGCGTTCGCACCGGTCCGGCCGGGTCGTCGCTCTGGATGACTAACTCGCACGCCCGCGGACACCGTTCTGCCGCCCAGTAGCGAACGACTAAGCCAAGACATGAGCCCGGGTGGAGCGTCGCGGGGAACGGGTTATTCATCAGTTTCCAATAGCAACTCTTGCGCTTGAAGGCGACGCTCGTCACATGTAGGTCGCATTCCCCGACGTTGCAGATCGCTAGGGTATGCTCCGCGCCCGTGCACGCCTTGACCCCGCCGAAACAAGTCGAACCGGTTACGGCAAGCGTGCCCGATGGAGCAACACCGCTAACGGCAATCGTGCGGGGACCGGCCGGATCGTCGCTCGCAACGGTGATCGAACCTGACTTAGCTCCGAGACTCGCGGGCGCGAAGCGAATCGGGACGGTCAAAGAATCGCCGGCCGCGATGCTCAGCGGGAAACTGAGAACTTCGGGAACGACGAAATCCGATGCAGACGTAGTGATGCCGGTAACCGAAAGCGCGCACCCTCCGCTATTGTTGAGCACGAGCGGCTTATCCATGATGCTGCCGACACAGGTCGCACCGAAGCTCCCTGCGTCTGCAATCACAAGACTTAGCCGAGGGGCACCGCAGACTCCGGAGACCTTAATCGTGTGCGGACCGCTCGGATCGTTGCTCGTCAGCGTGAGAAGCGCCGACTTTGTGCCATAGCTCGTCGGCGCGAAGCGGATGATGACGTCAACCGACCCTCCGGGGCTGACCACGAGCGGATATGAAGCGACGCTCGGCGGCTCGAACTCGGCGTCCGACGAGGTGATGTCGGTTACGGTAAGCGGCCCCGTTCCTATGTTATTGATGGTCAGCGGTTGGTCGGTATGAGAGCCCACGCATGCTGTTCCGAAGTTCCCACCGCTCACGATAGCCGTTGCGACGGCGCCCCAAGGAGGCACGAGAATGCCCCATGCACCGCGGCCGTACGTCCCGGCCGAAACGATTCGAAGATGGGGATCGGCGTCGCTGACTCGACCTTGCAAATCTCTGACGGTTGTGTTGGGAAGGGCGGCAGAGAATTTCGTCCAGGTCGCACCGAGGTTGACCGAACGGTAAACCCCGCGCGTCGTTCCGACGAACAAGTCGGATACCGCTGGGCGCCAGTCAACGAATATCGTCCATAGGCTCAAGACGGTAGGAATATTTCCGGTTCTTTTCTTCCAGGTAAGCGTGGATGGCGAAAGCTCCCAGACGTCGTCATCGGTGACGGCAAACGCATGGTTCTGATCCGATGGGTCGATACGAAGATCTCGAACCGTGCCCGTCATACCGGTGTCTCGCGTCGTCCAATGTGCGCCGTCGTCGTCGGTGACCCACACGTGACCGTCGGGCGTGGTAACGTATACCGTGCCGGTATCCGATGCCGCGATCGCGAGCGTCGTGAAGTACGGCTTTGACGGATCGCTCGAAAGCACGCTGCTGATCGCGCTCCACGCCGGGGAAGCGGCAGTCGCGTTCTTCGTCTCGAAGACTCGGTCGGCAACGACGAGCAGTCGATGCGGATTCGTTTGATCCATCGCAAATGCCCGTTGCGCTCCGTACGCGAAATCGTATCCGGCAGATTGCGAATACCAGGATAAAAAAGAACTGCTCAAGAGGCCGACTGGGAAAATCGTGTTCCACGTCGCGCCACCGTCGACCGTCTGTCGAACGAAGTTGTCCGTTGCCAGCGGATTGAACGCGCAGAGGCGGTTGGAGTTGTGGGGGTCCACCAAGACCTTGCCGGTTTCGTTGATCGAACCTTCCATCACGTTCCAATGCAGCGAGCCGGTCGTGTTCTCCATGAAGATGTCTTGGCCGACGGCGTACACGACTTTGGAATCGTGCGGGTCGATAGTGATAGTGTAGAACTCCGAAACTTGGAGGTCGTGCACGAGCGACGTCCACTTTGTGCTCTTCAGTCCGTACCGAAACGCGCCTTGGTCGGCCGTCAAGACGGCGTCGCCGTCTGCATCGAAGGAAAGGTTCACCCAATCGAAGTGATTGAGGTCGGAGAGATACCCAATGCCGGCGTCGGCCTCAGTCCAAGGCTTCATGCCGCCGTGCGTGTTCTCGTAGAGCGAATACGAGTCGTTTGCGAAAATGTGATCGTCATCGGCGGGATCGACCGCGATGAGCAGATGCCACGAACGCGTCTCTGGTTTTCCGGGCGATGCCTTTAGCGGCTTCCAGGTCGCCCCGCCGTCGGTTGTCCTAAAGCGTTGGACCGGAAGGATCGTTTGCGCCGGGGGCGGCGACGGATTCGAACCGAAAGTCAGGATCGCCGCGTAAACGACGCCCGATCCGCTACCCGATTCCAACCGCACGGCCGTACTGCCGTCGCTCAGCGCCGCACCTGACGGCAAGCCGCTCAAAAGCTGCCAGTTCGCGCCGGCATCAGTGCTGCGGTAAACGCCGTTCTTCGGCTCGTCGGCGCCCGAGTTGCCAAGAACCCCCGCATACAGCGTGTTAGAATCGAATTTGGCGAGGATCAAATCTGAAACATAGCCGCCCGGCAGTGCCGTCAGCTGCTGCCAGGTCACGCCGCCGTCTGCGGATTTCCATGCGCCGTCCCATCCGGCCGAGACGTAGAGTAAATGCGTATTAGTCGGATGGACCGCGATGGCGTACAGGCTTTGGCTCTCGAACTGCGTCGCCAACAGCTGCCAAGTCGCTCCGCCATCGGCGGACTTCAGGAGTCCGCCGCCAGGTGCTCCCGAAACGACGCCCATGATGAGTTTCGAGTCGGCGGGATGGACGACGAGCGGGTGATATCCATTAAAGTTGAGGCTCGGCTGGAAGTCGGTGAGGGGAACCCAGCCGGACGGCGCGATTCTTTTCCAGATCCCGCCGTCGTCGCCCGCGATGTACAAGACGTTGACATCGGCGGGATCGGGTGCGGCGGCTTGAACTCGGCCCGAGATTGCACCGAGACCGCCCGCCGTCTCGATCGGCCTGGGTCCGATCGAGGTCCAAATCGTGTTGCTCAAGACGGGACTCACGGGTGGTATCTCCACGCGCGGCGCTTCAACGAAGCGCCGATCCGCAAGACCGCAAGTGCGGCTCCAATCGCCGCGCTACCGACGAGGACGCTGCACTCTAAAAGTCCGGTGCCGCCATCAGGGGAAATGTGAAACAGGCGTTCTACAAAATCCACGGCTCTCCTAAATAAGACTGGACGTCGGAACCGGCTATGACACGAGAGTGTGGCTACGCGGGGCGTCGAATGCTCGTCCCCGGGCCCCCAGTATAGTCGTCGGCTTAGTTCATGTCAACGTAAGAAACCGACGCATCTCGTTTCCTGTTTCGCGCCTCGACATGCGTCTTGTGGGCCCGTACAATGAGCGTTGACGATGATCGAGATCGTTCCGCTATCGCCTAAAAATGAACTGCCAATTGCCGAGCATCTGTTAGACCTCGTTCTCGCCGAGTGGCCTGACCTGGCGCAATCCCCGAAACCCGACCGCGTGCGAATCTTCGTGGGCGTCCGCCTGATGTTCGAGATCGACCTGGCGGTTGAGATATCGCTTGTGAAGCCACGCCCCGTCGCTGCGACCCGCCTGCGCGACGGTGGAACCGCGCCGGAAGCCTCGATCATTTGCGGTCTGCTCGCCATCGAGGAGAAGCAGCAAAGCCACCGAGGTACCTGGGAACGATGAGATTCGCGTCGTCCAATATGCCTCGATGCGCGGCTTAGAGGGCTGGTCGACGGTACTCGTCGCGCTCGACGAGTTCTACCAGTAATCGCATCGCACACCCGAACATACATCCAGACGACCGATGTACGCCTGACGACGTCGCAAAACGCCGGCTACTCATGGCGCTCACGCGCGCAGCGCAAACGTTGGCGATCACGCTCTCCGATCCGTCGTCCGAAGTTGCCGACTGGCTTTGGCGTGCGACCAGGACGTTGCCGGATGGCGTCGTCGAGTGGGAAACTCCGCCCAAGTAATGGTTTGCGCCGTAACTCGCGGGAGCCGACTCGTTTCCGCGTAGAGCGAAAACGCCGACCGGCAGGAAGAGGGGGAGTAGCGGTGCCAGACCTCTCGCATGAGTGATCAAGCCGTTTCGTCCAGCGCGATGCTCCTTGCATTCGGTACCGGCCTTGCGGTCGGCGTTGTTTTTAGCCTGGTGAAATTGCCGTCGCCGGCACCGCCATTCCTGGGCCTTATCGGACTCGTGGGAATGTTCATGGGTCAACGGCTTTGGCCGTTTCTTGCATCCCGGTTCTTGCACTAAGGCGCAACGCTTTGAAGAGGGCGAACTCGGGCCTCTTCGCAAAATGGCTCCCATGCTGATCTCGGCTTGGCGCGCGCTGCTGCTGGTGCTGGCGGCGGCTGCAACGGTACTCGGCGCGTACTCGCTCGCGCGACCGCAAGCGCAGGGGGACTTCGGCATAGGTTCGCGGCCCGATCCGGGACGCAGCGGCAGCGTTACCGTGCGTACCGTCACGGGTGAGGCGGCGCGAGCCGGCATTCGCCCCGGCGACACGATCACCGTGCTGGAAAAAAAGGACCGATTTCGCTGCGAAATCTTCGTGCTTGCGGCTGCGCGCTGTTCGTTCATCGTGGAGCGCAACGGACGCGCAAAGCAGATCGCACTGGTTGCGGCCGTCGCAGCAAATCAAGAATCGCTCTCGCTGCGCCTCCTGCAGACCATCCTGCAGTTCTCCTTTCTTTGGCTGGGCGGCCTGATCGCGTGGCGCTGGTTCGATAAACCGTCGGCACGCGCTCTAGCGTGCATGCTCGTAAGCTTCGGCTGCACGATGTCGCTCTTAGGGCACGCCTTGCCCAACGACAGCATACAGGTTACGATTTTCGGCCTGCAGCAGATGTTTTTCATCGCGGGCAGCGCGTCGGCCGTCTATTTTGCGACGCTTTTCCCCGATCGCACCAATGACGGCCTCCTGGTGGTGCTGCGGCGGCTGACGCTGCCGATCGCACTCGTGGCGATCGCGCTCGCCTGGATACAGATCGTCGGGCAATCGACGCTCGCGAGCTTCGTTGCCCTCATTCTTTGCATCGCGTATTTCGTATTCGCAACCGTTACGGGGCTTGCGATTTCGTTTGCGAAGTCTCGAGGGGCCGACCGCCCGAGGATGCTCTGGGTGTTGGCAAGTTTCGCGGTCGGTTTCACCGGCCTAGCCGTCGGTATCGTTCAGCAACTCAATGGTCACAGCGACTGGGCCTCCTTCGCGCTGCTTGCCATTCCATTCGGGCTTACCTACGCGATTCTGCGCCACCGCGTTTTCGGCGTGGTATTCGTCATCAATCGCGCCGTCGTTTATGCAGTCGTTTCGGCGGTAGTCGTCGCCGCGTTCCTCGTCGCCGAATGGCTCCTATCGCTGGCATTCACGCAGTACGATCGAACGGCGAACCTGATCGCCGAACTCTGCATTGCGCTCGTCCTCGGCTTCTCTATCCGATTCATCCACGCGCGCGTGGATCGAGTCGTCGACGACCTCTTCTTCCGCGCGCGCCACCTTGCCGAAGCTGCGATCCGGCGGTTTGCGCACGAAGCGGACTTAGTAACCGACGCCAACGACCTGCTGGACAAAACGGTCGACGTCGCCTCGCGTCATGGCGACGCGAGCGCGGTGGCCGTCTACCTTCGGCGGGATGACGGCACGTACGAACCGGCTCGCTCGACATTCGACGACGCAAAACCGATCGGCGAAAACGACTGGGCGTTGCTGGAGATGCGGGCGTGGCATCAACCGGTCGAACTGCCGGGCATGCACTCGGACTTGCCAGGCGATTCGGCCTTCCCGATGAGGGTCCGCGGCCAGCTAGCCGGGGCTCTCGTGTGCGCCGCCAAGCGCAGTGGCGAAAGCTATGCGCCGGACGAACGCGATGCTCTGCGCGTGCTAGCTCATGCCGTCGGCGTGGCCCTCGATATCTTGGAGATCGAGGCGCTCCGCCGAGAAGTTGCCGGTATGTTTGCTCGCGCTCGGGAAAAAGAGTATCAAAGTGAGTGAGACCACGCTCGGCGGCCGATTTACGTTTCGCGGCACGGCATTGTCGGTTCACCGGATCGGCTACGGCGCAATGCAGCTGGCCGGCTCCGGCGTGTGGGGGCCGCCCAAGGATCCCGACGCTGCCGTAACCGTCCTGCGCCAGGCCGTCGCGACCGGCGTGAATCACATAGATACCTCCGACTATTATGGCCCACACGTCACCAACCAGATCATCCGGCAAGCTTTGCATCCGTACCCGGCAGGCCTAGTGATCGTCACTAAACTTGGGGGGCGCCGCGGTCCGGACAAGTCGTGGCTGCCCGCGAACTCGCCTCACGAATTGACCGGCGGTGTCTACGACAACCTCCGTAACCTAGGCCTGGACGCGCTCGACGTCGTCAACTACCGCGTGATGGGTTCCGGCCACGGTCCCGAGGAGGGGTCCATCGCCGAGCAGGTGGCGGCGCTATCCGACCTCAAGCGCAAGGGCCTGATCCGCCACATCGGCGTGAGCAACGTCACGGCTATCCAAGTAGCTGAAGCGCAAGCGATCACCGACATCGTGTGCGTGCAGAACAACTACAACTTGGTCCACCGCCACGACGATGCCCTGATCGACGATTTGTCCCAACAGGGAATCGCGTACGTGCCGTTCTTCCCGCTCGGCGGGTTCACGCCATTGCAATCGTCAACGCTGTCGACCGTCGCCGAGCGACTCGGTGCGACACCCATGCAGGTCGCACTCGCGTGGCTGCTTCACCGGTCGCCCAACATCCTGTTGATCCCCGGAACGTCGTCGGTCGCGCACCTCCGCGAAAACTTAGCCGCCGGTCAGTTGACGCTGTCGCCGCAAACCTTGGCGGAGTTGGACGGAATCGCTGCAGCAACGCCATGACGACGCCCGCGAGTGCAAACTCACGGTACGCTTATTGAAATCGCTCTCTCTGCGCGCTCCACTAATAGCCGGCTGATTTTGAGCCATAGCGTCCGAGCTTCTCCGCCTTTGCTCAGGTCGTCGATCGTCAGCCCGGTCGACGCTAGGTTTTCGCTATAGATGATCATGAGCTCTTTACGCTTATTATCGAGCAGATGAACGAAACGCACCGACATCATCGACGAAGGCAGCGAGTAGCCGCCGGCACGAAGGAGTGCGTCGAGATGCTGCTCGTCCGAACCGGTATTGATGCCTTGAGGGACCGCGTAGCCCTTCGCGCGAATCCACGCTTCGAGCGCACGCAAATCCTGCGACGGGGTGCCGGAAGGGTCGTTGTGCTCTAGCCCCGTGTCAACGTAGAAATCCATACCGGCGAACGTGGCGTGACGAGTTGGCCTGTACTCGTGTTGCAGCTTTGGCATCGAGGGAAGGTAGCCCTCGAATTGCACCCAGTAGATCCGCTGCACGCGTTTTTCTGAATCGGGTTGCACGAAGGCGAAAAGCTGACAGTTGGCGATGCCGAAAAGGACCCAGCGGTCGGACCCGACGTAGCGCGCGGTTTGCGGTATCCGGACGTATACGCGCGGCTCCTGGGTAGAGGTCACGACGTTTCCATGAACGCTGCGAATCGGCGTGGCAATTGCGGCAACAGAAAGCATGACGGAGATGGTAGAGAGTCGCATCGGCAATTCGTTTTTTGACCCGACGTCCGCCTATTCCGTTTCGGCTCCCGATGCAAGGTCACGCCGGTCTTTGCGTTTAACGAGGCGATGCGGATGATAATGTCCTGGTGCCCTATTCCAGGAGGTTGATTTGATCGAACGGCGGAGTTTTTTATTTGCGCTGGGCGCATCCTCGCTAACAGTGCCGCTGCTCGGCGCATCCGCCAATGATGCGGCGGCGCTTGAACCACTGGATCGCGCCCTCGTGCTGAGTGGTGGCGGCGCGCGTGGCGTATACCAAGCCGGGCTGGTCGGCGCACTCGCGGCCGTCGGCGGCGTGACTGACGGTTCGCCACTGCTGCCTTACGAGATTGTCTGTGGAACGTCAATCGGGGCGCTCAACGGCTGGTTCGTTGCAACCGGCCAGTATACGAAGCTCCGCGAGCTGTGGTACGGCATCAGTAGTCAGCATCTCATGCACCCGAAGCAGCGGTATGCCGCATTGCGCGATCCGGAGAGCGGGGTAATAAATCGTGCCGCCGCAGTAATCAGCTTAATGGATTTGACAAAAAACGAGACCGCACTCTTGCAGAGCGAACCGGTCTACGACTGGATCTCTCACAACATCGATCCGGCGACGCCGCTGCTGATGCCGCTGGTCTTTGCGGTGACGAATCTCACGCTGCAGCGCCCCGAATACTTTTACGTGCGGCCTCGAAATCGCGACCTACCGCCGCAGGTCGTGCACGCGCTACAAGCTTCTCTTGGGCCGCACACCGTCGTGCGTGAGGCGACTCCGGACCTGCTGCACCGCGCGATCTTTGCTTCGGCGGCCCTTCCGCTGGTCTTCGATCCGGTCGAGATTCCGAATCCGGACGGCACCGTCAATGAGTATTGCGACGGCGGCGTCGCGAGCAACTCCCCGGTTGGGATCGCGCACGCGGTTTCAAAAGGGGCCGACGTCATTCTGTTGGACCCGCCGTTCGAGCCCAACACGAACTACACGGATGCCGTGGAGGTTGGCTTCGGTGTGTTCGGTACGATGCAGCGAAAGATTCTCGAGAGCGAGATGCGTAACGCCTACTTTCAGTCGATCGGCAAGCGTACGTTTACGAGCCTGGGGCCGACGGGAATTGCGCGCGTGACGCAGGCCAATCCTGTGCTCGCGAAGGTCATGAAAGCACTTCCAGTAACCGAACTGCGATATATTAGACCGGAGCAAGTGCTTCCGCTGAGCGTCATAGGATTTAACGACTGGGCCGGCATCGATAAGGCCTATAGGGTCGGCTGGCAGGACGTCGCACGGGGCTTCACCCCATACGACTGGGAAACATTCGGACTCTGAGCGAGCCGGCGACGCCTACGCCAGGCCGAACATTGCTCGAGCCGCTTTCTGTTCTGCATTGTCAGTCGGATCGAGGCTAACGCTCGCCTCGCGCCCTAAAATCTGGGCTTCGAGCATCGCAGCGCGGGCAGGGTCTACCAAGCGACAGCGCATTATTTCCGCTATCGCGTCTTTAATCTTCATGGGCACCTTTCGGGAATTTGGGGTTGGGGGGCCGTGTTCACTTGCGGGGTCTGACGCAGAAAGCCTCTAATTACCAGGTGAGGATCCCTTTAGATTCTGGGCTTGCCGCCAACGCAAGGCAAATCGCACTTGTCATCTCTGCCGTGAGCTCGTCGTGCGACGACCCCGTCGCCTTCACCAAGCAACTTTCTTTTTTGCGACAGTTCTTGCTCGCGCGATGGTGGCCAAGACGTGGCCGCAAATACAGGAGCGATAACCGCCTCGGATTTATTCTCACGTAGCCGCGATCGGCGGGAGGTACCGTGCGCATTCGACTCAGCTTCAGCTTATTAACGTTCGTCTTCGCGGGGGCGTGCTCGGCGCAGTCCACACCGCTCTCACCGCAGCTTGCGCTACCGCGAGCCGCGATCGCACCGCGCACCGCCGTCGACGCGATACTGGCGATGCACCACCTTCTTCCGAACGAAGATCTCCCGCAGCCGCAGCTTCGTCCCCTGCCTCGCGGGCTGTCGAAGACACAGCGCCTCCTCTACGTATCGGATTATCGCTCGGGCTCGGTCAAGATCTATGCGAGGAAGGGACGAAGGCCGGTGCTGATCGGGGCGCTGCGCAAGGCGATCGATCATCCCGGCAATCTGTGCTTCTCCAGCGATGGCACGCTCTACGTTCCCAACGAGAAAGGCGCGACGATTGCGGTCTATCCGTTTGGGCGATCGACCCCGAGCGAAGTCCTCACGGCCGACAAAGGAGGGCCGACCGGTTGCGCCGTTGATGCCGCGGGGAATCTTTGGGTGGCGGATTTCAACGACCGCAAAGTTTACGAGTTTTTGGACGGAAAAAACAAAATCGGCGCGGCGATTGACGCGTCGTGCCCGGATTCAATCGCATTCGACGCGTCCGGAAATATGTACGTAGGTTTGTTAGGGTTTACCGCGTTGGGTCTATGCAGCCCCGCCCAAATCGAAGTCTTTGCGCCCGGTCAGACCGTTCCGTTTGAGAATATTACCAGCGGTCTATATGGCGAAGCGTTGCTCAGCGACATCGCGATCGGCCCCGATGGAACGCTCTATGCCGTGGCTGAGGCTGCGCAAACCGACGTCTTGGTCTTTCCGCCCGGGCAGACGAGCCCGTCGAGAACGCTAGCGTTTGGCGGCCACCGAGTCGTTTATCTCACCACAAGCATGAGCGGGCGACTCTACGCCGGCGAAAATGACCTCGCGAAGAAGCCGTTTGCCTACGAGGTAGCCGAGTTTCCGCCGGGCGCCACGTCGCGCGGGCGGCAGCGCATCACGCAGGGACTAAGAATGATTTCCGGGCTCGCTGCCTGGCCGGCGATCTAAAGAGGCGGCAGCCCCATATGGCGATCGCTGCACGGGGCGCGCCGTGAGCTGCCGAAAGGCACCCCATGAACGTTATTCTCATCGTGACCGGTGCGCTGACCGCTTTGGCCGGAATCGGACTCGCCGCACCTAAACTCGTCGTCAGGATCGTTTTTGGGACGACGCTTGCCGACGCCGCGACGGTTTTAGTCACGCGTCACTGGAGCCTGCTGATCGCGCTGGTCGGCGGTCTGCTGATCTACGCGGGTTTTCAGACCGAGGCTCGAGTACCGATCATGGTAGCCGCAATCGTCGAGAAGCTTGCGCTCGGCGTGCTGGTCGTCGCAAGCCCGATGCGAAAACGGGTCGCGACCGTCGCGGTGGCCGGCGCCGACGCCGTTATGGCCCTCATCTACATAATATCACTCGTCCAGTCATCGTGAGGAGATATAATCCGCAATGATATCCCGCAAGATGAACGAGGACCGCGCTTCGTGGCCGGATATAGACGTTTCCCGCTGGGCGGCCACGAAACGCAGCCTGCATCTCTACCTGCAGATGCTCGGAAAGATCAAGTTGGCCGTCGCGCCGCTCCAACCAAATTGGTTGTTTACGGCGCTGCATCTCTCACCGCGAGGCGTTACGACCGGGACGATTCCGTGGCGCGGCTCGTCGTTCGATGCGACGATTGACGTCTTTGATTCGGAAATCGCGCTCTCCCGAAGTGACGGTGCACGCGCGAAGGTTCCGCTCCTCCCCGTTCTTACGGTGGCGGAGGTTTACTCAAGGCTGACGGACGCCTTGGCGACGCTCGGCGTGGACTGCACGATAAGCACGATACCGCAAGAGTTGCCCGATACGACACCGTTAGACGAAGATCGCCGAGCGAGCGAATACGATGCGGCGGCGGTCAGGCATTGGTTTGTGTCGGCTACCGCCGTGTCCGGCGTCTTTGACGGGTGGCGTTCGCAATTCTTCGGCCGCTGCGGAGTTCAAGTGTGGTGGGGAGCTCTCGACGTCGCATTGATGCTCTTCAACGGCCGTCACGTCGTGCCGCCCGCCGATCGAGGATATCTCATGAAGTACGATCTCGACGCCGAGCTCCTGAACGTCGGGCTCTACTACGGCGACGAAAAGACTGCGCCGTTTTTCTACGGTTACATCTATCCGGAACCGGCCGAAGCGCCGTCGCTCCCGATCGCGCCGGCCCAGGCGGCTTGGTCGAGCGATTTGCGCGAGTGGGTCGTGCCTTACGAAGCCGTGCGACGTTCCCCGGATCCGCCCGCCGCGCTGCGAGCGTTCATTGACTCGATCTACGAGCAGTGCTTCGCGGTCGCAGGCTGGGACCGAGCCGCGCTATCGTACGACCCGCCGCACCCGAAGTCGCGACCCTAGTTGGTGTCGACTGGGACGTTCGACGGCTTCTGGCGTTCGAAGAATGATTTGGGGTATTTCGCGTCGATCTGCGAGAATTTGCGTGGGGCCTGATCGAAGTTGAACATGTCGTCGATGCTGTTCGCCCGCTGGTCGGTCGTGCCGAGGCGGCCGAGATTCCATACGTCCTCGACGAATTTAATGACGCTTCCGAATTCGTATTGCGTGTGCGAAACGTAGCCTTGCTTCGCGTACGGCGAGACGAGGATCATTGGAACGCGGAAGCCGAGGCCCGCGTAATCGAGCTGTGGGGGAGGAACGTGATCGTACCAGCCGCCCCAGTCGTCCCAAACGATGATAATCGCGGTGGAACTCCAATATTGGCTCCCGCCGATAGCGTTGACGACCGAAGCCACCCACGACGGCCCTTTATCGGTGCTTCCGAACCCGGAGTGATCTGAATCTACACCGTCCGGTATCACCCAAGAAACGTCCGCCAGGCTGCCCGCCGTGATGTCCTTGAAAATTTTCGTTTGGGGCGAGGAGATGTTTTTCTTCCACTCGGGGCCGTTCCGAACCGCGGAGATTGCATCGAATGCATCCCAATACGACCCGGCGAGACTCTTGAGAAGGTTCGGCGTGTAGTATTTCCAGGAGACCTGCTTGGCATCGAGGAGATCCCGCAGGGTCTCATAGGACAAGCATGGCGCCGGACCGTCCTGCAGATAATATCCGTCGCTCTCGATCACCGGGGTCGTCGTGCCGGGCGGCGCGTCGCATCCCCACGGTCCGTGCGACGGAAAGTCGATGAGGCTCTCTGTAGAGCTGATTTCGGTGTCGCCGCGGATCAAGTCCTGATGACCGTTAAAGCTTCCGCTCGTTTCCGACGTAAACATATGGTCTGCCAACCCGTACTGTTGCGCCATCGTCCAGTACGGTTGGATCTGATTGGGGTTCACGTACTTATACGCACAGGTCGGGCACGGCTTTGAGCTGACGTAGACGGCGCTAAAACCGTCCATCTTGCCTCCGTCGTAATCGACCGTGAACGCAAGGTGGCTATTATCGAGCGCTTCGCTGGAGTACAGATCGCTCTTTTCGAGCCTGACCCACTGCCCCTCAGCATTCTTTCCGCGGCTGGCCCCGTCGGCACCCGGAAAATGCGCGAACAAATTATCGAAGCTATGATTCTCTTGAACGATTATGACAACATGTTTTATGTTGCCGATCGAACCGGAACCAGTGGCGGGCGCAGCCGCCCGCGCCGGCGATCGCATGGCCGGTAGGGCGTTTGCCCCCAGTGAATTGGTGGCGCCGCTGCAAGCCGTCAAAACGGCGGAAACGGCGCAAAGGAAATAGACGCGCAGCATCATCTTGTGCGCATCATAACCCAAAATCATCATCGCGAGAAATAGGGCGAAGGAACCATCCTGCTGAGGACGCGGAAACGCGTAACTCATATAACGCTTGCTTAACATTGATTAAGCAAAAGCAAGCCAAGGGAAAGTCGCACTAGGCCATAAGAACCAGCCGATATGGGACTTTAGTCCCAAATCTCGACTCATGGAGGCCATCAGCGTGAACGAACGTTACGAGACTTTCCGACGACTGACCCTCTGCGGTGCCGCATGCTTGCTTTCAGCCTGCGCCTCGAACCCCCAGCTAAGTTTGCTTCCGGGCGGTGCCGCATCTCCCCCGCAATCCCGCCATCCTTTGACGAAACATGCCACCTACTACGGATGCCCAGAGTTCACGGACGGTACCTACACCGGTAACATCACGGATGCGCCCGAGGATCCAAATAGCGCCGCCTACATTAGTTCAATCATCCAAGCCGGGGACACTGCCGGCTTCGTTTCATCCACTGGGGTCGAACAGATAAACCTCGCAAACGGGCACACGCCGCTGCGCATCGTGCATCCCCTCGTCAAGTATCACACGTTCCCTAAGAAGTACCCGTGGGCCAAAGATTATTACATCGAGCCGCTCAGCGACAGGCACGCTATGGTCGTGCAGACGCCGACCTGCCATCTCTTCGAATCGTACGACACGCAGTTTCAGGACCCGACGCTCAGCGCCTATTCGGGCGCAAACTGGTCTCTGAAGCGATCCTACGTTCCATTGGCGCCCGGCACGCCCTCAGCGATGGCGTCAGGCCTTCCGCTCTTTGCGGGGATGGTCCGATGGGAAGACTATCAATCCGGCTCGATCGACCACGCTTTGAGCTGGGACGCCCCCGCCGGAACCGTCGCCGAGTATCTGTTCGTTCGCCCCGCGAGCGATACGGATGGTATTCCCTTTAAAGGCACAAGCTCGTACCCGATGCCATACGGCGCTCATTTGCGGCTCAAGGCCTCATTTAGCACGCAGGGCTGGGGACCGGAGGCCACGATGGTGGCAAACGCGATGAAGACGTACGGCGTCTACTTAGCCGACACCGATTCCTCCGGGAACTATCTGTACTTTTCGAATGCTTCCGATGGAAGTAATCCCTGGGACGCTCATGATTTGTCTTCTTTATCGTCGATTACCATGAGCGACTTCGACGTTCTAACGCTCGGTCAGATTCTGACCGTGCCGGGCCACTAAGCGGCTCGTTTGATCGGATCGCTCATCTCGATGACCACGAACCATGCATACCGGCGCAGCCACGGAATAGCCGCAAAGAGCGCTTTGTCGACGGCGTTGGCGGCGCGCACGGCGCGTTTACCGATCGGGCTGCCGGCAAGGGGCGCGGCCAAGAGCGTCGTGAGGTAATAATAGCGTAAGTCCACTCTTGCGAAGAAGCGCCTCGCGAGGTTTAGATCCCGCATCATGAATGGATGCTCGTCGGGTGTCCGGATCTTTGGCGTCAAAAAGCGAAAGAGGTTGATGAACGGATTGTAGCCGAGTGGTTCGATAAAGATCGCGCTTCCGCGGGGCTCCAGCGTACGCGCAAGCTCCGCGTAAGCGCGATGCAAATCGAGATGATGAAGAATGCCGACGCCGCAGATCATCTCGAAGCTGTTATCCGCGAAACGCAGATTCTCGGCATCCATGGCGTGAAATCTTACATTGGAAATCCCCGCTTCGGCGGCCCGCTTCGTGCCGATTTGCACCGCTACATCCGAGATGTCGATGCCGGCAACGAATCGTGCGTAGCGGGACAGCTCGAGAGCGTTTGCGCCATTCCCGCACCCGAACTCGAGGGCGCGCTTTCCGGCGGAGAGCTCGGCGATCCGGCGCTTGAAGTACCCGTGCGACTCACCCGTGATGGCGTAAACCCGCTCCACCCCGCGGGAACCGTCATTGATCTTGAAACGCGCGTCTTGCAGCGCTTTTTCGCGGTCTTTGCGAACGTTAACCATTGGCCACCTCTTGGACGGTCTTAGACAAGGCGAAGATTATCATGGCGAAGCGAGCGCGGTAAGGGCCATTGGCCCCAATTCGTCACCAGAACGTACCATCGCGCTAGTGTCCGCTGATGAACCTGGCACAGAACTCAATCAACGAAGCACCCGGAATCAAGAGAAGCTGGGAGAGCGCAAGCCCCAAGGTCGCGGTAAACGACAAGCCCGCGACCAGCGCTCTAACGTCTTGAATCGAACGCTCGCCGCGCACGGCGCGGTCCGTAATCAGCGCCGAGGCCGGATCGACGACGATGTTGTACGCAATCGTGGCAAAGCCGTTTACCAAACCGCTGGATAGCACGGCGGTTCGGGCTGCTTGCGGGTAGAGCACGCTGGCATACGCGGCGGCTACGATGCCGATCCCGTAAACGGCCGTTACGAGCACGTTGAGAATGAGAATGTCCTTGGGAACGCGCCGAAACGGTAGATCTCGAATGCGAGTGGCCATCGTAAATTTCACTTCGTTGAGGACGGCTACGACCGTCGCGGGCCGCAAGAGCCCCAGGGCCGCTTTTGGCACGCTCCCGTTTCGCTCCAACGAGCGAATCGCGCGCAGGTAGAGCATGACGAACGTCGGGATCGCCAGCGTTCCGATCACCGCCCCGAACGTCCCCGCAAAAACGACCGCGCGCAGTTGCCACTCATACGTCCCGAGCGACGTTAGCGACGCGCGGTCTGAGAGCGCGCCGAGCATCGGCGTATAAAACATTTGAGCGAACCGGCTGCTGGTCGCGAAGATATTGAAGAGCGAAATGGCGGTTGCGACCCGTCCCGAACGAGCCCCGGCCAAGCGGGCCGCATAGGCCGCAATTGAAAGCGCTTGGACGACGCAATTGAGCGCCATGGCGAGGAGAAGCTGCCAGGGCCAAAATCCATGGTGGGGCATGCGCTGCCAAGCATACTATCGGGCGTGCCGCGGCGTGAGGGGCGAAGGCCCCGGCTTTTGAGACCTTCGCTTCTCGCGTCAGCGAGCGTTGATCCAATATAATTTCCTAGACCCATGGAGATCGTTGGAAGACCGCGCTCGCTGCCGCATCTCGTGCTAGCCGGGGCAGTGTTGCTGACCGCGCTGGCCGCGCTCGCGCTGCTCGTCTTCGGGGTCAGCCCAGGCGGCGTAGCTCTAGCGGCCTTGGTGATCGCTCCGTTTGCGCTCTACGTTGGGCTTGCGCGCCCGCTCGACTTCCCGTTGGGCTTATACGTCTTGCTGATCCCCTTCGACAACCTACTCAACGCGGGCTCGTTTGGAACGCTTACCAAGCTCCTCGCGATCGTAGCCGGCGTCTTTTTGCTCCTTTGGCTTGCGCGCCGCCATCGCCTCGCCCTCGCAGGCTGGCCGGTGCTCGTGCTGCTGGCGCTCGTGGCGTGGATGTGCGCGAGCACTTTTTGGGCTATCGACCAAAGCGCCGCCTTAAAGATCTTGCCCACGTACGCCGGTCTGATGCTGCTCTACATCGCGCTCACGATGATGCCGATTTCAGCCCGGCAGTTTCGGCGGCTGCTCGTCCTGGTCGCACTCGGCGGCGTAGCCGCGGCAGCCTATGGCATCCACACGTTTTACGGCGATCCGTCGTTAGCGCAGAACAACGCTGCGGGATCGCTGCGCTTCATACTACAGGCCGGCGCGAACTCGATCGACCCGAATCATTTTGCGGACGCGTTGCTCTTTCCGGTTGCGATCGTCACGATGTGGGGCTTGCGAACTCGGCAAGCGTTCGCGAAGCTGGCGTGCATGGTTGCCCTCTCGGTGCTCGTTCTCGCTATTTTGCTGAGCGGCTCCAGGGAAGGCGTCACCGGATTGCTGCTCATCGTGGGTTACTATTTATGGCGGTCGCGCTATCGGCTTCAGGTCGTGATCGCACTCTCCGCCATGGTTGTGATTGCGTTCGGCGCGCCGACCTCGGTCTGGCAGCGCTTCTCAACGGTGCTGCAAACCGGCGGTTCAGGACGGACGTCAATCTGGGCGGTGGGGATCGAGGCGGCGAAGCATCGCTTCCTCGAGGGCTACGGCATCGGCAACTTCACGGGCGCCTACGATCTCTTTTACTTGAGCGTGCACCAACCGTATCCGTTTGGCTGGGAGAGCCCGGCCCATAATCTGGTGATGCACTACATCGTCGAGCTGGGCGTCGTCGGTCTGGCCTTAATCGCTGGTTTCTTCGTCGCACAGTTCCTCTCGCTGCGTATCATTGACGCGAGCAGCGAGCTCTACGATTACCGCATCGCGCTGGAAGCCGCGCTTTTGTCGATCGCAGCGGTCTCGTTGACGATCGATCTCTTCACCTACAAGTACGCGTGGCTCGTCTTCTCGATGGTCGCGTTGTTGCGCAACGTGGCGGCGGCTCAGCGCAGCGCGCCAAGCCTTGCTACGACCTCGTCCATGATGCAGGCTCGATCGGCGCGTTTCGCGACGGCGGCTTTGCCTGACTCACCCAGCTCACGCAGCGCGCCCTTATCGAGAGCGGCTAGCTGACGCAACGCCTGCGCCAACGCGGGAGCATCTCCGGGAGGCGTGCAGAGCGCGCCGAGCGCGACCCCTTCCCGGCTCGCTTCGCCGGCAGCGGCGACGATCACCGGACAGCCGACCGAGAGCGAGTCGTATAGCTTCGTAGGAATGCTATCCTCGATTCCCTTTCGCAAGGGAACGATCGAAACGTCCGCCCGAGCAACGCACTCCATCGCATCGCCGCGCGGTAGGCTGCCTCGCACCACGACGTTCTGAGCGCCCTCCGTTCGCAGCCGTTCGCCGAGATGGGTACGCTGCGCTCCGTCACCGACGATTTCAATGGTTATGTTCTCCGACGCAACGAGCGCTGCTGCATCTACGAGCACGTCCACATCGGTTGCCAGTCCGAGGTTGCCCGCGTAGACGGCCGTAAAACCGTTGCCGTGGCCGTTTTTCGGAGCGACGCTGGGAGAACGCTCCGCGGCGTTACGCGCGAGCACGAGCCGCGATTGCGCGACCCCGCGCGCGGCTATCTGCGAAAGAGCCGTGGGCGTCACCGCGACAACGAGGTCTGCGCGAGCGTAGAGCACGCGGACGAGCCGCTCCACGACGCGCACGATAAAGTCGTCCTTCTTCCACTCTCCCATCGCAACGGCGACGTCCGGAAAGACGTCGCGCACGTCCACGACGAGCTTTGCACGGTGGCGCCAGGCCGCGATCATCCCCGGAAGTGCCAGCGTGATCGGAGGCGAGCTAATCAGGATCAAGTCGTACTTGTCGCGCGTCAAAACGGCGTATAGGCTCGCCGATAGCGCGGCGCTGAGCCAGTGCAGCAGACGGCTGCCCGGCAGTCCGGGAACGAGTAGTGAAAAGAGCCGTACCGTTCGCGTCCGTCCCGTCCGTTGGCGGCGCATCAGCGGAAGCCGGCGCTCCGAGAATCGTCCGCGCGGAAACGACGGATAGTTCGTAACGACCGTTACGTCGTGTCCGGCCTTGGCCAACGCATCAACGAACGATGCGACCCGAGTCGCCGCTGCCGCGGGTTCGGGCGGATAGAAATGCGTGATGAAGAGCGCCTTCACGTGTGCGCTCCGCCAAGAATCGTATCGCGACGGCTCAAGCGGTCGGGTAGGCTTCGCAGCGTCGCCGCCATCATGCGCGAGCGACAGTCTGGCTGTTCGACGTAGGAGGCCCAGCGCCGCGCCGCTTCCTCAAACTTCGGTTCTGCGAACATTGCCGCCAGCACGTGCATTTGAGCGATGTGGAACTGATGGTATTTGAGCGTCGCGATATGCGGCTGACCGGCGGCCGAGAGCAAGAGACTATAGCGCGTCCACCAGCCGGTATCGAAGCGCGGTAACCAGCGACGCAGCGTAGCGACGCTCGCCTCGACGATCTGCCCGAGCCCGGCGTCGCCGGTACGCTGCCACAGCTCCCAGATGCCCCACAGCGCGAAGATGCAGCCGTTGAGCACGTGCGGCGCATGTTCGTTCGCGATCTCCTCGAGAAAAATATTAGCGCCGTCGCGCCAAACGACCCCACCGTCTTTAATCTCGGTAAAGAACGGTTGCGACGCGCGCTGCGCAGCATCGCCGTAGCCCGCCGACCTGTCGAGCCCGTGCGCGCGGAGAAGCACTGAAATTGCCTCTCCTTGCGCCATCGCGGAGCACCAGCCGGACGGCGCGCCATACTTCTTCCACGGAAAGTCAAACCGATAGAGGCCGGCAATGCGGTCATCGTCCTGCCGATCGCGCAGCCACGTCGCTTGCGCAAGAAAGTCGCGGCGAGCCGCTACGTCGCGGGTCGCGTACCATAAGTCGAAACGGTGGAGCGCGAACTGCGCGATGCGAATCGGATGATAGGCACGAGCTGGACCGCTCAACAACACTCCGCCGGCGTCGAACGGCGCCCCGTCCCAATCCTCGCCGTAGACGCCGTGGCCGGGATCCCATTCGATGAAATATGGCCCCGTGCCGGCGCTGCTCAGTCCGTGCAGGCTGTAGGGCCGGCGGTGCGACCACCCAACCGGAAAACCGAGTGCCAAACGGCGTAGCGCGGTCATGCCACCGCGGTCAGCGCGTGCGAGCGCGAAGGTCGCCCGAGGAAGTAGCACTCGAACCCGTTCCGTTGCCATTCATCGGCGTCAAAAAAGCTTCGCGTATCAACGAGGCGAGCTCGGCGCATCCGCGCGGCCACGTCGGCCGGACGAATCTGCCGAAATGCCGTGTGCGGCGTGATCAAAACCAGCGCATCCGCGCCGGTCACCGCCTCCTCGAGCGAGCCGCAGAGCGGGCGATGGAACCGCGCGACGTTAGGGTCGAAAATCGCCGTCTCAAACCCGCGCTCGCGCAGGAGCTCGTCGATGCGCGAAGCGGGGCTTTCGCGCGCATCGTCCACGTCGGCCTTATAGGCGGCGCCCAGCAATGCGATCTTGTGGCCCGGCGCGGGGTAGACGAGCTCGGCGATACGGCGCGCGATGCGAAACGGCATCCGATCGTTGACGCGGCGCGCCGATTGGATGAGCTCCGTGACGACCGGGTTTGCGTTCGATAAGAAGTACGGATCCACCGGGATGCAGTGGCCGCCGACGCCGGGTCCGGGCTGCAGAATATTCACTCGAGGATGCTTGTTGGCAAGCGCGATCGTTTCCCAAACGTCGACGCCCAGCTCTTCGGCGAAGAGTGCCAGCTCGTTAGCGAAAGCGATGTTCACGTCCCGAAACGTATTCTCCACGACCTTAACGAACTCGGCAACCGCGATTGACGTGAGTGCGATCTCCCCCTCGCAGAACGAGGCGTAAAGGTCCCGCACGACCTCGGCGTCGCGACGAGTGCGTCCGCCCACGACCCGCGCGTTCGCGCGCAGCTCTTGCATGATCGAACCCGGAATGACGCGCTCCGGGCAGTGCGCCACGTGAAAGTCTTCGATCGCTTTGTTTCGATCGCTTAGCGCGCGCTCGACGATCCGCTCGGTGGCACCGGGCGGAACCGTCGACTCCAGGACGATGATCGAGCCGGGTTCGGCCACCTCGGCAACCGCGCGCGCACCGGCCTCGACGTATCGAAGGTCGGGCCTTCCGTCGGCGGTTGGCGTCGGCAAACACATAATGTAAGCGCCGGCGTTGGGGACGCGATCGACGACGTGCAGCCGGCTCGACTGTAACGCATCGAGCACTGCCTGCCGCACGGGTTCTTCCATCGGGGGAACGCTCCCGCGCTGCAAGGCGTGCCGCAGCTGGGCATTTACATCGTAACCGTAGACGCGGTGCCCGCTCTGCGCGAGGAGTGCCGCCGTCGGCAAACCGATATAACCTAAACCGATAACTGTGATATTCACGCCCTACTCCTTACACGTAAGAACGGCGGCAAGTTTTTGCATTTGCGTGGAAGCGTCGTACTGCGTAGCGACGCGTTGGTGCGCGCGCCGGGCCCGCGCCTCGGCTGCACCGGGATCGAGATAGACGTCGAGCAGCGCGCATGCGAGCGCATTGGCGTCGCCCGCTCTTACGAGGCGGCCGACTCGCCCGTCGAGCAGCTCGCGGACGCTGCCGGAGTCGGTCGCAACGACCGGAACGCCGAACGCCATCGCCTCGATGAGCGCAGACGGAATCCCCTCCATTGCGCGCTCGCCGGCGGCGCGGCTTGCAAGAACGACGGCCGCAAAACGTCCCGCGCGGTACGATTCGTGCAGAGCGCTCTGCGGCAAAAAGCCCGCGAACTCGACCAGCTCGCTCAAACCGAGGAGCGCAACCAAATTTTCGAGCTCGTCGCGGCGCGGGCCGACGCCCGCCAGCGTGCAACGAACCTCGACGCCCCAATCGCGCAACTGCGCGAGCGCGTGCAATAAGACCTCGTGTCCCTTGACGGCAACGAGCGCCGCAGGACAGACAATGCGAAACGGCCCGAGCCGTTGGGATGCGAAGGCCGGTGCCGTCGGAACGACCGTTCCAAGGCGCAGCTCGATGATGCGACCGTTGAGTCCGGGCATGCGCCGAGCAAGATCCGTTGTGCCCCGCGCTGAGATCGTTCGAACGAACGACACGCTCTTCTCTTTGGCATCGAAGGCGTTGCGTTCGTAGATGTCCCACCGATGAGCGGTGCAGCTCCACGCAACGCTGCTGATCCGCGCAGCGATCATCGCAACGGTTGCGGGCGTCGAAACCCAATAGGCATGAATGTGGTCGACCGAGTTCTCCATTGCCCAGTCGGCGAGCGCCAGCGCCTTGGCCGTCACCGCTAGATTCTTGGCGCGGCCGGGGTCGCGCGATCCGACGAGCAGCCCGAACGTCCGCAGCGTGGCCTTGGGTTTGCGTAGAAATGCCCGCGCGGCGCGGCGCAGGAGGGCTCCACTGAAGAGCGGCCAGCTAAGAATTTCAACCCCTTCGGGGACGCGATGGCGGGCTTCCGACTCCGGTGGCCGCACGGGCACGACGACGATCCGGTCGAAATATCGCCGGAGCTCCGCCAGCTCCGTATTCAAATACGCCTCTTGACTGCCGAATGGATATCGCGAGGTGACGACGACCAGGCGACGCACCTTGGCGGTCATGAAGCCGCTCCACACAAGTTGAGATACATCTCACGGTGTGCGTCGGCCATTTGGCGGATGTCATAGGTGCCCAGAACGTGACGCCGCGCCCGCGCCGCAATCTCGCGCCGCAATGTGGGATGCGCGAGAGTCCTTTCGATCTGCGCGGCGACGTGCGCCGGCTCGAAGCTGGGCGTCAGGAAGCCGTAGCGGCCGTCTGCGAGCATGTTACGCGCGCCTAGCCAGGGCGTGCTTACGATCGGAACGCCTGCGAGCATCGCCTCGAGCAGCGTCAAGGGCATACCCTCGAACCACGACGTCATCAGCAAAAGGTCGGCGCCGGCTAACAACTCGGGCACGTCGTTGCGGTACCCGAGGAAGCGAATCTGCTCGCCGATGTGCAGCGCGAAGGCGAGACCGCGAAGCACGTCTTCCTCTTTACCGGAACCGGCAAAGAAGAGCACCGTGCGCTTGCGTACGTTCTCCGGCAGCTGCGCGAACGCGCGCAGTGCCAGCACGTGATTCTTTTGGTACTCCATGCGGCCAACGGTCATGATGGCGAACTGATCGGACCCGATTCCCAGTCGCTCTCGCGCCGTCGCCCGGTCCTCGGTGGGTTGGGGTAGGGTCAGACCGTTGGGGATAAGTACGAGCTTCTGCTTCGGAAGACTCTCACGCTCGACGAGCGCGGTTCCCTGTTCTCGAAAAAAGGTGACGACGCGCGCCGTAGCGCGGTGGAGTATCCAATCCGCGGCGCGCTCCAGCGGTGTTCGGCGAAAATCGCAAGGATTATGCTCGGTGTGAACGATTTGCTTGGTGCCGGCTAGTAACGCCGCTACCCGACCCCAGTATTTTCCAACGTGCGTGTGCGTGTGAACGATATCCGGCTTGGACCGCCGTATCTCGCGGATTAGACGGCAAACGAATAGCCGGTCGCGACGGTCTTTTCGTCCCGCGTCGAGCACGTTGAATGGCAACGTCTCGCGCGCGTGTGCGGGCGGCTCGTAGATCGTGAGGAGCTCGGCCTCAACTTCATCCGACGGCAGGTGCTTGAGCAGCTCCACGATCAGGCGCTCGGCGCCGTAACCCCGAACCGACGGCAGGATATGAAGGACGCGGACTTTGTTTTTCATGCGGCGCGGTGGAATAGGAACTCGCAAGCCGTCTGAAAGAGCACGGCTACGTCGAGAAACGGCGACCAATTCTCTACGTACTGCAGATCGTACTCGAGCTTTTCGCTGGCCGCCGACGTCTCCAGCGTGCGCTTCATGTGCACTTGCGACCAGCCGGTGATGCCGGGCCTCACGAGATGTCGCTCGTCGTAGCGCGGAAGCGTGCCGCGGAAGAGGTCAACGAAGATCGGACGTTCGGGCCGGGGGCCGACCAGCGACATCTCCCCGCGTATGACGTTGAAGAGTTGAGGCAGCTCGTCGATGCTGAAGCGCCGGATTATCGCTCCCACACGGGTCTTACGCGGATCGTCGGCGGTTGCCCAGCGAGCGCCGCCGTCGCTTTCGGCATCGAGGCGCATCGAGCGCAGCTTGAAGATCGAGAAAGGCCGGCCGCCAACGCCGACGCGCTCCTGTTTGAACATCACGGGCCAACCCGAATCCAAGTAGACGGCGATAGCCGCGATTGCCATCACGGGGGCGAAGATCGCCAGAGCAATGCAAGCGAGAGCAACGTCCATGCTCCGCTTGAGAAGTTGTGCGCGCGGCGTGCACGCGCGCAGCCGAGCGGGAACGATCAGTACCTGACGGCCGTCGGTCTGCAACGACAGATCGTAGGCATAGCGAGTGATCCGCGGAGGCGCAAAACAAAGCTGGATGTGCTCCCGCGCGGCTGCTTCAAGAATATGGCAGAGTACGTGGGGAGGAACCATCTCGGTCAAGATGAGCGAGTCGCATCCCCAGGCTCGGGCGTGGTCGAACCATTCGATCTGAGCCAAATCGGCATCCCGAGTCAAGTCGATCTGCCCGATGGTTTCGGCGATATCGTCGGTGACGATCATCTGAGCTTGCGAATCGTCGCCCAGCTCGAGGCTCTCCAAAACCCTCGAGACGCTCTCAGCCGGTCCGACGATGCTGATGCGCCGGCTTCCTTTAAAGCGGCGGCTTTGCCGGATGTGGTGAAACGTCGCGCGAGACGTGCCGACAAGTACGATTGAAAAGAGCAGCGCGTAGAGCAAAGCAATGCGCGAAGTCGAGATTTCGGGATAGATCGTAAACAGCACGAGCTGCGGGATCGTCCCCAAGATCAGCGCGGCGACGGTATAGTAGAGCTCGTCCTTCATTGATAGCGCAAACGTCCGCCGGTAGAGCCCAAGCCGATCGAAGATCAGCACCCATAGGGCTACGTAGAGCGCGTTGGCGACGAGCAGGTGGCCCAGGATTCGAGGCGAGTTCCAATGATGGAAGCCGAAGAGCGCGCCCAGAGCCGAGGCCGCGACGAAGAGCACGACGTCGGTTGCCATCAAGAGGATGGTCCATCGAATCGGAAATGCCTTCGGAACGTGGCGTACGTTCGTCTTTTTGAGCTGCGCAGGGCGCTCGATAATGCGCGCCGTCATGGATGGGTTAATGATACGTGCGCATGCATCGCCAACCGCAGAGTCCTTAGTCCCGCCCTTAGTGCCGGGCGGCGGAAAGGAAACAAGTCCCTACCTCAAAGGTCCCGTCAGTTGAGCATTGTTGTCCTTATAACTTGAAGCCCTCAGCGCTTACGATATTGAGCGTAGCGCAATGTCACAAATGACGCCGTATAACGGCGAAGCAAGCCTAGCGTACAGCACTGCTCCACAAGGGCAGCCTAGCGACGCACACGATCTCGAGCGCCTCTTCGGTGCAATCCGTAGGCGATGGCGCATTCTTCTTGCGATCGCGGGGGGCTTCTTCGTGTTAGCCGGGCTCGTAACCACGCTAACGCCGAAGACCTACACCACTACGGTGCGACTATTGGTTGGCCGGCCCGGCACCGATATCGCCCCGAGCGGCAACGACACCGCCTTGCCCGTCCTGAACGCGCTCGTGCTCCAAAGCGGAGCCCAGTCGGCTGAAACGCTGGCCGAACTGGCTCAGGGACACGACATTGCGTCAAAAGTCATAGATCAGTTAAGCCTTAAAACCTCGCCTGGGGAGCTGCTCGGACGCGTCAGCGTCAAGCCGATCGTCAACACCTCGCTGCTGAATCTCAGCGTTAAGTGGAGAGATCCCAACAGTTCGGCCAACATCGCAAATGCGTTCGCTACCGCCTTCGTCGATCAAGAACGAGAGTTCGTGCGATCGGAGGCCGTCGCGGCGCTTGGATTCCTCGCGAACGAGCTACCCAATGCGCGGGCCAAGATGCAGTCGGCGGAAACGCGGCTGGCGCAGTTCCAAGCGAGCCATGGCTATCTCGACGCCACCGTTCACGAGCAAGACATCAACGCTCGAATGGGCTCCATCGACCAGCACATGGATCAGTTGTCGGTCGACCAAAACGAAGCGACCGCCCTCCTGAACAGCGTCAACAGCCAGTTGGCGACGCTCTCGAGCACCGTTGACAGCGCTAAGGACGTAGCAGCGAACCCCGTCAGCACCGACCTGCGCACAAAACTATCGGACGTAGAAACCCAGCTCGCGGAGGCCGAGCAGAAGTACACGCCCGCCCATCCGGCGGTTATCGCGTTGCGCCAGCAACGCGCCGCGCTGCTGGCGCAGATTGCGGGACAGCCTGCGGCGGTCGTGAGTCAGACGACGGTCGCGCCGAATCCTCTGTATCAGTCATTACAATCGCAAGCCTCCACCTATCGAGCCCGCATCCAGGGCGATCAGGGGCAGATACGGGCGCTCGAGGCTCAGCGTAAAGCTTACCGCCCAGCCATGAAGACGTTGCCGCAACAGGCGGTCGCGTTCGGTTCGGTTCAAGAGGAAGCCAAGCGAGCAGCAAACGTTTACAACGCCCTGCAGCAAAAATATAGCGACGCGCTGGTTGCAAAGAGCACCGCGATCAGCGACATCATCGTCGTTCAGTCGGCCTCCGCAGATTCAGCCGTCAAGAGCCCCAGCCTTCGCACGAATCTTGCGATTGCCGTCGTGATCGGTTTGCTGCTTGGCCTGGCGGTCATCTACATCCTCGACCTGCTCGAGCGCCGCACCACCGACCGCGACTTCACGGCCCTCTTAGGGCTGCCCGTCATCGCGCGGATCCCGCCTTTGAGCACGACGAACCCCCGGATGCTCCCGTGGGTCCAGTCGCTGACCCTTGAAGCATTTCTCCACTTATGCGTTACCCTCAAGTTGCGGAATAAACGCCCGCTCAAGTCGCTTGCGATCTTGAGTGCACGCCGCGGTGAGGGCAAGTCGACCGTTGCTTACAATCTTGCGAAGAGCATGGCGGCGCTGCAACCCGGCATCCTGCTGATCGACGCCGATCTGCGCCAGCCGACGCTGCACGAAAAGGCCGGCTGCTTGAACGACATCGGCCTCAACGACGTGCTGCACGGTGCGGTCCTGCTCGACGACGCCGTCCAACATCTCGCGCCGGGTCTCGACGTTCTAACGAGCCGTGGTAACGAGCCGAACCCCATCGCGCTGCTGCAAGGTACTTTTGAGGGGCTGCTGGAGCAAGCCGGCCGGGAATACGGCATGGTCATCGTGGACGCGCCGGCGCTGGCTGCGGTCTCTGATGCCCTGCTCGTCGCTTCTGAGGTGGACGGCTCGCTGATCGTCGTCAGCGCGGACCGCGGCGACGAAAGAGATACGCAACGAGCGATCGCGCAGATGGGCCTGATCGGGGTTGAGAACATTCTGGGCGTCGTCGTCAACCGCGACTCCACTGCCACCGCCGATTTCTACGGCTATTTCGCCAAAACGAACGCGGCGCTGACGGCGGGCCTGGCATGACCAGCGTAACCGTCGTCGTCCCCGCCTATAACGAGAGCGAAACCTTCGCCGCCTCGCTGGTCTCCATTGCGGACTACTTCACAAAGCATCGAGGCGGTGGCTACGAGTTCAACTACCTGATCGTTGACGACGGGAGCAGCGACGAAACGTACGCCATCGCTTCAAACTTTGCCGGCCGCCGCCGCGACGTGCGCGTTCTCCGTCACGAGCGAAACCGCGGGCTCGGCGCTGCGCTGCGCACCGCGTTTGCAGCGATCGACTCGGAGCTTGCGGTCGTCTTGGATGCCGACTTGAGTTACACGCCGGCGACCGCGATGGAATTGATCGAGCTGCTCGACCGCCAGGATGCGGACATTGCCTTGGCGTCGCCGTACGCACCCGGGGGAGCGGTCCAAAACGTCCCACTGGCGCGACGGGTTTTGAGCCGAGAGGCGAACCGGTTGCTTTCACTCGCGACGTGCGGTCGCTACGCGACGTTAACCTGCATGGTGCGCGCTTACCGGGTGGAGGCGTTACGCCGGCTGGAGTTCGTCAGCGACGGCATGGACTCCATAGCAGAGATGCTGCTCTGCGGACTTCGCAAAAAGATGCGCGTCGTCGAGTTGCCCACGACGCTCTGCTGGAGCGAGGAACGGCGCGAGGCGGGTGGCCGCTTTCGACCTTTCGGTGTGTTGCCGCGCATCGCAGCAACCTGCCTGATGGCGTGCCGTTATCGTCCAGCGTTATGGCTCGCACTTCCTGGACTCTTTCCGGGGCTGCTCCCCTTGTCGGTCGCAGCCCTTCTCCTTTTGCGGGTCAACGGCCCCACGCTCGCAATCGGCACCACGACCGTCGTCGTGGTGCAGTACTCGAGCCTGGCTCTATTCAGCGGACAACTCGCCGCATTTTTTGGACGTCGCATTTATCACCGTCATCACCCTAATGGAGTACACCCTAATGGCCATAACGTTCCCAGCCGCTCGGTCTAGAACGCTTCCTTCCGATCAGGATTCGTCGGGCAGAACGCTCGGCGGCGAAGAGATTGCCGCCGTTTCGGCTGCCCTGCGCAGCGGCACCCTGACCAGCACGAAAGGCACCTTCGTCAGCGAGCTCGAGTCGCGGTTTGCATCAATGCTTGGCGTGAAACACGCCTACGCGTGCGCCTCGGGCACCGCCGCAATCCATTGTGCGATCGCGGCGATCGACCCCAATCCTGGTGACGAGATAATCACCACCCCGATCACCGACATGGGAGCCCTAACACCGATCCTTTACCAAGGCGCGATACCGGTCTTTGCCGACGTGGATCCTCTGACGTGCAACGTAACGCCGGCCAGCGTCGCCGCGCGAATCAGCCCTCGCACGAAGGCCATTATCGTCACCCACCTCTTCGGCAATCCTTGCGACGTCGAAGGGATCGTGGAGATCGCCAACGCTGCAGGCATCCCGGTAATCGAAGATTGCGCCCAGGCGTTTCTCGCGGCGTGCGACGGTAACTTCGTCGGAACGCTCGGCACGATCGGCTGCTTTAGCCTGCAACAAGGCAAACATATCACGACCGGAGAGGGCGGCTTGGTCGTCACCGACGACGAGGAACTCGCCCGCCGAATCTACCTTTTCATTAACAAGGCTTGGGGTTACGGTGATCCCAATCCCGATCACTACTTCTTAGCCCTGAACTACCGCATGTCCGAACTCTGCGGCAGCGTCGCCTGCGCGCAGCTCGACAAACTGCCGATGGTCGTCGCTCGCCGCCGGATGCTTGCCGAGCTCTTGAACGCGCAGCTTCGTCCCGTCGAGGGTCTCGTAACCCCCGTCGTCGGCGAAGGCGCGCTCCATAGCTACTGGAAGTACGGCGTTCGCTTGTCCGAGCCGCTTCCGGTAGACGCCGTCATCGACGTGGCAAAACAACTCAAAGAACGCGGGATCTTCAGCGCCCCGCGCTACATCCAAAAGCCGGCCTTCATGTGCGACATCTTTCAAAAACGCAAGACGTTCGGCACCAGCAGCTTCCCGTTTACGCTCGCACGCCCCGAGGCGCTCGACTACCAGCTCGAACATTATCCCGGCACCGTCGAGGGCTTGGAGCGATTGCTTGTCGTTCCGTGGAACGACCGTTATAACGAGGACGACGTTGATTACATCGGCGCCGCGCTCACGTCGGCCGTCTCGAGTGTCGGCCTAAGGAAGGCATCGTGAAGACATTACGCTTCGCCGTCATCGGCACCGGCGGCATCGCACGCGCCTACGAAGCGGCCTTCGCGTCGCTGAAGCAGGCCCGAATCGTGGCCGCCTGCGACACGAACGCGATCGCCGCAAAGGCGTTTGCGCAACGCAACGAGTGCGCCGCGTACCCCTCGATCGAGGCGTTGCTGCGCTACGGTCAGTTTGATGCCGCGGTCGTATGCACGCCGCCGGCTACCCACGAAGCCGTGGCTTGCGCCCTTCTACAAGCCGGCAAACACGTGCTGTGCGAGAAGCCGCTGGCGACCAGCTCGGCGCAGGCTCGCCGGATGCTCGAATGTGCGCGGCAACATGGCGTCATCTTGACGATGGCGTCGAAGTTCCGGTACGCGCGCGACGTTCGCAAAGCCCGCGAGCTCGTGATGGAAGGGGTTATCGGCGACCTCGTATTCGTCGAGAACGCGTTTACGTCGCACGTGGACATGAGCAGCCGCTGGAACTCCGATGCGGCGATCAGCGGAGGCGGCGTCCTCATCGACAACGGAACGCACTCGGTTGACATCCTTCGCTATTTCCTTGGAGATCTTCGCGACGTACAGGTCGTGGAAGGCCGCCGAATGCAAGGTCTTTCGGTAGAAGATACTGTCCGGCTCTTCGTTCATAACGATCAGGACGTGATCGGCTCGGCAGATCTGTCGTGGAGCATCGATAAGGAGATGGACACCTTCGTCCGCCTCTACGGAAGCGACGGCACGATTCTCGTCGGCTGGAAAGAATCGCGCTTGCGCCGGCGCGGCGAAGCCGATTGGCAGACGTTCGGCAGCGGGTACGACAAGATTCAGGCCTTCAGCGACCAGCTGGCAAACTTCTGCGGCGTCATCACCGGCAGCGAGCGACTCCTGATCACCCAGTTGGACGCGCTCGCCTCCGTCGAAGTGGTTCAAGCCGCCTACGCGGCGCTCGAATACTCTCGCTGGGAGCGCATCGGTAGCCGCTTGGACAATTTGGAGCTCTCGCCGCTTCGCGTCGGACTCCGGGCCGAGGCATCTTAGTGGCGGCTCATCCTACCGCGGTAATCGAACCGGGCGTTTCGATCGGCCGAAACACCTCCATTTGGGACCACGCCCACATTCGCCACTCCACTCGAATCGGCGAGGAGTGCATTATCGGCGGGAAGACGTACATCGCGTACGGCGTTACCATTGGTAACCGCGTCAAGATCAACTCATTCGTCTACATCTGCACCGACGTAACGATCGAGTCGGGCGTCATGATCTCTGCCGGCGTCGTCTTTACCAACGATCGCTTTCCACGCGCGACGACGCCCGATTTAAAGACGCTGCTCTCGTCGGATCCGAACGAAAAGACGCTCCCCACGCTGGTGCGTGACGGGGCTACAATTGGCGCGCAGGCCACCATCGGTCCGGGTGTGACCATTGGGCGGTTCGCCATGGTCGGCATGGGATCGGTGGTGACGCGCGACGTACCGGACCACGCAATCGTCTACGGGAGCCCCGCCAGAGTCGTCGGTTACGCGTGTGCGTGCGGGGAAAAGTTGGTTCCCGCGGGGCCGCCCAGAGTTGCCGGGATGTGCTGCACGGTCTGCGGTGCGCGTTATCCGATCGACGGCTCGGCTGTGGCCGAGCCCGTGTCGGCATAACAATGCGCTTCGCTGTCGTCGGTGGCGGGCTGCTCGGAATGACGACCGCCTGGAACCTCGTCAAAGCCGGGCATCAGGCGACGATCTTCGAGGCCGCGCCGGATTGCGGCGGCCTGGCATCGCCGTGGCAGTTGGGCGACGTCGTCTGGGATCGGCACTACCACGTGACGCTCTTGAGCGACCTGACGCTGCGCGCGCTGCTGCAGGAGCTCGCATTGGAACGCGAGTTGCGCTGGGTAAAGGCACAGACGGGGTTTTACGTGGACGGATCGCTCTATCCGTTTTCCAGCGCGTTAGATTACCTCCGTTTTCCTCCCCTGTCGCCGGTGCAAAAACTCCGCTTGGGGAGCACGATCCTGCGAGCCGCGCGAATCACCGATTGGCGACCACTCGAGCGCATCACCGCCGCCGAGTGGTTGACGCGTCTCAGCGGACGCGTCACCTTCGAACGAATTTGGCTGCCGCTGCTTCGCGCAAAACTCGGACCGAACGCCGAGCGAGCCTCGGCCGCCTTTATCTGGGCAATCATCGCGCGTATGTATGGCGCGCGGCGAACCGGCAGCAAGCGCGAGCTCTTCGGATACGTGCGAGGCGGTTACCAGCGCACGCTGCGGCGATTCGAACGCGAACTGCGGCTGCGCGGCGTCGAGATTCGGACGTCGTGTCCCGTCAAGCGGGTAGAGCCGTTCGGCGATGGCATAACTATTGTGACCGACGGCAGGGCGGATCGCTTCGACCGCGCGGTCGTGACGCTCGCGCCACCTTTGGCGGCGCGACTCTGTCCAACGCTGACCGCCGAAGAGCGCGCGCTTTGCCAGGGCGTCGAGTATCAAGGCATAATTTGCGCGTCACTGCTGCTGGACGCTCCGCTGACTCCTTACTACATCACGAACATCGCCGACGCAAGCGTCCCTTTCACGGCCGTCATTGAAATGACGGCTTTGGTGGACCGCAGCGAGCTCGGCGGCCGGGCGCTGGTCTATCTTCCTAAATACGTCAGCGTGAACGATTCGGCGTTTGCGCTGGAGGATCGAACAATCGAGGATACGTTTTTGAACGCGCTGGAGCGCATGCACCCAACGTTTTCACGGAAGAGCGTGCAGGCTTTCCGGATCTCACGCGTGCCCCACGTCTTTCCGATACCCACTCTTGGGTACTCGGATCGGCTGCCACCGATGCGGACCGCGACCCGGGGGCTCTTCATGGCCAGCAGCGCGCACATCGTGAACGGAACGCTGAACGTCAATGAAACGGTCGGCCTGGCGAATCGTGTGACGCCGGAGCTGCTAGCCGGCTGTACGACTTCGTCAGGTGCGGCAGTAGCATGAAGGCAGCGCTCTCGCTCGACCTCGACAACAAATGGTCGTACATGAAGACCCACGGCGATTCGGCCTGGCAGTCGATGCCGTCGTATCTCAACCTGCTCGTCCCCCGAATACTCGATATTCTGGATCGGCTGAATCTACGTATCACGTTCTTTCTGGTCGGTCAGGATGCGGCGATGCCGATGCACGCCGAAATCCTTGCCGAAATCGCGCGTCGCGGCCACGAGATCGGCAATCACTCCCACTATCACGAGCCTTGGATGCATCGGCGCGGCGCCGCCGCCATTGACGACGAGCTCGCCCTCGCCGAAGAAAGCATCGAAGGCGTTACCGGCCATCGCCCGCGAGGATTTCGAGGTCCCGGATTTACCCGTTCGACCACGATTTTGGAGACGCTCGTCCGGCGCGGTTACGCGTACGACGCATCGTCGCTGCCCACGTTCATCGGGCCGTTGGCGCGTGCTTATTATTTCCGCAGCGTCAAGCTAAGCCCCGATGCGATCCGCGAGCGCGAGGATTTGTTCGGACGATTCGGCGACGGGTTCCGGCCTAACCGACGGCACACCATCGCGCTATCGAACGGATCGATCGTCGAAATCCCCGTCACGACGTTTCCGCTCTTCCGCGTTCCGATCCACATAAGCTATGTCGTGTATCTTGCCGCGATCTCGCCGACGGCTGCGCTCGCATACTTCCGCAGCGCGATCACGGCATGCAAGCTCGCGCGCACCGAACCTTCGATCCTGCTCCATCCATTGGATTTCTTGGACGGAGCGGAATGTGAAGAGCTGGCCTTCTTTCCGGGCATGGGCCTAGATCCGGGGATCAAGCGGCACGTGGTCGTGGAGTCGCTCCGGATGCTGGCAACGGCATTCGAAGTCGTCCCAATGCGAGAAATCCTCGACGGGGAACCGATTGGCTCGGTTAACCGTTATGGAGAATATGGTATGTCTGGTTAGGCATAGCTGGCGAGGCGTAGTAAGAAATGACTACGCCGATAACATTGTGCCTAACGGCAACCGTACGCTAAAATAGTGCCTTTGCTACGGCGAATCGACGAAGGCGGCGTCTTGGTCAACAAGCGTATCGAGTCAATCCTGTCGCGGCTGACGAAGCCGGTACGCGGAGCGGTATGGACGCTCGGGGTTTTCGATTTGGGCGGCGACCTGCTCGACTTTGCAGTCTCCCGCTCCCAGATCGATCGCAGCCGTAGTCTCGAGTTGCTCTGTGCGGCGCCCCCGCCGGCTTCGCCAAAAGGCGTAAAGCTGAAGGTCACGGGCGAGAACGGAAAGATCGCCGCCAACCTCTTTGCCTCCACGATGCTTGATGCGACGAGGTACCTCGTCCTGGTGCTGGTACGATCGCAGAGCAGCGACGCGGCGTGGCTGAAGATTTCGCAGAACCTAAAAAGCGCCGTTAGCCGAATCGCCGGCGTGTTTGCGACCGAACTCGCTCCCAACATCGAGGGCCGGCGCGCCTTCGCCCCCCCGCCGAGCGACGACTCTGCCTTCTTCATGTTGACCCCGCAGTTACAGGTGGCTTTTGCATCGCAACCCGAAAAGGCCGCCTCGACCGCCTTCGTCAAACTCGTCGCTCCCCACCGGGGGCGGTTACCCACGCTTCTAGAACGGGCGGTGCGGCGACTGACGCAGTCCTGGGACTTCTCGCACATCGAGTCTTGCAGCGCGGGCACCGCATATCCGGTACCCGGGCTGGCCTTGCGGGTCGAAGCGATGACAGGAAGCGGGGTCATGATCGGGGTCTTCCTGAAGCTCGACACCGATCGCCATCCGGTCACCGACGCTGCCGCCGCGTACCGGCTCTCGCCTCGGGAAAGAGAAGTGCTCCACGCGCTGCTCGACGGTCATTGCGTGGCCGACATCGCAGCGAAGTTGGAACTCGCCGAATCCACCGTTAGCGACCACATTGCGCGGATGATCGTTAAGACGAACGCGCATAACCGAGTCGAGATGGCCGCGATGCTTCTAGGCTGGCCTGCGCTGCGGTCGCAATTTTTATCCCCCGCTCCCCCAAGAAATGGCGCTGTTACCAATCCGTTACCAAGCTCTGAGGAAACAAACGGACACGTATCGGGACGTGCATCGGGGCGTGTATCGTGGCGCTATAAGATCCGCTCGGTCCATTAGGCTAATCCTTTCTTACTATGATTTCGCCGGTTATGACGAACGAATTAGGCCAAAAGCCCGATGTTCGCCATCGTACAGACCATCGGACCCACCAAAAAACGAGGTTGGCACGGATTCCCGCTTACGCCATGCTATTGATGCAAGCTGCGTTTATGCGCAGCGGCTATACGTATTTTGACCGCTCGAACCGAGCGACTTCGGTAGAAAGAGGACCATGAGCAGCCCAACCGGCCCTTTGCGAGTACTGATCATCGAGAAGCAACTGTTGTTTGCCAAAGCTGTGGCGCAGGTGCTTTCCGCCGACCCCGACGTCAAGGTCGTGGGAATCGCCGCGGGACGCGATGCCTCGGCACTCGCCAAAGATGTCGACGTCGTAATCATCGACATCGACACTGAAGAGATCGACAACGTCGTCGAGCACTTCAAGAACCGATCCCCCCTCACAAAAATCTGCGCCCTTTCGTCGCACACGCAAGGGGAACTCATGCAGCACTGTCTTTCTGCTGGTGCCGACGCTTATATCGTAAAGGATTCTTCGTTGCAGGAGCTGCTCACCGCCATTAAGGCGCTGGGTGAAGGCTCGAGCTACGTGGACCCGCGGGTCGCGGCGTCGCTGCTTCGCCGGCGAGCGCCATCGAACCGTCCGACCAACGAGCTCTCGCCTCGCGAACGAGAGATCATACGGCTCATCGCGCAGGGACTCTCGAATCGCGACATCGGGCGCCGCCTAGTGCTCTCCGAGAAAACGATCAAAAATCACGTCAGTCATATTTTCGCGAAGATACATTGCACGGCGCGCTCGCAAGCTGCGGTTCACGCGATCCGGATTGGGTTAGCGTAGCGCCGCGCATCGCAACATCGGTCTCGTGCGGTTCTGGTGCCTGAAGGCAAAGCCGAACCGCACCGATTGCGACCAGTAGAAGACCAATCCAGGTCGGGAACTTTAGAAGAGACGCCGGCGCAGTCAGCGCCGGCGTCGCGCGTAGATACGCGGCCCACGCGCTGAATGCCTGATCGTGCGATGCGGCGTGGAAGGCTTGCGTGACGAGGTTCGAAGCCACTAAGGGTGGCTGGACGTGTTGGAGCAATAGCACGCAGACCACCGTCGCGAGCGCCGCAAGTACGGATACTCCGATCCGATTCTTAACTTCCGACACCGCCCAGACTCCGCACGCTACCCCAACTGCGTTTATCGTAAGCGCCGCAACGCCGGCGCGCTGGGTCCAAACAGCGACGAGCAGAGCCACCGCGACGATTCCGATCGTTTTGAAGGCGACGCCTCGAAGCCGCGCGGCGATCGCCAAGGCGGCCGCAAGCGAGAGCAATATTTGAATGTCGTGCAGGTAGATGCCGAACAGGAGAACGCAGGCGGGCGGCACGAGCGGCAACAGCTCCGGCTGTCGCCGGCGAACTGCGAGAGTTCCGGCGATAACGACTCCGAAAACTACGAGAAGCCCGAACCATAGCTTGCCAAGAAGCGATCCGACCGATGCCGTCAGGCCGGCCGAGTAGAGCAGGTGGCTGAGGTTATACTGATCCGACGCTACAATTTCGGCGTTCGCCATTCCTGGCAACACCTGCGTCAGGTACTCGACGTTGCGATCGACGCCGACCGCAAGGACGCTGACGACGGCAAGCAACGCCACCCCCAGTCCGACGGCCGCGCGGCAACGCGGCGCAAAAATGAACGTCGCCAGGACCGCGGGGAGACCAACGTTCGGCTGGATCAATGCGACGCATACGGCCAGGCCGGCGCCGAACCAGTGCCCGCGCCAAATCAGGAATGCGGCGGCGCATATCGCGGCCAGCGCGATCGGAACGACCTCGCCGTAGGCCACGTTGAGCAGCGTTAGCGGTGCGAAGGCAAGCAATACGGCACTGCGTGACGCCGGAAGCATCTCGGCGAGAACGCAAGCGGCTAACGCCGACGCAAGCACGAGCAAGATCGCGAAGATCACCGATGCAAGCCTGGGCGGAAGCGTAGCCAAAGCGGCAAAGGGCATCATCGCATAGCCCGGAAGCGGCGCCGGCTCGACATAGCCGTCGGGTAACGTTGACGGTGCGAGCCGCCGCTCGCACGAGCGCAACGGTTCTACCTTATACGGATCGACGCGTTCTTTGACGGCCTGGCCGGCGCAGTAAAAGGCTTTGAAACTCGCGCGCTCCACGTTGCCGTGGGCTGAGAGAAAGAGCGCAGCTCCGACCAAGGCAAGCGCAACGCCGACAAAGATAGCATTCGATCCGGTTCGCTCCACGCCGCTAGCATACGGCGTCAGCGCGACGGCGCGCGAGTGCCACCCGGCGGTGTCGAGCGGGCGAATGACTCAGGCCCTAGTACGGGGACCTTCGATTCAAGGATCAATGGTTCGGACCGAAGTGGGCGGCGTCTTTCTGCCGAGTTAGAATAGCCGGTGTGGCGGCAACCGGACATCTCTCGTTAGCGACTGCGCGCCGGCCGTCGCTCGCGCTGATCGCGCTGTGCGCGAATCTGGCCGTGACGCTCCCGCTCGCCTACATCCTTAACCTCTGGCAGGACGAAGCCTATACGCTTCAGACGACGGGCCACGGCCTTGCCTATGCCTTTCATCAGGCGCTCGCTTTCGAGCAGAACGCGCCCCTATACTTCGTCTTCCTCGCAGCCTTGCGTCACCTGGGAACGAGCATCTTCTTCCTGCGGCTGCCCTCGGTGCTTTGCATCGCTCTCGCGGTTGCGCTGGTTCCCGAGCTAGCGCGCCGCTATATTCCCGCGATCGACGCAGGCCTCGTGACTTTGGTCGCGGCGTGGAATCCATTTGTGATCTGGGCCGCAGTGGAGATGCGCGTTTACGCGCTTATCATCGTCCTATCGGCCTTGCTGCTGCTGACCTTTTTCGACGCCTTTCTCGCTCGGACGCCTTCCAAGGCTTCCACTTTCGCTTATGCGGTTTGTTGCATTCTCGCACTCTACACGCAGTATTACCTTGGTTTTCTCATCGCCGCACAGGCCTTGACGCTGGTACTCGTACAACGTCGCGCGATCGGGCGCTTTGCGCTTTGCGCGGTCGCCGGCGCGATCGCCTTTGCGCCGATGCTCGCGATCATCCCAGCGCAAGTCCAAAACTTCAAGAGCGCGTTCACGCCGCCCACGTTTCCTCGCGCGGTCGAGGTTCTCGCTGGAATCCTCGCGCGCTACGCCCTGCCGCTCACGACTCCGCATGTGAAGCTCGCTTATCTTGTGCTCGGAACGGGTGCGATAGCCGCTGCAGTAGCCGCTCGCAAAAACTTTACGACATTCGGCAACGCCACGATTTTGCTCATCACGGCTTGGACGTTCGCGTTCTTTGCCGTCGCGAGCTACGCGACGGGCGTCCACGTGCTCGACCGGCATGCCGCGTGCCTCTACCTTCCCTGCATCCTCAGCGTCTTCGCGATCTTCACGTTCTTACGCCCGCCCCTTCAAGAACGCGCGGCGCTCGGGTGGTCGTGCCTGGCGCTGCTCGCCTCGACAGTGGCGCTCGCGCAAACCTATGCGCCGCTCGCAAAGCCCGGCGACTGGATTCGTGCGACGGCTTACCTGCGGGCGCACGAGCGTTCGCAAGAGCCGATCGTCGTGTTTGAGGCTGAAAACGCGCTGCCGCTGGCCTATTACTACCACGGCCCCAACCGGATCGTCGCGATTCCTCGCGGCGTCGATTTCCGCCGGTACGACGTGACCAGTTTCGTACTGCATGGGGCAAGCGAGGCCCAGGCCGCCATCCCCTCAGCGCAGCGAGTTTGGCTGGTTACCGCCGGGGAGTGCGCGTCGGCGAACATACGCTTTGGCTGCGACGTGCTCGAACGCTACGTCGCACAGCACTACCGCACCGATTCGAGCGCCTCGTTCTATGGTTCGCGGGTTCGGCTGCTTCAGCTGACGACGGCCGTCCGGCAGCCGTCCTCCTAGGAGTCGGGAGTTATGAGGCGCTCGGTTGCTTTGGAGCCGGCAAAAATTCGGCCTTACTGCTGGCGCTGGTGGTCTTAATGTTGTACGCTTGCTGGAACGTAGCCGAGTCTAGCCAATTTGTACTACTAGGTTTACGCTACTAGGTGATCGTTGAAAGGCACTTGAGATGGACTACTTTTTCGCAATGCTCGTTGGACTTATACAATATTTCAACCCCGCGGACGACACGCCGGGAGGGATGACGTCTTCCATTTACGTGTCGACGGCCGTAGTTGCGATGATCCCCAACGACATCTCGTAGTCTCTATAGTTTCTAATGAAAAGCCCTGACTCGGCAGCAGGAGGGTAGCCGAGCGGGGCTTAAGCGACCACTGGGACGACAATACCAGCGGCGTCTTTCTCGACGCTTAGATTAGCGAGGAGCGACATTTTGTTCCCCGGCCTTGAGACGTTCTCGGAACAGTCTCCACTCGAGCTCTATCTAGAGGGCCGTCTTGACGCGTGTCTGCGCGCAACTGCCGGTGCAACGTCCGTCGCAGATCAAATCCTCCGCGTCCGAGCGCTGATTCGGAAAACCGATTACCTCACTGCGCTCGACACGATCGCCGGGATCGAACCTAAGGACGACAACGCCTCGGCGCTTCTGCTAGCCCTCAAATCGTCGTGCCATTCTTATCGCGGCGAGCTCGATCTTGCGCGCGGCGCCCTAGCAGCGGTTCGGCCAAACGAGTACGGGCTCAACGTCCGATTCGAACTCGCCTATGCAAAGGTGCTCATCGCCTGGGTCGAGGGCGACTCGGATGCCATGGAGCGAGCCCTTTACGATTTCGGCGACAGCCCGTCGGCGAGCGTGCTTGCGCGCTGGTACTTCGCTCGCTCGTGGATTGCGGCGCTGCGCGGCGAATACGTCCAACAACTTGCACTGCTCGAGCAGACAGCCCAACACCTCGTTGCGTCGCCCCAGTCGCAGGATCTGTTTCTGCTCGCAAAGGCGACCCGAGCTATGGTCCACTTGGTGCGTGAAATCCACGCACCCGAAACGTTTGCTTTCGCCGTACGCATGGTCGAGTCACTGCCGTGGAACGAGGAACTCGAAACCGAGCGCTTCTTGACGTTCCGCGGACTCGCTTGGGCGTATGCCTTGCGCGGTTTACACGAAAAGGCGTTTCAATACGCGTATTTTGCCCGCGATATCGCACCGTCTGCAAGCTGGGTCACCGCATCGTACTGCGACCAGGCGTATCTCGCGCGGATGGCCGGGGAGAACCGCAGTGCCGACGCTTTGGTCGATCACGCCGTCGCATGCGCCAAGGAGACGGATTGGACTTCTCGCGGCGAAGAGCGCGTCTCGCTGCTGAATCTCGTTGAGCTCGTCGCCGATCGCGACCCGGCCGCGGCGCGCGCCGTCTTATCGATCTACGCGGCGATTCCGGTCGCCGTGGCGCCGGCACTCGCCTTCGCGCACGACGTCCGCTTATCGGCGATGGAAGAGTACGCCACGGGCGTCGCGCTTGCGGCATCCGGTGAGCGGGGAGCGGCGGTCGAGCAGCTCGCAAGCGCCTACTCCACCTTCTCGTCAATTGGCTACGCCTGGCGGGCCGCGGCCTCAGCACTGCGGATTCACATGGCCACCGGAGAGGATACGTGGCTGCGCTATGCCAGCGACGCGGTGCGGGACTTCACGCAGAGCTCGGTAGCCGAACAGATTCGCCGGCGCGCGGCGACGACCGTGGTGGATCCCCGAGTTGCGGCGCTCACGCCGGCGCAGCGACGAGTCTTCGCACTCCTCTGCGAAGGGCTGAGCGACAAGGAGATCGCCAAGAGCTTGGGCATCTCGCCGGAAACCGCCAAGAACCACGCCGCGCGCGTGAGGATGGCGTTCGGCGTTCACTCACGAGCGGCCCTAATCGCAAGCACGCGAGGGCTGGCAGCGGCCGTTTAAGGCCAGGTCCCCTCGCTATAGCCCACCTGTCCCCCAAACGAGGACCGGTGCCCCAGGGCGATTGCGGCAAGGGTCGGTTCCCTGCGACCGGCAAGAGGCCGTACAATTCAGTTGTTATGGGTCGCTCAGTTGCTTTTGTCGCCGTGCTCTTCGCAGGCGTCCTTTCCTTTTGCGCCGGCACTGCGTGCGCGGACTCCGCAGGGAATCCGACTCGCATTCACCCGGGGGACCAGTTAAGCGTCCAGGTCTACGGGGACCAAACGCTCTCTCAGAACGTGATCGTGCTCGGCGACGGCACAGTCGACTATCCGCTCATCGGGCGCGTTCGGGTGGCCGGCAAAACCCCAGATCAAGCGGCCGCCGCATTCGTCTCGCACCTGCGACAATACGTGCGCAATCCGGTTGTTAACGTTCTGATCGCGCAGCTCGGTCAGCCCGACGTGCTGGTGCTCGGCGACGTGAAGACCCCCGGAAAGTATCAGTTACGCTCGGACGCAAAGCTAACCGACGCAATTGCGGCTGCCGGCGGGCTGGTCAACACCAATGGCGCGTTTCCCAACGCTCGCGTCGCCGATGCCAACGGCAACGTACAAACCGTTTCGCTGCAGAATCTGCTGCAGCGCGGCGACACGACACTCGATCTCTCCTTGGGCGAAGGTTCGGTTGTTTACGTCCCGGGTAGAACGCCGCTAATCGTGGAGGTCGCCGGCGCGGTCGATCACCCGGGCGACGTGCAGGTGAGTGAAGGCGATCATCTCTCCATCGCCATTGCAAAGGCCGGGAACAGCCAAAACGCGCAAGCCGATCTCAATCACATTCGCCTAGTACGAACCGATCCGAGCGGAAAACAAACAACCACAGAAATCAACCTTTACGACGCGCTCAACAAAGGCGAATATCAGGTCGACGTGGCGCTGCAGAAAGGCGACGTCATCTACGTTCCGCAGTCCGCGAAGCATTCCGATTTCTTCGGTGGACTCGGCTCGGGTCTGCTCTACGTTCTGACACGACTGATTCCCTGACTTGCTCGCCTTCGCAAGGAGAAACGGCGATGTCTAAGTGGTGCTATCGTGCCTTGGTTATCTTCTTCGGTGTCGTAATAAGTGCGTGCAGTCGCGGCGCGCAGTCCTCGAACGGCCTTCTTCCTTTCGCGCACTCCCCGGTTTCACAATCGCCGGCATCCCAATCTGGTCCGATTTCGCACGTAGTGATCGTCGTTCAAGAGAACCGGAGCTTCGATAACCTTTTTGCAACCTATCCGAACGCCGACGGCACGACGAAAGGCTTGCTATACGACGGCCACCACTTCACGCTCACAGAGCGCAAGCTGGAGAGCGGCCTAATCCTCGACAACAGCTGGAAAGCCTTCGTCGTCGATTACAACGGCGGCAAGATGAACGGCTTCAATCTCGTGTATGTTAACGAGCACAAATGCACCTGCGCGTACCAGTACGTCAATCCGAAAGATATCAAGCCCTATTGGTCGATGGCCAAGCATTACGTGCTTGGAGACCATATGTTTCCGACGCAGGCCAGCGGGAGCTTTACGGCACATCAAGATCTGATCCGGGGCGGCACCGAGCTCAACTCGTATGAAACGCTCATTGATTTCCCAACCGACGGTCCGTGGGGATGCGATGCGGCGCCCGGCGTGGTAACCTCGCTGCTCACCAGTTCCGGCCAATACCTGGCCAATCAAGGTCCGTTTCCTTGCTTCACCTATAACACGATGCGCGATCTGCTGGACGCTAAAGGGGTGTCGTGGAAATACTATACGCCGACCATCACGACCCACGGCGGCGATCTCTGGAACGCGTTCGATGCGATTCAGGCGGTGCGTTACGGATCGGAATGGACGACGAACATCTCCTCGCCCGAAACGAACATTTTCAAGGATATTTCCGGCAACGCATTTCCCGCCGTTTCGTGGGTGATTCCCGACGGCCAAAACTCGGACCATCCGGCTCAGCAAGAGTGGGGCATTAAAAAGGACACCGGTCCCTCGTGGGTGGCATCGATCGTCAACGCGGTTGGCCAAAGCCAGTATTGGAATTCGACCGCGATCGTGGTGGTGTGGGATGACTGGGGCGGATTCTACGATCACGTTGCGCCGCCGCAGCTCGATTACACGGGACTTGGTTTCAGAGTGCCGCTGCTCGTTGTTTCACCGTACGCTAAACCCGGCTACGTTTCACACACGCCGTACGAATTCGCAAGCATATTGAAGTTCGTGGAGCAGACGTTCGGGCTGGGCAGCCTGGGGACGACCGACGTTCGCGCGACCAGTATCGGAGACGTCTTCGACTTCAAGCACAGCCCGCGAACCTTCACACCGATAGCCGCAAAATATTCGAAGTCGTTTTTCGAGCATCAGCGACCGTCGAACATGCCCGTAGATACAAACTAGCCTACGTTTTTCTGCGCGCCAAGAGGAAGACGCTGGGGGTCGCCAAGAGCGCGAGGACGCCGGTGACGAGAAATGCGTCGGCATAGGAGAGCGCCGCGGCTTGCGCCTCGACGGTCGCAGCAAGCTGGCCGATGCTTCCGTGCTGCAAGAATTCGGCGACCGGCAGCCGTGAGAGCGAGGTTTGCGCGGCGAGAATCGTCTGATGGAATTGCAGCCGGCGATCGAGGAACGCGACGATCGACGCGGACGAAATCGAGCCGCCGAGCTGGAACGAAAGAACGATAAAGGCCGCGGCTTTGGCGGCCGCGTCCGGCGTCACCGCGCGCATCACCGCGACCAGAAGCGGCGAGTAGATGCAGGCCGACCCGGTTCCGATCACCAGCAACGGAAGAACAAGCGTCCCGAAATCGCTCTGCGTCGTTACGCTGTTGGCCAGCCAAAGCAGCCCGAGACCCGCCACCGCCAAGCCACCTCCGATCAGCCAGCGCAGGTCGAGCTGCGGGATGCTCGTGAGACGCGCGACCGGGATCGTCAACAGCAGCACCGGCAGCGCGCGAATGCCGATCATGATACCTGCAAGCGTGCTCGTGAAACCAAGATTCTCCACCGTGAACTGGGGCAGCAGCAGTAAGCTTGGGAAAACGATCCCCGCCAAGGCGCCGGCGATTGCCAACGCCGCGGTTACGGCGGGCGCGCGCAGGATGCGCAGGTCCACGATCGGCTCTGCGACCCGCAACTCCCACCAAACGAAACCGGCGGTCGCCGTCAGCGCGAGAAAAGTGCAAAGGCGGATGGTTTGATCGGAGAACCAATCGTCGTGCTGGCCTTGATCGAGCACGTACTGCATACAGCTCACGGCCACGATCAGCAAAGCGATTCCGGTCACGTCGACCCGTGCCGGCTGCGGCCGCGTGTTGTCGCGCATGTAACGCGCCAACAAGACGAACGCGACGACACCGGGAACGATATTCACGTCGAAGATCCAGGGCCACGAGAGATTGTCGACGAGAACTCCGCCCAGCGTCGGGCCAATGGAAGGGCCAAGGATCGTGCCTAACGCGAAGATCGACTGGCTCGCTCCGAGCTGCTGCGGCGGAAACGTGTCGCGCAGAATGACCTGCGCAACGGCTAACAATCCGCCGCCGAAGGCACCCTGCACAACGCGGAAGAGAATTAACGCCGAGAGCGACGTCGCCAAACCGCAAAGGAACGATGCGATCGTGAATCCCGCGATCGAAACGAGGAAGTAGTTCTTGCGCCCAAAGCGCAGCTGCAGCCAGGGTGTAAGCGGGATCACCACGACGTTGGCAATGACGTAACCGGTGAGTACCCAGGTCGCTTGGTCGACGGTCGCTCCTAAGTTTCCCTGAATGGTCGGAAGCGCTACGTTCACGATCGTCAGGTCGACCGTTTGCAGTAGCGCGGCCAGCATGACGCCGGCGACCACGAGGTAACGGCGTGCGCCGTACTCGACCAGCGACGGTGCGCCCGCCGGCGGGGGCGTCTTCGCCGTCCTGGCGCGAGCCGGTACAACGCCGGCGAGTCCGGCGACTCTTTGCACAACTGCCATAATGGGTACGAGGTCTATGGTACGGAGAGGTTATTTGCAGGGTACCGCGTATCCGATACTATGACTAGGACCTAACTTATCCTAGTACTATCCCTGCTAGCCTCGCAAAGGTACCAACCATGAACGGCACCCTCGAGCGGCGCCACGAGTTGAGCGACTTTCTACGCACGCGTCGCGCCAAAATCATACCCTCCGACGTCGGCCTGGCCGACGGGGCGCGCCGCCGCACCCCCGGATTGCGCCGCGAAGAGGTAGCGCTGCTGGCGAACATCGGCGCCACCTGGTACACGCGCCTCGAGCAGGGCCTACCGATCAACGTTTCAACTGACGTACTGGCAGCGATCGCGCGAGCGTTGCGGTTGACGTCAGACGAGCGGCGCCATCTCTATCTTCTGGCGGGCCTCGCGCTCTCGGTTGCGCCGCGCGAAGAGGAGCAGGTGAGCGATCTCGTGCTGCGGGTGCTCGAAACGCTCGAGCCGTCGCCGGCCTACATTCGCGGGCGCCGTTGGGACGCGCTGGCGTGGAATCGCAGCGCCGACGCCCTCGCCGACTTCTCAAGCGCGACCGGCCTCGAGCGCAATATCGTCTGGCGTCTCTTCCGCGACGAAAGCTCGCAGTGCCGCTACGGCGACCTGCCGTGCACGATGCGCCGCTGCGTCGCGAACTTCCGCACGGTTGCCGCGAAGTATCCGAACGACCCCGCCTTCACCGAGCTCATCGACGACCTTCGCACAAACTCGCCCGAGTTCAGACAACTCTGGGCCGAGCACGACGTGTTAGGCTCTACCGAAGGTCTGAAAAAGTTCCTCCATCCCCAGTTGGGCGAGTTCACTTTGGATTACACGGCGTTCGACATTCCCGACGGCGGCGACATGAGGATGATCGTACTGACCGCTGCGCCCGGCTCCGAGAGCGAGCGAAAGCTGAAGCTGCTCTCGGGAACGCCTTCCATGGCTGCCGCCTTAAGACAGTAACCTCTAGGGAAAGTCTTTAAAGGACTGCTTCACGCGGTATTCGCTCATCGGATAACGCGAGCGAAGATTCGTCCATTGGGTCAAAAGCTCGTCGCTGTCCGGATCGCGCCGGTAGCGCGTTACACCGAGATAGTACTGCGCCTCCGGCGCGGCGTAGGTCGTCGAGAACCTCTTGAGCACGTCAACGTAGACCGCCTCAGCTTGATCGAAGCGCTTTAATCGAAGGTACGCCATGCCGAAGCCGCAGAGCGCTCGCGCGATGAACTCGGGCGGAGGTAAGAAACCGTCCCAGCGGTAGAGCTCGAACCCGTCGTGGTAAAGAATCCGGATGTCCGGAGTCCAGATGTGATGGATCCCATGCAGTAACCGGTTATTCTCCGCTTTTGAATTGTCGATCTGTATCGGAATGCTGTGGGCGACGATCGCGTCGACGACGGGGACTTGCGGATACGTCACGGTATCCAGCGCTTGGCATCCCCCTCAACCAGGGTTGAAGACATCGAGGAATACGAACTTCCGCTCCGCCCTCGCGCGCTCGAGTGCTGCTTCGTAGCCCGATTCCCAAGGTATCTGCGCCACTGGACAACCTCCATCGATCGAATTGGACGTCGCCGCACCGTTCGATTATCGGGTTAAGTTCCCCCCGCGCGGCGGCGTAGCGCGTCGTAAACCACTGCAGCGTCTAGCTCGTTGAGGTTCGCAAGCACGCGCGATGCAAGCGCGAGCGAACCGGCGCCGGGCGGAAACGCGTGATTGGGAATCGCGACGACGGCGAGCTCCGCGCAGTAGGCTGACCGAATGCCGTTCTCCGAATCTTCGACCGCCGCCGTTTGCGACGCTTGCGCGTGCAGCAACTCAACGGCGCGCAGGTAGACGTCGGGCGCAGGCTTTCCGCGTGAGACCTCGTCGGCCGACACAACCACGGCAAAGAGCTGGTCCCAGCCGGTCTTAGAAAGAACGCTCTTGGCGACGGGGAGCGCTGCGGAGGTCGCGAGGCCCAGCCGAAAACCTCGCGCGATCCGCTCGAGCGCTTCATTCGCGCCGGGCAGAATCGGGACGTCCTGCAGTCGCGCAGCGACCGCCTCAACGATCTGTTTTGCAATCGCGGCAGGCGCAAGATTGACGTTAAGGTCGTCGTGAATGTAACGCGCCCACTCCTGCGTGCGCATGCCGATCATCGTGGACTGCGCGCCGTCGCGCCACCTGCCGCCATGGGCGTTGACGAACTCATGGCGCACGTCTCGCCAAATCTGCTCGCTCTCGATCAGAGTTCCGTCTAGATCGAAAACGACGCATGGCGACCCATCGGTCATCCTCGCGGCGTTCGGGCCAGTTCCTCCATATCCGCCGATGTAAGCGTCAGGTGCGCGGCCTCGACGTTCTCCTTGAGATGCCGTACCTTCGACGTGCCCGGAATCGGGAGCATAACCGGCGATTTCGCGAGCAGCCATGCCAATGCGACTTGCGCGGGAAGCGTCTCCAAACGCTGCGCAATCCGCGCTAGCGCTCCACCCGGCTCGGCCAGGTCTCCGGTTGCGAGCGGAAACCATGGGATGAATCCGATATTTTCGCGCGTGCAGTATTCGAGGACGTCTTCGGAGTCACGATCGGCCAGGTTATAAAGATTCTGCACGGAGACGATTGTCGTCAGGCGACGAACCGCGTCGATCTGCTCGACGCTGACGTTGGAGAGGCCGATGTGTCGGATCTTGCCTTCACGCTGGAGCTCGATCAACGTGCCGATTTGATCTTCCAACGGCACCTTTGGATCCACGCGGTGCAGCTGCAAGAGGTCAATGCGCTGCAGACGCAGCCGGTGCAGGCTTCCCTCGCAGGCCGCACGCAGATGCTCGGGACGGCCGTCGGGCTCCCAGCGGCTGGGTCCCGGTCGCACCAGACCCGCTTTGGTTGCGATCACGAGATCGGATGGATAGGGATAGAGCGCCTCGGCGATAAGCCGCTCGGAGACTTCCGGCCCGTACGAATCCGCGGTATCAATGATGGTGACGCCGAGATCTACCGCCGTTCGTAAGACGGCGATCGCCTCGTCGTGGTCGGCCGGCTCGCCCCAAATCCCCGCCCCCGTGATACGCATCGCACCAAAGCCTAGGCGGTGCACCGGTAGATTGCCGCCAATCGCAAACGTTCCGCTCGCGGCCGCCGGTCGCGTGTCGGGCCGCGTTGTGATGTCTGACATGTTCATGCCTACCGAAATATCCGCTCGCGCGATTTGGTTGCGCTTGCAAGAGCGCTGAGGCTCCGTGAGAAAAGACGAGAAACGTGAGTTCGCACAGGTTCGAGAACAGCGATCCGGCCAAGCGCGCCGCCGGATATGCCGCAGTCGACCGCTACGTACGCGATGGAACGTGCGTTGGGCTGGGGACCGGCTCGACGGCATACTGGGCGATAGAGCGGGTTGGGCAACGGATTGCTGCCGGCGAGCGGATCGTTGCCGTTGCGACCTCGAGCGACTCGGAGTCACTCTGCCGGCAACTGGGGATTCCGCTGGTCGGGCTTTTGAAGCGCCCAATGCCGGTTGCCATTGATGGCGCCGACGAGGTCGCTCCCGACCGATCGTTGACGAAGGGCGGGGGCGGCGCGCTCTTTCGCGAGAAAGCGGTTGCACTCTCGTGCGAAAGATACGTCGTAGTCGTGAACGAAGAAAAACTGGTGCCCGTCTTGGGCGCGTTTCCGCTTCCGATAGAGATCGTACCGTTCGCAGCGCCGTACGCAAAGCGCGAGATCGAGCGCCGCTTCGGCGAGGTCGCGGTTGCGCAGCGCGAAATCGAGGGGCAGCCCTTCGTTACCGACAACGATAACTGGATCTTCGATGCCGGCTTCGGCGAAATCGCGAATCCGCGTCGTCTCGACGAACGGCTGCGTGAAATTCACGGCGTGGTTGCAACCGGATTGTTCTACGGAATCGCCGACGAGGTGCTCGTCGGCGACGCGAGCGGCAACGTCCGCTCCGCTTAGACCAATCCTGCAACCGCACTCCGCGCGCAGTACCGGGGGCTAGCGCAGCTCGACGCGTACCTCGGGCCGCAGTACCAGCACGGCGGAAGCACTCCGAGCTATCGCGGCGCCGCTGAACGGCAGCGCTTGGAGTAACCCTTCGACCCACGCGCGGGTGAGGTCCGTATAATGTCCCGAACCAGGTTCGCCCGACTCTCCGCTCGGAATGCTAATACCGCCGCGATCCCAATCGCCGACATCCCAAACCGCGCGGAATCCTTGTCCGAAACCCGGTTCCTGCAAATGGATCGTGTATTCGTCTCCGGCTCCCGGAAGCCACGCACCGTTGAGGAATGCGAAATTCATCGGTGCCAACGGGTGTTCGATGCGCATACCGCCGGCATCGCGCCAAGGGCGGCGCTCGCGTGCCGCAAACGAAAGGGCCCCACCCAGATCTTGCTCGAGTTCGAACCCCGCGCCCACACTGTGCGGTTCGCTCAAGCTGGCGCGCAGCGCTACCGGATTCTGGATCAGCTCGAGCCGCAACGCGTGCTCGAGCGCGGCAGCGCGCGAACCGGGATCGTAGCGACCGTTCCATACTGCCAGCGATGCGAGCGACTCTTCGTCACTCGTCTCGGCGGGATGCGCTCGTGCAAATCGCAGGACGTCGTGAGCGATCTCGAGGTCGATGGGAGAGAGCGTGTCGAGCTGCATTCGCGCGAAGTACCCGACGTCGTAACGCCGCCGCGTTTTCAGCAGCTCCGCGATGCGGTACGCACGGTACGGCGGCTCGAACTGCGCGGATAAGCGGTATGGGTAGCGGGAACCGTACGCTTTGTTGTTCGCTGAGAGCAAGATCGCGTCGTGAGCCGGCTCACGGCCGGGCAGCTGCGCAAAGGCGAGCGGAACGAACGTCTTGCGCAGGTCGGCGGCCGGGTGCAGGTAGCGTCCCCAAGCCGGATCGTCCGGAACTAGCCCCGCGACGTGATAGGCCACGTCTCCGCTGCTGTCTGCGACGACGAAATTCTGCGGCGAGCCGCGATACTTCGAAAGAATTTTTAGCGCCTCACCGATGCTGCGCGCGCGGTCGAGCTCGAGCGCGGTCGCGATCGTCGAGCGTCTTTCCGCGTAAATCGGCCAACGCACAAGCACGAGCGACGAACGGTCGTTATCGCTGGGAACTGAAAAGTCGCGCGCCGTACGATAATATGCGACCCTGACGTCGTGCGAAAATCGCACGCCAATGCGCTCGACGACCCACGACTCACGACGGAGACTTCCGGCTTCGAAGAGGCTCGTCGTTGCCATCTCTGCGTTGGTCGATGCCCACGCGACCCGCTCGTTGTGGCCGAGCACGACTCCGGGAAAGCCGGGAATCGTCGCGCCGGCAGCGTGCAGGCCCGGCGCCCGCAAGTCGATGAGGTACCAGATGCCGGGAATCGTGACATCGAGGTGCGGATCGTTTGAGAGGATCGCTCGTCCGTCAACCGTACGCGCGCCACCTGCGGCCCATGCGTTGCTGCCGATCGGCCGTCGCGACCGTGCCGCAAGCTCGGAGCCGGAGCAGCCGCTTTGCGGAACTGGATTCGGCCGAGCGTCACGACGGCCGTCAATGGTAACGTCGTAGCGAGGATCGGACAGCGGAAAGAGCAGCGCGAAGCACCGCGCTCCACGACGCCGCCATACCGCGTCGCGTGCAAAGATCGCGTGCCAAGAGTCGGCAAGCTCGAGCGACGCCACGATCGAAACGGCGAGCGAATCCTTCGGCGTCCACGGTGCCGGGCGATAGAGCAGCATGCGGAATTCGATCGGCAGCGGCTGCATCGCCGCGGCAGCATTGACGCCGGAACTGAATGCGACGAGCGCCGCTCGATCGTTCGGCGCGAGTGCCCGAAACTGGCGTTGCGCAATGCCGCCGACGTCGACCGCTCGTTGCGCTTCGTCAAGCGGGAGCGCTTTCGCACCGAGTATTTCGGCGAGGCGTCCGTACGCATAACGCCGCGTAAGGTCCATCTGAAAGAGCCGATCCGATCCTTGCACGTAGCCCTCGGCAAAGAAAAGATCGTGTTCGTTGCGCGCGCTAATGTGCGGGACGTCTCGCCGGTCGCGGACGATCGCTACCGGTTCGCGCAGCCCCGCGACAAGGATACTACCGCGCGTCGTCGCCACTGCGTGGAGTCCGGCCTCGACGTTGGCAGCGTAGGCGAAAGCGATTCCAACAGCGCAGGTTGCGAACGCGAGCGCGTGCCGATTGGCCGTGCGCGCGACCGCGGAGGCCACGCTCGGGTCGGCGCTTTGGAGCACGCGAGGATCGGGTCGTTCGAAAAAGCTCACGTCCGCTCGATTCAGCGCCCCGCCGTGGGGCTGCGTGACGGCGGGCTAGCGGATCGGGTCAGTGTCTTGCAGCATACGCTGACGGTGCTGCTCGCGTTTCCATCGCAGAACGTCTTGCAGGCGTCGCTGCTTCTCGAGCACTGCCTCCGCAGCCAACACCGGAAACGTCTTTTCGGAGAACTCATTGACAATCGCCACCAGATCGTCGACGCGGCTCTCGATCGCGTCGCGCAAGCAGGGCGGAAAGTCGTTCGGTACCCAGAGCCGCAGCCGATGGCGGCCGTCGAGTCGGGCGGCCCCCCAGACGACGAACTCTGCGCCGTGCGCCTTCGCCTGGAGGTAGATTTCTAGCGGAGCCGTGGCAAGTTCTCCTCTTAATCGGACAACGAGGATCCAGCCTGATTGGTTCCTCGAACCGGGACGGATGGTCCGGTCCGTCCCCGCCTCTCATGCTTACGCGAGAATTGTAAAGAATCAATAAAAACGAGCGCACAGAGTGCACGCGCTCAGTCGCGTTGCCGCTTAACGCGATCGGCAAATCATAAAGCGACCGAGTATCGTCGCTTGGGGGAGGAAGGACGCACCGGGATGAATTGTCATTCATGCAAAGACTGCCGTTGCTTTTGTGCGCTCTTTTTCTTGCGAGCTGTGCGGGCACGACCGGACCGTTGCCGATTTCGGCCTCCGCACACGGAGCGACGCGAATGCATGGTGCCGGCGCGAGCTTCAAGAGCGTCTTTAACTTCAACGGCGCGAACGGTAAGGAACCCTACGCAAGCTTGATCGCCGCCGACGGAGCGCTTTACGGCACCACTTACGGCGGCGGCGCGCACGCTTCAGGGACGGTCTTTAAAGTCACGGCGTCCGGCGCGCAAAGCGTGTTGCATAGTTTCAAAGATGGTATGGACGGGTCGCTCCCACAATCGAGCCTGCTCGACGTCCGGGGAACGCTCTACGGTACCACGATCGAGGGCGGGGGCCCAGGCGAAGAGGGCGTGGTCTTCAAGACCGCGAGCTCTGGTGGGGAGAGCGTCATTCATCGGTTCGCCGGCGGCGACGACGGCGCCAGCCCCTATGCGGGGCTCACTGAAATAGACGGCGTGCTCTACGGCACCACCGCGGCGGGCGGAACGCATTCGGAAGGCACCGTCTTCAAGGTTACGACCTCCGGCAAGGAAAGCGTCCTTTATAACTTTGGAAGCGCCAACGGCGACGGCGCAACGCCGGTCTCACGGCTGATCGATGTCAAGGGCGCACTCTACGGCACGACTTCGTATGGCGGCTCGCAGTGCGGATCGCTCGGCTGCGGAAGCGTATTCAAGATCGCGACCTCGGGCTCGGAGGAGGTGCTTCATAGCTTCAAAGGCCGCCGGGACGGCTCGAACCCGGCCGCAGCCTTGACCGAGCTGAACGGAACGCTCTACGGCACGACGATGCTCGGTGGAGTAAAGAACGCGGGTACGGTCTTCAAATTGATGCCTTCCGGCGCGGAGAGCGTGATCTATAGTTTTAAGGGCGAAGAGGATGGCGCTTCACCGCAGGAGCTGGTCGAACTCAACGGCACGCTCTACGGCACCGCGTCGGCAGGCGGCTCGAAGCACGACGGGACGGTTTTTTCGATCACGACATCCGGTAAGCTCAACGTGCTGCACACCTTCACGGGCGGCACCGACGGCGCCACGCCGCGTGCCGGCCTGCGCAACGTCAACGGCGTGCTCTACGGCACGACCGTCGCCGGCGGGAGCCACAAAGCGGGAACGATCTTCAGCATAACGCCGTAGCGACGCAAAACTCCTAGCACTTGCGTGTGAGGCTGTAGCCGTCGCCGCGCAGGTGCTTTCCGTCGGCGGATAACGTGAGGGTGTGGTTGCCGTAGTAAGTAAACGTCGCCGTATTACCCTTGAGCGCCCAGTTCCCCGAGACCCCATCGCTGTCGGTGACCTCACCCGTGAGCGTCATCGTAAAGGTCAGTCCGGGTTTGTCGTCGGAGGCCCACGTTCCGACCAGACTGGTCGTCGCGCATCCGGTCGGGATCGGCGTCGGCGTCGGCATCGCTGCGAGCGCCGTGAGCGCGCCGCCGTAGAATTTGTGCGCGACGTCCAAACAGAGCGCGTTGGCGGTATACGGATTATCCGGGAGCTGTGCCGCACACGTAAAGGTGACGACGTAGCCTTTCGGAAGCGCGTAGCAGCGGACGACGGCCGACGCCGTCGGCGTTCCTGCCATGCCGTTTGCCGAGTGAGCGATCCAATCGCCGCTGCCGGGACTCGACTCTGTCGTATCCTGAAGAAACGTGTCGAGTGCTTCTTTCGCTTTCGCACTACAGTCAGAGAGCGAGCCGGTGTCGCTCACGCGCCGGATACCGACCGAAAAATCAACCGCCGCGGGTGCTTGGGGAGTACACCAGATAAGGCCGGCCAGTAGCGCGCCGCTAACGATCGCTGCGCGCCGTGCGCGCGCGCTCAAGGCTGGCCTCCGAAATGATCCGCGAGCTGCGAGCAAATCGCGCTGGCACTCTCCGGCGCTGCCGGCGTCTGGGCGGCGCAGGTAAACGTTACGACGTAGCCCGTGCCATCGAGCGGATAGCAGTGTATGGCAGCAGCCGCAAATGAGTTGCCGGCGTTGTCGACCGCTCCGGTCCCCTGCCATTCGTGCGTATCTCCGACTTCGGCGGGTCTCCCGAGCACGGAGGTCAGCGCGCGACTAGCCTTGCTGTCGCAACTGCTGACCGGCTCATTCTGGACGACGTTGCGAGCGCCGACCACGACTTCGAGCTCCGCCTGCGCAGGGCGGCCCGTCAAGCCCATGGCAAGCGAAAAACCAAGTGCAACCGTGCCGACCCGATTTAGAAGCATTGGAACCACGGTCACCTCCCTAGGCGGAGGATGCGCTAGACAACAGCGAAGCTCCCCCCGACATGACTCGACCGATAGCGGCTCTCCTTTTTTCCACGCTGCTTGGTGTCGCTCCGGCCGGCGATCCGTACCTGTGGCTTGAAGACGTGCACGGCACGCAAGCGATGATCTGGGTAAAGGCGGAGAACGCGAAGACGCTCGCCGTACTCAAGAACGATCCCAACTTTGCGGGTCTCTACGCGGACGCTCTCAGAATTGCCGAGGCGAAAGACCGAATTCCAACGCCTGAGTTCATCGCTGGGTCGATCTACAACTTTTGGCAAGACGACGAGCACCTTCGCGGCATTTGGCGGCGTACGACGTCCACCGATTTCGCAAATGCATCGCCGCAATGGTCGACCGTGCTCGACCTCGACGCGATCGCGAAAGCCGAGAATGCCAACTGGGTGTGGAAGGGCGCCGATTGCGCGTGGCCGCAAGAGAATCGCTGCATGGTCTACCTGTCCGACGGCGGCGAGGACGCGATGACCGCCCGCGAGTACGATCTCTCCGCAAAGCAATTCGTTCCGAACGGGTTCACGCTGCCGCGGGCCAAACAACGAACCGCGTGGGAGAATCCCGACTCGTTGCTCGTCTCCCGCGAATGGTCGCCGGGAGAGCTAACGACTTCGGGATATCCTTTCGTCGTGAAGCGCCTCGAACGCGGCCAGCCGCTCTCGAGCGCCGTCGAGGTTTTCCGCGGAAGTGCGTCGGACGGCGGCTACGGTGTAACGCCGTTGGTGCTACATGACGGCAACGGTGATAACGCGACGCTTATCGAGCGACCCGTCACGACCTTCGAAGCGGAGTGTTACCTAGTGACGGCGAGCGGTCCGCGACGGCTGACCCTTCCGCTTAAGGCGCAGCCGGCCGGGCTCATCGCCGGGCGTCTGCTCTTCACCCTTCAGGAAGAGTGGAGCGCGAACGGTACCGTCTTTCCGCAAGGCTCGCTCGTCGAGGTGGATCTTGCCGCGGCAACCGCGGACCCGCAGCATTTAGAGCCGGCTCTCGTCTATGCGCCCGGCCCTCGCGAAACGCTCGAGGACGTCGCGCAAACGAATTCGCGCCTGCTGCTTACGACTTACGAAAACGTCCGCGGGCGCGCTTGGGTTTATACGCCTGACGCGAAGCGGGGTTGGACGAAAGTGCGGCTCGATCTGCCCGACGACTCGTCGATCGTCGTCAACGACGCCGATCGTCACGGCCAGAGCGCCTATCTAACAACCACGGGCTTTCTCGTGCCGCCGACGCTCTGGCACGTCGATGCCGCGACCGCCGCAGCGAACATCGTGAAGGTCTCGCCCCCTCGATTCGACGCATCGAACGACGTCGTCGAGCAGCGCGAAGCCGCCTCGAAGGACGGAACGCAGATACCGTACTTCATCGTGCATCCCAAGAACATGAAGCTCGATGGAAACAATCCGACGCTGCTCTACGCATACGGGGGCTTCGGCGTTTCCGAAACGCCGAACTACAGCGGGATCCTCGGCAAGCTTTGGCTCGAGCGCGGCGGCGTCTACGTGCTCGCAAATATTCGCGGCGGCGGCGAGTTTGGACCGGCCTGGCACGATGCCGGTCTTACGACGCACCGCCAGCGGATCTACGACGATTTTGCGGCGGTCGCGCAGGACCTGATCGCGACGAAAGTCACGAATCCGCGCCGGCTCGGCATTCAGGGCGGCTCGAACGGCGGGCTCCTGATGGGCGTGGAGTTCACGCAACATCCTGAGCTCTGGCACGCCGTAGACATTCAAGTCCCGCTGCTCGACATGCTCCGCTTCGAGCAAATTGCGGCCGGCGAGTCCTGGACCGGCGAGTACGGCAGCGTTTCTAATCCGCAGCAGCGCGCCTTTCTCGCCTCGATTTCGCCGTACAACAACTTGAAGGCCGGCGTCGCGTACCCCGAGCCACTGATTTGGACGACAACCAAGGACGATCGCGTCGGTCCGCAGCACGCGCGCAAATTCGCGGCGAAGCTCCAGGCGCTACACGATCCCTATCTCTTTTACGAGGTGACCGAAGGTGGGCACGGCGCCGGCGCAAATCTGCGCGAGCGCGCCTTCACCAGCGCGCTCGAGATGACGTACCTGATCAGAAAACTGATGTACTAGAACAGACTCCCAGGAGTCAAGTTTACTCGTTATCGGGTGGAATGTAGGAAGAACGTTCGTTCAAGAAACGCGCTTCGGGGTAGGGCGCCATAATCGGCGTAAAGCCTCGAGCTCCTTGGGTGAAGTCGAAGACGCCGAGCATGCTCGCGGCCCGCGTGTCCGTGAATCCGCGCGCGGCCGGCCCGATCGGCGCTAGACCGAAGACCTCTTCGACGAACTTGAGGACGCTGCCGAACTCATATTGCGTGTGCGAAACGTATCCGCCCTCGGCACCGGATCCACGTCGTGCGTATGGCGAGATGACGATGCACGGAACGCGAATCCCCAGCCCGCGAAAATCGAGTTGCGGCGGCGGTACGTTGTCGTACCAACCACCCCAATCGTCCCAAAGCACGAAGATCGCCGTCGAGCTCCAGTAGGGGCTTTCGCCGATCGCATTGACGATCGACGTCACCCAAGACGGCCCGCGGTTGGAGCCGCTGCCGGTATGATCTGAATCCTCCCAATCCGGCGTCACCCACGACACGTCCGCTAGCGATCCGGCGTGAACGTCGGTGAGAATGCGGGTCTGGGGAGAGATCACGTTCTGCCAATCGGGACCACCGTAGACGCTGCGAATCGCTGAGAACTCCGACCAAACCTTGCCGATGCCATGCAGCGGCGCTGCGTAGTATTTCCACGAAACGCCGGCGGCATCGAGCCGATCGGCGATGGTCGGAAAGTTCGAAAAACACGGAAAGGGACCGTTGAAGCGTTCGATGCGGCGAATGTCGATCGTAAAGGAACGCGTGCCCGGCGGCGCTTCGCAACCCCATTTCAGAGTGTCGGGTGCGTCGACTTCGGCGAGCGGCCTCGGCGCGATATTTGTATTGGCCGCAATCAAGCTCAAGTGGGCCGTGAAGCTGGGGCCGAACTCGGTCGGGAACATGCGGTCCGCGAGCACGTACCGGCGAGCCATCGCCCAATAC
>JBAVSO010000083.1:0-10834 GCA_049695635.1 Candidatus Cybelea sp. | reverse complement strand
ATCACAGGCCGCGGAACGGTCGGAACGGGCCGCGTCGAGCGCGGTCAGGTCAAGGTCGGTGAAGAAGTCGAAATCGTCGGTCTGAAGGAAGAGACGAAAAAGACGGTCGTGACGGGCATCGAGATGTTCCGCAAGCTGCTCGATTCGGGCATCGCCGGCGACAATATCGGCGTGCTGTTGCGGGGCGTCGACCGTAACGAGATCGAGCGCGGCCAAGTGCTCGCGAAACCGGGCTCGGTGAAGCCGCACAGGAAGTTCAAGGCCGAAGTATACGTCCTCTCAAAGGAAGAGGGCGGGCGCCACACGCCCTTCTTCGGGAACTACCGCCCGCAGTTTTACTTCCGCACGACCGACGTGACGGGTACGATCAAACTGCCCGATGGCGTCGAGATGGTCATGCCGGGCGACAACGTGCAAATGGATGTCGAGCTAATCACGCCGATCGCGTGTGAAGAAGGCCTTCGCTTCGCGATCCGCGAGGGCGGCCGCACCGTCGGTGCCGGCGTCGTAACGTCGGTCGCCGAATAATCCCACCACTCGCTCCTTGAAACAATAAGAGATGGAAACGAAAAGAATATAGATGGCGAAGCAGATGATTCGGATACGCCTCAAGGCGTACGATCACAAGGTTCTCGACCAGTCCGCCGAGCGGATCGTCGAGACGGCGAAACGCACGGGGGCCTTCGTCAGCGGGCCCGTGCCGCTCCCGACGGAGATCAACCGGTTTTGCGTCCAGCGATCGACAAACAACGACAAGAAGTCGCGCGAGCACTTCGAGATGCGCACGCATAAGCGGTTGATCGACATCCTGCAAGCCTCGCCAAAGACGATGGACGCACTGATGCATCTCGATCTGCCGGCCGGCGTGGACATCGAACTCAAAGCCTAAACCATAGATGATAGAAACGTTTTGGGCCCGAAGGCGCGACCTTCGGGCCTTTTCTCTTTCAACGCGAAGCTAAAAGGAGGAACCATGGAGGTCAGAACGACGTACATCGGCACGATGATTGGGTTGGCGACCGTCGCGTTCGGACTCATCGCTGCCGGAGCCTGGAACAAATTCATCGGTGACACGATCGCGCTTTTTCTAAAGCCGGGTAGCGGGCTGCTTGCGCAGTTTATCTATGCGGTGCTCGTCACGATCTTAGCCATCGTCGTAGTACAAACTCTAGCAAAGCTCGCCGAAAAGGAGGCCTCGCTAACCGCAAAGCTGCCGTTCGGAAAGAAACCATCCGACTAAGGGTTACGAGGTTGACGCGGTAAGTCCGGAACCTTTTGGGGGTTTGCCGGCGCGGATCTTAAAGGCGACGGCAGGGCGGTGCTGCAGCGGCGGATAGGTGTGAGCGCGCACTTCAAAGCCTTTTTTCTCGAGGCCCAATCGCAGCGCCGCCTGCTGAATGCCGTGGAGGATCGCGGCATTGAGCGTTTCGTCGGCTACGCCAAGATCCATCAGCGTGTCGACGCCCTCCTTTTTCGAAAGCAGCGTCAAACGAATTTCGCCGGTGACGCGTCGCGACTCATTCTCCTCGTCGACCGGATCGTGAAAGACGACAACATGATGGTCTTCGTAGACGACCTCATTATCGGCGACGAGCTTCTCCCACTCCTTCGCTTCCTTCGGCCAATTCGGCTCGTGGCCGAGCAGGTCCGCTGGCGAGATCTTCTTCTTGTGGTCGTCGCTCATCGTGCGCACGCTTCACCGTCGGCAAGAGGACGCCTTTCCGCTTTAGCGGAAAGCGCGCGCATGCCAGAGTGGATTTCGGAACTGATCTCCGGACCCGAACAACGGAAGTGGGAGAAGCCCGATCCACAACACACGTTTCGCGGGCGGCTCGACGGCTCGCGCGCCAAAGCCGATGAGGTCGTTTACCAGGACGATGCTGTTTTTGCATTTCGTCACAACGTCGACGAGAGCAAAGAAGAGTGGTGGGAAGTTCACGTCGTTATCATTCCGAAGAAATGGATTCCCACGCTTTTCGATTTCGGACTGGGTGACGCGTGGCTTTGGCACCGGCTCGTCGCCGGCATTCAGAAGGTTGCGCTGAAGTTGGGTCTCTACGAAAAGGGCTTTATGATCCGCATCGGAGTGTTGCCGCCGTACCAACACACCGCGCACGTTCACATTCATATTCTTTCAGGCAAGCACACCTCGCCCGTGGTCGACGGCCCAATGCCGGATGTCAGCTAGTCCGAAGTCTCCATCACTCACCAGCATCGCACTGACGTTTGCATCGATCTCATCGACTGCGTTTGGCGGCGGCCAGAAGGCGAGCATCCGTGAGCAAGTGCTTGCGCGGGGCTGGATGGATCGCGAACGTTTCATGGACGGTCTGGAGATCGCCCAAGTGCTGCCGGGCCCAAACATTCTGAATCTGGCTCTCTACTGCGGTCAGCGAGTTCGCGGCATTCCGGGAGCGATTGCGGCCTTCACCGGCGCGAGCGTACCGCCGTTTCTTATCGTGCTGATTGCCGGAGCGCTCTACTTCAAATTCGCATCGAACCCATACGTTCACGCGGCGCTGCGCGGATTTGCCGCTGGCGCTCTCGGGCTTACCCTCGGCAACGCAATCGAACTGACCTGGGACGAGCGCGCCGACTGGCTGCGCATTATCTTAGTCGGCGTCACGGCGCTGGCCGTTTCGTTTCTGCGAATGCCTTTGCTGCTCGTACTCGTGATCTTCGGCGGCCTAGGAATTGCCCGCGAATACCTGCGTTCGCGAAGAGGCGCGGCCCGGTGACGCTGCTCCACCTGCTGTGGGTTTTCTCGCAGCTCTCGGTGCTCGGATTCGGCGGCGGAAAGGGAATCATTCCCCAGATGCACGCGGAAGCGGTCAGCCGGTATCACTGGGTTACTTCGCAGCAGTTCACGCAATTCTACACGATCGGGAAGCTCGTGCCGGGACCGACGACGATCTTCGCCGCGCTGGTGGGTTACGCGGCGACGCCGGATCGGCCGCTGCTCGGCGCGGCCGTCGCTACGTTGGCGATGTTCGTCCCGTCGAGCGTAATCATGGTCGCATTCGATGCGCTGTGGGAGCGCTTCTCGGCCTCGCCGTGGCGAACGGTGATTTCACAGGGTCTGGCGCCGGCCATCGTCGGCCTGGTCTGGTCGAGCGTTGCGACGATCGGGCGCGGCGCGCCCGCAGGCGCCGTTGCTTACGCGCTAACGGTTATCGTCACGTTGTTGATGCTTCGCACCAAACTCGCCGCGCCGCTGCTCATCCTTTTGGCAGGCGGGGTAGGGGTCGTCGCGCTTCGCTAAGCGAACGAACGGCCATGCCCATCGAGCTTCACGAAGTGCGCTCGCGCGCCTTTCACGGAACAAAACGACGGATCTACCATCTGCTGGAGGAGATGGGTACGTCGGGCGATCAGATCTGGCCGTTTGCATCGCAGCCCTTCATGCGGTCGCCGGGGCCGCTCACGCTCGGCCGGACGGAAGAGTGGCATCTGGGCATTCACGCGGTTCTCGAAGAAGCGGTTCCCGAAGAACGTATAGTCTGGCGATTTCGCAACGACGGCTTCGACGGAACACACGGCTTCTATCTCTCGTCGGAGGGGAAGGAGACGGTGCTCGAGTACCGCGTGGATGCGACGCTTTCAGATATGGATGGGCGGCTTCTTTGGCGACGTTTCGAGGATCAGTTCGAACGCTCGACCGAGGCGCTCTTCGACAAGCTCGCCCGAGTTTTGAAGCGTTGACGACGCCGGACGCCGTCGACTTCGTCGACGTCGCCGCACTCCTGTCCGATGAAGAGCGACTCGTTCGCGAGACCGTGCGCTCGTACGTCCGCGATCGTATCCTGCCAAACGTCGCCGATTGGTTCGAAGAGGGGAGGCTGCCGCGCGAGCTTGGGGTCGAGCTCGGTCGCCTCGGCTTGCTCGGCATGCATCTCGACGGTTACGGTTGCCCCGGCGCGAGCGCCGTCGCCTATGGCATCGCGTGTCTCGAACTCGAAGCCGGTGACTCGGGCGTCCGCAGCTTTGCCTCGGTCCAAGGCTCGCTGGCGATGTATGCGATCTACCGCTGGGGCAGCGAATCACAAAAGACCGCATGGCTGCCCGCGATGGCGCGAGGCGAACTAATCGGCTGCTTTGGACTCACCGAGCCCGACTTCGGCAGCAATCCCGCCGGGATGCGCACCTTCGCGCGCCGAGATGGAGCCGATTGGGTGCTCGACGGAACGAAAATGTGGATCACGAACGGATCGATTGCCGATCTTGCAATCGTTTGGGCGCAGACCGACGCCGGCATCCGCGGATTTATCGTGCCGCGCGACGCGCGAGGTTTCAGCGCAACGAACATCCATAAAAAGCTCTCGTTGCGCGCCTCGGTAACGAGTGAACTCGTGTTCGCGGATTGCCGCCTTCCGGACGGCGCGTTGCTGCCGGCGGCCGAAGGACTCGGTGCACCCTTGGCTTGTCTGAACGAAGCTCGTTACGGCATCGTCTGGGGCTCCATGGGGGCTGCGAGAAGCTGCTACCAAACCGCTCTCGAGTACGCCAAGACGCGCATCCAATTCGACCGTCCAATCGGCGCGTATCAGCTAACGCAGGAAAAACTCGTAAACATGCTGCTCGAGCTCAACAAAGGCACGCTGCTCGCGCTTCATCTAGGGCGCGCGAAAGATCGCGGCCGGCTTCATCCGGCTCAGGTGAGTTTTGCGAAGCTCAACAACGTCAGGGAGGCGTTGGCGATCGCGCGCGAGGCGCGAACGCTTCTCGGCGCCAATGGCGTCACGCTCGAATACCCCGTAATCCGGCATATGAATAATCTCGAGTCGGTGCTAACCTACGAAGGCACGAGCGAGATGCACACGCTGATCGTCGGCAAAGAAATCACCGGCCACGCCGCCTTTACGTAACGGCACGCGAGTGGTGAGACCACTTGCGTGCCTACACGTAGTCTTTTAAGGTTAACGTCGCATCGCGTTCGTGGCCGGCAGGTCCGCGAATGTGCAGGCGAACGACGCTGCCGGAGGGTCCGGCAAGCAGCGTTCGCAGTCCTGCGAGCGAGGTGCTCGCCGCGGGAGCGCCGTTTGCCGCGACAATGACGTCGCCTTTCGCCAATCCGGCTGCGGCGGCCGGAGTTCCAGGGAATACCGAAAGCACCGTGTATACGCCGTTGGCGTCGATCAGAAAAATCCCAGAGCGATCGTAGCCGAAGGGTGTGTCAAAGTTCGCGTTCCTGGCGAGCAGAAGCTGCGAATGCGCGTAATCGAAGGTCACATCGAAGCGACGCCATATGGCGCCGCCGACGTTCGCGGGATTGAACGGATCCGCGAACGCGCCGTTGCTCTGATACGTGAACGAGGCGATGTCGTTAGTAATGGTATAGGGCCCGATTTGCAGCGTTGGGATCCTTCCGAGTTTCGCGTACGCGGGGCCGCCTACGCCGAATCCGACGACGCCTGGCGGAGTTTTCGCAAGGGCGGCAATCGCCGGGTGTGCTCCGAGGAAGGGCGAGGAGAGCTCGAGTCCGGCGCGGTTTCCCGTGTCTACTTCGGCAGAGGTCGTAACGCCGTTGATGGTGATCGGGATCCGCGGTGTGGTTCCCGCGATGTAGAACCCGACCGGGGCGGCGCCGGGGACCGTGGCGGGGCCGACGCTTGGCATCGCGAGCGTGAGTTTGGAGTTTGCGTAGTCGATCGTCGTCAGAAAACGTGCCAGTAGCTGGTATCCAACCATGCCGTCAATCTTGAGTCCCTCCGCAACCCCAAATCCGGTAGCGATCGGCAAAACCAAAGAGTATTGATTGCGAATCAAGGCGTTGCCGATCGCAATCGAAGTGATGTGAGCGAACGCCGCTCCCTCGGTGGCGCTTCCAACGCCTTGCAGTTGTAAAGCGCCGGTGGTTTTCGCCTGCAGCGCTCGAGCAACCTCAGGCGTCACGATGTAGTCGCCCCCGCTGTCGAGGACGAACGTGTAAGGACCCTGGCCATCGAGCGTTACGCTGAGATAGACGTGGTTGTTGGCGATTTGGAGAGGAACGCTCGCGATAGCGGCGCCCGTTATCGAGAAGTCATGCACGTTTTGTCCGGGAACGCGCATGCGCTCCGCAACGTCGCTATTGACCTCGAGCGACGAAACCCGCTCCGCGAAGGAGTTTCCGGTAGACGTTTGCGTGTGGTTTTCGAAGGGATACGTTATGCCGTCGACTCGCCGGTAACTCGAAAACGTCGTGGTCGTGGAGACGATGCCGATCGTGGAGGTCACCCGCGCGATGAGGTGCGTCCGCGGGTTGAGCCAAAGGTCGAGCTCGGAACCGTTCGGCGGCGTTACGGCCAGCACGTCGTACGTCGTGTCGCCGTCGCTGCGCTGGCCGGCATAAATCACCGTCGCCCCGCCCGCATCACCACGCAAGTACCGCAAGTTGCCGAGGTAGGCTTGGTCGATCGCTTGCAGACGCCCGACCATGCCGCCGTCGATCGTCACGAGCCCGGCATAGTCTTGGCTCCAGGCGACCTTGTTGTCCCAGCCGGACGCCCCGCTGAGCGGACCGGCGTTTTGCGCGGTCGTGAAGCGGACACCCCGAACGTCGTCCCACTCCTGCGCCCGTCCCCGAATGCCGAGGATTTCGACCGCGCCGACAGTATGGAGGGAGGCGAGCGAGGCGACCGGCCGTTCCAGCATGGCCTTGCGCAGAGCGTTGAGCAAGGTTCGGGCCGACGGGAGTGCCGCCGTCGCCTGAGGGGCAGGGGCAATGAAGATGCCGGCCGCCAGTAGAGCCGATGCGAATTTCATCATCATGGGTCGTAGTTGATTTTGCGAAGCCGTCCTGGTAAACTGCCGAAGTTGCGGTTCATGCGAGCAATACGCCTGGACCCGTGGCTTATCGCAACGACAACCTGCTAAATAGAGAAGTGATGAAGAATATCCTAGGCCGTAAAGTCGGGATGACCTGCGTCTTCACCGCCGACGGGCGCTCCGTGCCCGTGACGGTGATCGCGGCCGGTCCCTGTACGGTCGTGGAACGGCGGACGAAGGACAGGCACGGCTATGATGCCGTCGCTTTGGGTTTCGAGGCGGTCAAGCGAACGCGCCTGACCCGCCCGCTTGCCGGACACTTCAAGAAGCAAGGCGTGGAGCCGGCGCGTTTCGTCCGCGAGTTTCGAACCAATCTGGGCGATGCTGCGGTCGGCGAGAGCGTCACCGTCTCTGCTTTCGAGCCCGGCGATCGGGTTGACGTGGTTGGAGTCTCTAAGGGGCACGGGTTTTCGGGCGGAATCAAGCGCCACAACTTTAGCGGCGGCGGAGCGAGCCACGGCTCGATGATCCATCGCCAGCCTGGCTCGAATGGCGATACGAATGCAGGTCGCACCACAAAAGGAAGTCGCCGGCCGGGACATTTCGGCACCGACCGCACCACGCTCCAAAACCTTGAGGTGGTTCGCGCGGACGGCGAGCGCAATCTCTTACTCGTGCGCGGCGCGGTGCCTGGCGGGAAGAATGCGCTGCTCGTAATCCGCGAGAGCGTCAAGGCCCGGAAGGCCAAGGCGTAGTGCCAAATCTCATCGACAGCACCGGCAAGGTCGTGGGCGAACGCGAGGCCCCGGCCTTCGTTCAGCGCGACTTTAGCGAAAAGCTTGGCGTCGTCTATCGGGCCGTTCACCGCGAGCTAGCGAATCCGCGCGCCGGTACGGCGTCGACGCGTAAGCGCGACGAGGTGGCCGGTGGCGGGCGTAAGCCTTGGCGACAAAAGGGCACCGGGCGTGCGCGTCAGGGCTCCATCCGCTCGCCGCAATGGCGCCATGGCGGCGTCGTCTTCGGCCCGCAGCCGCGGAGCTACGTCGAGTCCCTCAATAAAAAGGAACGCCGCCTCGCGTTTCTCGCCGCGCTTGCCGATCGCTTCCGCGGCGATGCCGTTACGGTCTTCGACGCGAGTGATTTCGGAATCGAGAAAACGGCGGCGTTTGCTAAGGCCATCTTCGGAAGCGCGAAGGCCGCGCGTACCGGCCCGACCACACTCGTCGTCTGCGGCCCGGAAGACCCGCACGCGAACGCGATCGCGCGCGTGAGCCGGAACCTGCAGCGCGTCGGAATCACCGACGCGGGAGCGCTCGACGTGAAAGACGTCCTGCGCTACGAGAGGATCCTGTTCACGACCACCGCTTACGATTCGTTGATGCGGGCGCTGGACGCCGAAAAAGGGGGCCGCGATGGACGCACGTGACGTGATCGTCGCTCCGCGCATCACCGAGAAAGCGATGGCCGACGCCCTCGCGCACCAGTATACGTTCGTCGTTCACCCCGAGGCTACGAAGACGCAGATCCGTCACGCGATCGAGGAGATCTTCAAGGTCAACGTGGTGGACGTGAATACCATGAACGTTCGCGGCAAAGCGCGCACGTTTGCGCGTCGCGGCCGGCGCGTGACCGGACGGCGCAGCGATTACAAGAAGGCGATCATTACGATCAAAGCCGGACAAAAGATCGAGCTCGGCGGAGTGAACTACTTTGAGCAATAGCCTGGTGACACAGCGATCGCGCAAGCGCGGGGTGCAAGGGTGCCGGTAAAGAAATACAGACCCACATCACCGGGCAAGCGCTTCCTCACGACGCTCGATTTCTCGGAGCTATCGAACGTTGCGCCGGAACGCTCGCTGATCGAGGTGCGAAAGAAGCACGCCGGTCGCAACAACAACGGACACATCACCGTGCGTCACCGGGGCGGGGGCACGCGCCGGATCTATCGCATCGTCGATTTCAAGCGCGGTAAAGACGGGGTCCCGGCAAAAGTCGCGACGATCGAATACGATCCGAACCGGTCGTGCCGTATCGCGCTGCTTAACTATCGCGACGGAGAGAAGCGGTATATCCTTGCACCGCTCGGTCTGAAAGTCGGCGAGCTCGTCGAATCGGGACCGAACGCCGACATCAAGATCGGCAACGCCCTGCCGATTCGCAACATTCCGGTCGGCACGGTCATTCATAATATCGAGCTGCGAGCGGGACAAGGCGGTAAGCTGGTGCGCTCTGCCGGCGTCGCGGCTCAGCTCATGGCAAAAGAAGACGAGTACTCGCAAGTGCGCATGCCCTCCGGCGAGGTGCGCAAGATTCATATCGGGTGCCGCGCGACTATCGGTCAACTCGGAAACATCGAACACGAAAATCAGGTCATCGGCAAGGCTGGACGCATGCGTCACCTCGGCAAACGGCCGAGCGTCCGCGGGATCGCAATGAATCCCGTCGATCATCCGCACGGTGGTGGTGAGGCTCGCTCGACGTCGGGACGCCCTCCGACGACTCCTTGGGGTCAAATGACCATGGGTAAGAAGACGCGCCGGAACAAGCGCACTTCAAAGATGATCGTGCGCCGCCGAGGTTCCAAATGATTGAAGTTATCTTGTTTACGCACGATTTTCGTTCCATACGCGACAACGTGCCGACCGAAAAGGGGGCATAAGATGGCGCGATCGCTTAAGAAGGGGCCGTACGTTGCCCCGCATTTGGTGGAGAAGATCGAGCGGCTCAACGAAACGCGCGAGCGTCGCATCATCAAGACGTGGAGCCGAGCTTCGACCGTTCTCCCCACGATGGTCGGACACACGATCGGCGTGCACAACGGCAAGATGCACATACCGGTCTACATTACCGAGAATATGGTCGGTCACAAGCTCGGTGAGTTTGCGCCGACGCGCCACTTCCGCGGCCACGGCGGCGAGAAGGCCACGGTCAAGACGTGACGGATACCATGCCGCAAGCCGTCGCGCATCTGCGCTTCGTCCGTACGGCACCTCGCAAACTGCGCCGAGTCGCCGACGCGATTCGAGGAAAGAGCGTTCGCGAAGCGCTCGTGCTGCTGAAGTTTGCCGAGGTCTACGCTGCCGAGCCGATCGAAAAGCTCGTCCGCAGCGCGGTCGCAAACGCCGGCAACAATCACAATATGAACGCCGACGAGCTCTATATTTCCCGCATCACGGTTGATGGCGGACCGGGCGGCCGCTTTACGAAACGGCTCGACCCACGCGCGCAAGGGCGCGCGGCATTCAAACGCAAGCGTCTTTCGCACGTGACCGTCGTCGTCACGGAATCGCCGCCTGCCAAGCGCGGTAAGAAGAGCGCCGGCGCTTCGGTGCAGGCGGCGCGAGTGACGCGACGAGCGGCGCCCGATGCATCGGCGCCTTCGCGTCGCAAGAAGAGCGGTGCGCGCAAGCGCGTCGCCGTAGCCGCCGCCGGCGGCGAAAGCACCGAAAGCAAGGAAGCATAGATGGGACAGAAGATCCATCCGGTCGGAATGCGCTTGGGAATCACGCGCACTTGGGACAGCCGCTGGTTCGAAAAGAAGCACTACGTTGATTGGCTTCACGAAGACATCGCGATCCGCAAGTCGTTCAATCGCTGGATGCGCTCGGCGTCGATCAGTAAGGTGGAGATCGAGCGGCGCGCCAATCAAGCGCGGGTGATCGTCAACACCGCCAAGCCGGGCATCATCATCGGTAAGCGCGGTGTCGGCATTGACGATATTCGCAAGAATCTCGAGTTGCTCACCGGCAAGACGATCGCCGTCAACGTCATGGAGATCCAACATCCGGAGCTCGATGCCCGGCTCGTAGCGCAGAATATCGTCGATCAGCTCGAAAAGCGGATCGCCTTCAGGCGTGCGATGAAGCAGGCGATCATGCGGACGATGCGAGCCGGCGCGCGCGGCGTTAAGGTTCAGGTATCGGGGCGCTTGGGCGGGGCAGAGATCGCGCGCACGGAGCATAACGCCGACGGCAAGGTTCCCCTGCACACGCTGCGTGCCGATATAGACTACGCGCAAGTCGAAGCGTTTACGACCTTCGGACGCATCGGCGTGAAGGTCTGGATCTATCGGGGCGAAGTTCTGCCC
>JBAVSO010000082.1:0-4816 GCA_049695635.1 Candidatus Cybelea sp. | reverse complement strand
TCCGAGTTGAGGCTCCAGCCATTTAATGCGAGATCGAACGAACCGCCGTAGAGCGGCCCTGTCGGGGCGAACGTAGTGCGATAGGAATAGGTCTTGATCGCGAGCTCGATGCCGACTGGTCTAAGCGCAGATTGCAATAGTAATACGATCCGCCCAAAACTCGTGAAGCCCTCGACCGTTATGACCGTAAAGGCCAGCCGTATGCCATTGCGCGTCCGCACTCCGTCGGCGCCGCGCCGCCATCCGGCCCGGTCCAGGATATTGCGGGCGGCGGCGGGGTCGTACGTCCGCCGCGCGAGCGCTTCGTAACCGAGCACGGTCGGTGGCAAAACGTTGCGGGCCTGAACGGCGAGCGGCTCCACGTCGTGCATGATCGTATCGTACGGGACCGCGATGGCGAGCGCGCGTCGCACGGCGACGTCGTCCAGGCCCGGTTTGCTGGTATTGATATCAAGCCGCGTCTGACCGAGGCCCAGGGGCCCGGTTCCTACGCTGACGCCCCCGATCGAACGGTATTGGCCGAGCAACGAGGCTTGCGGCACCGCGATCAGGTCGATCAGATGCCCCTGTAGCTGGACTGCGATTGTCTGCGCGTTCGGAATGAAATGCATTTCGATTCGCGAAAGCTTTGGGCTGCCTTTGAAATAACGGTCGAACCGCGCCAAGACGATACGGTCGCCGCGTACCCACGAAACGAAGCGAAATGGTCCCGTTCCGACCGGGTGCGTCGACAATTCGCCGGTGTTGAAATCGCTCCGTGCTAGGATGTGCGCGGGGAGCACGGGTTTTCCGTCTTCTTGTGAAAAGAAGTGAGACACGAACGGCGGATAGCGCTCGCGAAGGTGCACCACGACAGTCGTGGAACCGGGCGATTCGATCGATGCCACCCGATCGTATCCTTCGAGCACGAACGTGTTGTGGTGCGGGTTCATGACAGCTTGCCACGATGCGACGATGTCGCGCGCTGTAAACGGCACCCCATCCTGCCACAAAATATTCCTACGCAGGTGGTACACATACGTGCGCCCGTCGCGTGAAATTCCGCCGTTCGCCAGCGACGGTACGGAGCTCGCAAGGTCCCCGATCGGGTGTCCTCGACTATCGGCGATGACGAGAAACGAATACACTAAGGAAGAAAGATCCGCAGTGACGCCCATTTCCGAGAGGTAAGGGTTGAGATGGTCCGGATCGGACATTTCGGCAATTCGGAGAACATGGGGAATCGCCCACGGGTGGCGCCCCTCGGCCGACCCCAATGGCGCGACTCTCGTACACGCGACTAGACTTGCGCAAACGAGGGCACTCAAAACAGCATGGCGCACCGTTTGCCAAACCTTCCTGCCAGCGCGCTGACTGGGCTCAGCCTATGCTTCGAGAAAAGAGTGGCAAATCGCCTATCACGATGAATGTCAGCCCATCCGTCAGACGGCAGACTGTTGATTCTGCGAAAACCCTTATCAAATAGGGAGTTTTTTATAGCGCTAACGGGACCGAACCCGCTAATCGGAGTCCCGGCCGCTCCCGCCAAATACCGGAGAGTCCTTCTCGAGTGGTTGTTTCGCGTCTCGTTGGCTCCGCTAATCCTTTCGAGTCCCGGCTATTTTCGCAGAATCCGTCAGCCCGCCGTTAGAGAACGAAGCGCTCTGATGTTACCCTTCGAGAGCTGGACACCCAATAAATGTGGGTGCCCGATGAGAAAGGAGCGGCCAGCCACGCCGCTATTTGGGGGCGTTGAGATCACCGCGCCGGCGAGCAGCCCGGATCGTCATCTCTTGCGGCAACCGGCATCAACCATGCTACTACGAACCATTTCTGCCCATTAAACGAGAGCTACTAACGGCGATTCTGTCGGGCCGGGAAAGCCCGAATGCACCGTGATCGACGATCCGTCCCGTAAACGACCGGTTTTGGGACGCGATGCCTTGACGTTTCGGGCGCTCGCGGTAGACGGGGGCATTTGCCCAGTAGGCGCGCGATAGTTGCCGCGGAATAAGCGGCCATGGCACGACTCGCTTTGCTCACTGTTGCATTTGTCGCCGCGTCATTCGGCTTTTGGGCCGCGCCCGCGATCGTTGCGAGCGCACCGACGCAAGGTTTTCCTACTCCGCCGCCGGTGCCGGCCGAGCGCCCTGTCGGGGTGACAAAGTACGCGCTCTCCGTTACCGATCCGTATCGTTACTTCGAAGACATGAACGATCCGGTGGTGATCGACTTCTTCAAGGCGCAGAACGCCTACTCGCGGGCGGTGCTGGCCCGTCTCGGTGACGCGCGTTCGCAGCTCTTCGACCGGATAGCGGCCCTGGACAACGCCGGAAGCACGGTCGTGGGCGTAACCCGGGTTGGGCCTTATTTCTTCTACGAAAAACTGAAGCCGGGCGACAACTCGCCCAAACTCTACGTGCGTAACGCTCAGGGCGGCGACGAGCGAGTCCTGGTCGACCCGCAAAGCCTCGCGACGACCGGCAAACACTACACCATTAATTACTTCTTACCGTCGCTCGACGGGCGGTACGTCGCGTACGGCATCTCCGAGGGCGGGTCCGAGGCCGCCGTGATACACGTCGTGGAAGCGGGAACGGCACGCGTCTTGCCCGACGCGATCGACCGCGCGTACTACATCGGCCCAACGAGCTGGCTTCCGGACCACTCGTTTTACTACGTGCGCTTTCCAAAACTGCAGCCGGGCGAGCCCGAGACCGACAAAGAGACGCGCGCCGTCGCGTACCTGCACGTGCTGGGACAAGAGCCCGAACGCGACGCACCGGTTTTTGGCTACGGGATCGATCCAAAGGTGCGATTCGAGCCTACCGACTTCCCGATCGTGAGCTACTCGCCCGCCGCTCCTAACTATGTGCTGGGCGCAATCACTCACGGCGTCCAGCGGGAACGCGCGATCTACGCCGTCCGAGGGCCCGTCAGGTCCGCAGACGTCGCGTGGAGGCCGATTGCGCGCACCGCGGACGGCGTTACCGATTTCGACGTCAAGGGCTCGACGATTTATCTAGTGACGCACGAAGATGCGCCTACCTATAAGATCGTGGCCACGTCGCTGGATTCACCCGATATAGGCTCGGCACGCACCGTCGTAGCGCCAAGCGCGCAGATCGTGCAACAGCTCGGCGTTGCGGCCGACGGGCTCTACGTTCTTTCCCGCAAGGGCGGGTTCGGCGAAATCGCGCGAATATCGCTCTCGTCGGATGGCGCTCCCGGTGCGTCGAGCGGCATAACTGCGCCCTTCGAAGGTTCGATCGGCGGCCTGAGCACCGATCCACAAGTGCCGGGAGCGGTGTTTAGCCTCACCGGCTGGACTCACTCGCTGCTCTGGTATGCAGTTGATGCGGATGGGACGGTGACGGACACTCATCTCAAGGAGCTCGCCAACGTCGACATGTCACCGTACACGTCGGCAGAGGTTCAGGCTCGCAGCGCCGACGGCACGATGGTGCCGCTTTCAGTCGTCTATCGCAAAGGGCTCGTGCTCGATGGTACCCATCCGACCTACCTGACCGGCTACGGCGCCTATGGGATAACGCTGGCACCCTCGTTCAGCGCGACGCGCGTCGCCTGGCTCGAACGTGGCGGCGTCTTTGCGGTCTGTCACGTCCGCGGAGGCGGATGGTACGGCGATGCCTGGCACCGAGCCGGAATGATCGCGACCAAACCGCACACCTGGCAGGACTTTATCGCATGCGGGCGATGGCTGATCGCGCATAAGTATACTTCCTCCGAACATCTTGCGGGCGAGGGAACGAGTGCGGGCGGCATCACGATCGGGCGCTCGATCACGCAGGAGCCGCATCTCTTCGCCGCAGCGCTCGATGTCGTCGGTGCGAGCAACGCGTTCCGCATGGAGTTCACGCCGAATGGACCGCCGAACATTCCGGAGTTCGGTACCGTGACGAACGAGGTCGGCTACAAAGCGCTCTACGCGATGGACGCATACGAGCACGTCGTGCCGGGTACGGCGTATCCGGCGGTAATGCTGATCACCGGGTACAACGATCCGCGTGTTTCGTCTTGGGAACTCGCCAAGTTCACGGCGAGGCTTCAAAAGGCGACGACGAGCGGCCGGCCGATCCTCTTACGCGTTGATTACGACGCCGGACACGGCTTCCTCGCCGCGTCGCGCAAACAGAGCGAAGAGCTGCTTACCGACGAGTATTCGTTCTTGCTCTGGCAGTGCGGCGATCCCGCCTTTGCCGGAATCCCAACGCACATCTTCCCACGCCCCGCCAACTTTCAATCACGCTAGTGGCAAACGTACAGGCGATCCGAAGTCGTCGCCGACGTGAGATGATCGTGGTCAGACCGTAGTCACATCGGAAGATGCTTGTTTAATTCTCAGCGAAGATTTCGATTGTGACGAAATGCCGAGGAGGCTCCGACCGACGAATGGAGCCATGGATGGCGAGAGTGAGGAGGCGGAGCAGCAGGAGCGCAGCCTGGAGGGCGGAGCGACGAGCGGCTCCGAGGCGTTCGTCACAATCGAAATCTTCGCGCCTACCAGATTCCTAACATAGCTTTAACGTCGTCGGACGCCATCGTCGCCGGGTCCCAAGGCGGCGTGAACGTGATCTCGACGTTGGCGGTTTTCACGCCCTCGATCGCTAGCACGTGATCCTCAACCGACTTCTTAAACATCGGCCCGACCGGACACATCGGCGAGGTTAGCGTCATCATAACGGTGACCTTTTCGCCATTGTCACCCTCGGTTGTAATGTCGTAGACTAAACCAAGCTCAAGGATTCCGAGGTTTAGCTCGGGGTCTTTTACCTCGACGAGCGCTTCGCGAACCTGTTCGACGGTAGGCATCAGG
>JBAVSO010000081.1:0-17002 GCA_049695635.1 Candidatus Cybelea sp. | reverse complement strand
AGGAGATCCCCTGATACCCTTCCTTGTTTAAGTTGATGGTATACGTATCCGGGTTGAGCGAGAGGAACACGAAGTGACCTCCCGCGTCCGTCGTTGCGGTCCGATTCATCGAGGCGGAGATTGCCTGCACTTGAACGCCGGCAACCGGCGCGCCGCTCGAATCTTTGATGATCCCTGTAATGTTGCCGCTGACTCCGGCCAGTGCCCACGTTCCCTGGCCGAGAAATGCCATCAGCAGCAATGCAGCGATGACCGCGCGACGGAGGGTTCCTTGCTGTTTCATGGTTGCTAATCCCTCATGTCGCTTTTAGTTTTTTTGGTTAAGCGTCAAGCAAGACGCTCGCAGCCACCTTAAAAAATGCTGCGAACGCGACCTTTTGAAAAATATTGAAAAAGAGCCGCATTATGGACCTTTCGTATCAACGACTTTCAGTACTTTAAGAAACATCAAATCAAACGGCTATCAAATCCAGCCTTTGTTTGTGATTTCGTGAAGACTCGGATTTGCTTTGCGTCTATCCTATGCTCATGGCGCTCACCCTTCCGTCGCCGTTTCCAGTTAGCGAGGATGCCGCACAACGCGCGATGGAGCGCCAGATCTTGACGCTCTTGCATCGCGCCAAAAAGCCCGAAGCGCTCGCGACTGCGCCGCTCATGCGCGCGATATGCCACGCCACCGCGACCCCCAATGCGCTCGACGCCCTAGAACGCGTGGTTCGAGATGCGCTCGACGGTCGAGACCACGGCGCGCTCACACGAAGAGAGATCATCTTTGCGATCGACTTCAATCGGCTCCTAACCAACGCGCAGCTAGCTGCTCGAAACGGCATCTCGCGCCGCCATTTTCAGCGTCGCAGAGCTCAAGCGATCGCCGCAATCGCACGGTATGCCCGGCGTCTGTTGGGCGCCGGATATTCCGAGCCGGTCGAGATCGGCGGCAACCCGGTCGCCGACCGGGCCGTTACCCGTTTGCGGCGATACAACGCGACGTGGCGATTCAAACGTGAGACGGCGTCGTATCTGCGCGCCCGAGATCGAGGTCGCGTGCCGGAGATGCACTGCATCGCAGCAAGTCTCGTTCGGCTCGCGACAACCGGCCCCGAGCGAGCTTTGGCGCAAACGTATCTGGCCGAAGCAAACGTGAGCCTCGGGAGAGTCGACGAGGCACTGGCGCAGCTGCACGCCCTATCGCCGAGCGGGGCAGCGTTGGTACGCGCGAAGCTGGCGTTGCTCGAGTGGGACGCGCACGATGCCGAAGATTTCGCGCGTGAAGCGTTGGCCGGCAGCGACGAAAACGACCGCTACCGTTGTTTGGCGCTGATATCGCAAGCTCGCCTGGTGCGCGCCGCGTCATGGGTTCCTCCGCCGGAAGCGCGCACGCTCGCAGATCATTCGTGGGAACGGGCCGCGATCGACGTCGAGAGCGCGCGGCATCGCGTCGTGGAAGGCGAATGGAATGATGCGCAAAGGCTTGCGCGACGCGCGTGGAGGCGGGCGGAAGAGCTGGGTTCTTACGAGTTGGCAGCTCGCTCGGCTGCCGTGCTCTTCGCTGCGACCGACGTTCGCGGATCGAAGCTGCAGCCGCGATGGTGGCGCGTCCGCGCCATCGAGCGCCTCCTGCCGACGCAAGACCGGCTTCTCGCGACGGGGCTCTTTCCGCGCAGAGCGTGCCCGCGTGCCGGTCTTATGGATCCACTGTTGATCGGCGTGCTCTACGACCGTTTGTGCCTGATCGTGCCGCAAATGTTCGGAGAGGGCCAAGAAAAGCGCGCGGCCGTCGTCGAACTGCTGGCGACGATTCTGGAGCCGCGTCCGGCGTCGGAAAGCGGCTCGCGGGAGCTCGAACGAGCGATCGCGTCGGTCGCGCGCAGCGAGTCGGCGTTCGCGGATTACGCGCAAACGTGCTCGCAGCCGATCAGTGAGATGCTCGCGCTGGCGCAGACGGCGCTTACGGGCGCCGCCTGGGTCGAGACCTTCGAAAGCTTGGTTGACGTCTTTTTGACGACCGCGCGCGAGCTGCGTCCGGCGACGCCCCGCACGGTGCCGATCGGGATTCCGCAACCGGGTCAGTCACAACGGTCCTGCATCGATCATTTGAAAATGGATGAGAAACCTGCCGGAGACGGAGTTCCAATCGAAACTATCGCCGATCTACGCCTTCGGCTCCTTCCATTTCGATCCCGTACGCGGGCTCCTTACACACGGCACCGCAGTGGTTCCGTTGCCCGAACGGCTCACTCAGCTCTTGATCCTGTTGATTCACGCTAACGGAAACGTCATCGACAAGGAAACCATTGCCTCGCGCGTTTGGCCCGACACCGTAGTCAGCGACGGCAACCTGTCGCAGCATATGTACATGTTGCGTCAGCTACTCGACGAACACGCGCGGGACCGTTCCTACGTCGTAACGGTGCGCGGAAAGGGTTACCGCTTCGTTGCGCCCGTCAGCGTCGTCGCTCCCGGGACGGCAGACGCGCCCGGTATCTCGACCGAAGACTCCGGCGATCGTCTCTTGAGCGGCGCGCCTGAAGCCCTCAATCATTATTGCCGCGGCGCGTATCTGTTAGAGAAGCGCACCGCCGGCTCGTTGGCCGCAGCCGCCGAGCAGTTCGAGGCCGCGCTGCGCATAGATAGCGAGCATGTCCCAGCGCTGATCGGGCTCGCGCGCTCTCACGCGCTCATGGCCGAGTATTGGTATGCGCCGGGTTCCTTCACGTTTCCCAAGGCCAAAGCCGCAATCGTTCGAGCGCTGGAGATCGATTCGTCCTCGGCCGAAGCTCGCGCGACGCTCGGAAACATTCTGCTCTTCTGCGATTGGAACTGGACCGAGGCGGAACGCGAGATACAGACGGCGATACGCCTCAGCCCCCGGTCGACGTCGGTACAGATCCAAGCCGCTTGGTTTTATATGTGCAAGGGTTCCGGCGATATGCCGTCGCGACAGATGCAGCGCGCGTTGCTCGTCGAGCCCTCTTCACCGGTCTTGCAGCTCTCTCTCGCGAGGACGTTTCTGCACACCGGCGAGTACGGTCGTGCAATCGACTCATTCTCGAATCTGATCGAGAATGGACCCGATTTCTCGATTGCGCGGCGGTATCGCGCGCAAGCCTACATCCTCAACCGGCAGCCGGCTGAAGCGCTGGCAGACCTGCTCCTTCTCCCGCAGGATCGCGCCGAGGACCTCGCGCTTCGTCTGCCGTTGTTGGGCCGAGCCTACGCGGATTGCGGGGACATCGACCGGGCCGAGGGCATCTATCGGAGCTTGATCGAGATCGCGCGCAGCGAGTACGTCGTCGGCTTCAACCTTGCGACCGTGGCGGTCGGCCTCGGCAAGCTCGAGGAGGCGCTGGAACATTTGGAAGGCGCGCTAAGCAAACGCGAACCCGCGCTCCTAATGTTGCGTAGCCTCCCCTGGTTTGGCCCGATCGCGCAGCGCTCACGATTCAAAGCGCTGCTGCACGCGATTTGGCCGAACTATTCTCTTAGCGCGACGGGATAAACCACGGGGCTGCGTAAACCGTTGGCGTCCACGCTGCGCACTCCCAAAATGTAATCGTCCTTCGAGACCCCAACCGTCGCTTCGGTAACGTTGCCAACGTCGGTCGCATGCTCCCACTGCGGCGCGTCGGTGAGACGCCAAAGGATTTCGTAAGAGACGGCATCCACGGCGCGCTTCCATCGCAGCGTCGAGTCGTAACCGAGGCGGTGTAGAATCATCTGGGTGCCGGTCGGCGGCGCGGGGCCAAGCGCGAGCGCTGCCAGCGACGCGACGTTGGCTTGCGTCGCTCGCTGCAAGTATTGAGCGTCGATATATTGCGGAAGATCGCCGTACTGGACGCCGTCCTGCAGGCGCACGTCTTGATGCTGGTGCGTGAAGTTCTCGTGTGCTTCGACGAAACGAATCGCCGCCGAGTAACCTACGTCTTGGAACGATTCTTGATCGCCGCCGCGCATGAACCGGTCCGATCGACAGATCTGACGCACGTGCAAATCGGGAACGTAGACCGGGACGATCTCAGCGATGAACCGAGAGAGCTCGCGCGAGGGCGAATCGTTCTCCGAGCCAACCAAGTTAACGCGCGCGAGATCGACGCCCGCCGGCAGCGCTTCGCTGAAGACGCGGATGACGTTCGGTTCGGTCGCTTTGTCGCCGCCCACTGAGTTGCCGACGATGTCGTTGTTCAAGACGGCCAAAATCGGAACGTGGCCGGCAGCTTCTTCGTGCGCGAAATGATTCGAACCCCAAAGTCCGAGCTCTTCGCCGTCGAAACAGGCGAAGATAATCGTCCCGCGAAAGCGCGTGCCGGCCGTCACTCGCGCCGCTTCCAGGACCGCGGCCACGCTCGAAGCATTGTCGTCCGCTCCCGGTGCGGTTCCTACGCCGTCGGTGCACCGGCCGTCACAGTCGTCGAAGTGGCTCGACATGACGTAGACGCGTCCCGGCGCCGTGCCGCGCAGCGTCGCGATGACGCTCGACTCTTGCACCGCTCGCGGCGTCCTCGGCGTCTTGGGCTGCAGATACGAATCGAGCGCGACGGTCATGCGTCCGTCCGAGCTAACCGCGATCGCTCGAAACTCGCGTGCGATCCAATCGCGAGCGCCGAAGACTCCGTGATCGGCGGTCGAGCTACGCTCCGAGAAATCGTTGCGCGTCCCAAACGCGACGAGCCTCTCGACGCTGCCCTTTAGGCGATCCGCTTGCACGGCGCCGACCATTGCGGCGATCGGCGGATACGGCGTTTGAGGCGGGAGCGGCGGGTCGGACGCCGCGGCTGCCAGGATCAGCGCGCAGCCGAGTATCAGCAACTTCATCCGGCAACCTTTTACGAGAACGTTCTAACCTCCTGACGGAGAAAGCTCATTTCGTGAAAGCCACGGTTTACGTGCTCGTCTGCCGCGACGGTTCGCTCTACACCGGCGCGACGCGCGACCTCGTGCGCCGGTTGGCCACTCATCGACGGCGTAAGGGAGCGAAATATACTCGGGGGCGCCTGCCGGTCACGCTGGTCGCATGGTGGCATCCGGCTACGTTCGCGGCGGCGATGTCGCATGAGGCACGTTTCAAGCGTCTGCGACGCTGCGCCAAGCTCGCGGCGCTGCGCGCGGGCGTGATCTACGGCTGTACGGTCTATTCAAACGATCCGTTCGTCGCTGCGTAAGTCGCGCGCGTCACCGAGTGGATGGCCGCATACGCGGCCCCGAAATCGGATGCCTCTGCGGTCATGATCGCAAGGATGAAGGGCGAGTCTCCGTACGGAGCCACGATCGCGATGTCATTGAGCGTTCCCATGATTGCGCCGGTCTTGTTGGCGACCGGCGTTCCCCTCGGCAGGGCCGCCGGGATTCCGTCGCGATCGGTCTGACCGAGCATGATGGCGACCATCCGTGCGCAGTGCTCCGGCGAAGCGATCGTTCTGACTCCTTCACGCGCGCCGCGTTCGATGAGGTAGAGAAGGCGACCCATATCCGTTGGGGTCGAGACGTTGTCGTTATGGTGCACCATCGCCGAGTAGTCGAGGAACTGACGCGCGAGGCGAGTGCGAACCATGCCGGCGCTCTTGCCGACGCCGTTGATCGTTGCCAGTCCAAAGTGGGCAATGAGCAGGTTCGCGGCGGTGTTGTCGCTGACCTGAATCATCGGAACGATCAGTTCCCGTACCGTAAAGCGTTGGCCGCCGTCGGCCTGGTCCATAAAATCCGAGCCGCCGATCAGGTCGCTGTCGTGAAACGTGATCTTCGTCGAAAGCGTTCCGGGCTTGATCTCCTCCATCGCATAGGCCGTTACCATAATCAACACTTTGATGACCGAGGCCGTCGGGAAACGCCGCGAGGAATTGTACGCGATCAACTCGGGACCCGAGCCGAGCGTGCGCGCGTAGATGCCGATCTTTCCAGGCATGTCGCGCGCGATCGCTCGAACCTTCGAGCTCAGAGACGTGGCGCCGAGCGCGCGCGGCGCCAACAACACCGCGCCTGCCGAGCTCAAGAAGGCGATGCGCTTCAGGAGCCGGTCCCCTGATAGTGCCGAAGCCCGAGCAGCCAAAACGCGTAGGCGGCCGTAACCCAGATCAAGCCGATTGCGGGGGTAAGCAGACCAATTGCAGGATTGAAGTGCAGCCCGGTATCGGCCTTCTGCAAGAAATATGTCGCGGGAAAGTAGTTCATGAAGGCAAACGGCAGCAAGAAGGTTAGGACGAATCGCACTCCGCGGGTGTAGATGCTGATCGGGTAACGCGTGAAATCTTGCTCCAGCGACATCACGACCCATCGCAGCGTATCCACGCGAATGAACCAAAACGAGCAGGTCGCCACCGCCAGCGAGATCCCAAGATCGATGAGCGCGCCGCCGGCAACGACGAGCGGAACGAAGGTCACGAAGATCCAGTCAATGCGAACGCCGGCTGCGGCCGTCGCGACGGCCAACGTCGCGATCGCCAGCACCAAGGCGTCGGGAACGATTTGCTGCGGAACCGTCAGCACCTGAAAGAGCGCGTCGAGCGGACGAACCAAGAAGCGGTCGAACCGCCCTTCGCGAACGTACTCCGGAACGCTATTCACCGAGAAGAAGAGGGTGTTGTGCAGCTCGTGACCGGTCATCCAGAGCGCGTAGAGAAAGAACATTTCGCGGAAGTTCCATCCGTTCATCGAGGGGAACTGTCGCATCGTCACGTAGAGCGCGCCCAACGCGATGCCGTGATAGACGATCGTAAAGACGAACCACATCACGAAGTTCGCGCGGTACTCGAGCAGCGTCAGGAGATTGATCCGCCAGTACTCCGCGTATGCCCGTAGCATCGCGCAAGCGCTTCGGCGCCGCGCATCGGCTCCCCGTTCGGAGACCATTTCGCCTCGACCTGACGGTCGACGCGCTGCGCCGCTTAGCCGCCAATGCCGTCGACGTCGTGGGACCCGACGGAACGTACTATCGGGCGCTCCAGGATTCCGGCGGTACCGAGGTCGTGGCGATTGCGAGCCACGGCACTCGCGCGATCGAGTTGCAGGCGACCGGCCGCCGCGGCGACCGCTGGCTACCGGTCGCGGCCCGCATGCTCGGCACGCAGATTGATCTCGCCGAGTGGTACGCGCGCAGCAAGCAAATCGCGTGGCTGGCGCCGCTTACGGAGGCTCTCACGGGTCTGAAGCCGCCGCGATATCCGACGCTCTGGGAGGCCTGCGCGCACGCAATTCTTTTTCAACAGATATCGATTCACGCGGCCGCGGCAATCATGCGCCGCGTGGTCGAGATGCTGGGCGAGGCGGTGACCGCCGGCAACGTTGCCTGCATCCCTTTCCCACCGCCGCAACGTTGGCTTGAGGCCGGCGAGACGCGGTTGCGCGCGGCGGGGCTTTCGCGCAACAAGATCGCTCACGTGCACTCCGTCGCGGAGGGCTTCATGACGGGTGCAATTGACGAAAGCGCGCTGGAGAGGCTTCCGACGCCCGCAGCGGCGGAGCAGCTTTGCGCGATCCGGGGCATCGGCGCCTGGAGCGCAGCGGTCATCCTGCTGCGTGGACTCGGACGCCTCGACGTGTTCCCGATGCGCGATTCCGGCGTCGCGCGCTCTTTATCGCTGATTGCAGGTGGCGCGCACGTCAACCAAACCGAGCTCCTCGAACGGCTCGGACCCGTGCGAGGAATGCTCTACTACCACCTCTTGCTCGGACGCACGCGCAACCTCGTTCGCCGGTGAGCAGTCGTAGGGAGCGTGCCCGATATATCCGTACATTCACCTACGTTCGAAGTCGTCCGGTCCGCCGAACGCGCTCACGCCGCTCTCGACTGGCTCGACACGTACTATTCGTTCAGCTTCGCCGATTACTACGATCCGAAGAACTTGAATTGGGGCGCGTTGCGCGTCTTCAACGACGACCGGATCGCGCCCGGCGCGGGTTTTCCGCCACATCCGCATCGCGACATGGAGATCGTCACCTACGTCATCTCGGGCGAGCTCGCCCACCGCGACAGTATCGGCAACCAGGGCGTGGTCGGCCCAGGCGGCGTTCAGTTCATGAGCGCGGGCACCGGCGTGCGCCACAGCGAGTACAACAACAGCCGGCGCGACCCGCTGCATCTGGTTCAGATGTGGGTGCTTCCGGGCCAGGTCGGCACCGCGCCGTCGTACGGTCAAAGGGCCTTTGACGAGAACGATCGCCGCAATCGCTGGCTAACGGTCGTCAGCGGCGAGCCAACGACGCCGGCTCCGATCCGCATAACGCAGGCCGCAACGCTGCGCGTTGCGCGTGCAGAAGGCATGACGATTTCGTTGGACTTTGCTCCGAAACGCTACGGCTATCTTTTTGTCGCGCAGGGAAATGCGCAGGCCAATGGGGAGCACCTGGAGACCGGCGATTCGGTTCGGCTGTACGACGTCGCCCGGCTCGACGTCGGCGGCAACGCTGAACTCGTACTTTGGGACCTGCCAGGCGACTCCTAGCCGCCCTGGATCACGACGCGGTTGGAGGCCGCGCGCCAAACGAACGACGACAATGCCGCGAAAAGCGCCAACCACGCGACCTGAGCCGCGATGCTCGCCGCCCACTGCGACGGCGGGATGATCCCGATGTAGATGAGCAGCGGCGTGGAGTAGATCGATGCAAAGGGGAGCGCGAATACGATTCGACCCAGAACGCCGGGGAAAAGCGTCAGCGGAATGATCTGTCCCGAGAGCAGATCCGATACCCATCGAACGATCAGCTGAATCGCAAACGTCTCGAGCGTCCAAAACGCGACGCAGTTCATCAAAAAGTTCAGGAAGAAGTTCACGCCGTAGCCGATTGCAAAGGCCAACAGAAAGGCGCCGAAGGTCGCCGGCGGCGGCACGTCGATGTGCACCAGCAGTAAGGCGAAAAGCAGCGACGGCACCACGAGCAACGCGTGGAGCATCGTCTGCCCTAAGCCGTCGCTGAAGAAGTAGAGCGGAACGCTGATCGGCTTCATCAAGTCGGTGGCAATGGTTCCTTCGCGAATTCTTTCGCGAATGAGCCGCGTGCCATCTACCTCCAAGATCAACGACATCAGCATTGCCACGGTCGCGTAGGTGATCATGCTGTGGAGCGGAAGATTGATCGGGGCGACGTTTTGAGCGTAGAGCGCCGTCCAGAGCGCGCGCAGAATGTAGACGCGCAGTACCAGCGATCCGATTTCGGTGAAGACTTCCATGCGATAGGTGGCTTCGCGCGAGAACGCTTTCTTCGCGAACTCGACGTACGGTGCGACGTTAAGAATCGTTAGCCGCCTTTTTGTCGCTTGATGGCCTGTTGGCGTCGGTGCTCCATCTCTTCGAGCTCGAGCATCATGACGTCGACGACTTTGTCGACTTCCGTCGCTTGCGTCGGCGGCGGCTCCTCTCCGGCGCGGCGGCGGGGCACCGGCTTGAGGTTGCGGTGTTCTTCGAGGGCGGAGTCCGCAGCGTGTGCTTTTCGCAGAAACTTCGCGTACGTTTCCGCGGCGCGTGCGCGAACGTCCCCACCCGGCTCGAGGTTGAAGACGTCGGCGAAGAAATCGATCTTGGCATGAATCTCCGCGGCTGCATTCGGCCCGGCGATGGTCGCCGGATTACCGTATGCGATGTGCAGCATCGGCACGCTCGTTCCGGCGGCTACGCGTGCTCCCACGTGCACGATCGCCCCGAGCGCGACGCCACTGCCGTCGCCGATCGTTGCGCCGTTGAAGATCCTCGCGCCTGCCGCCAAAAAGCAGCCGTTGCCGATCGTTGCCCCGACGAGGTAGGCTCCGGGGCCGACGATACACCGGTCGCCGATCGAGAGCGGATGCTGCAGGTTGCGTCCGCCGCTTGCTTTGAGAACGGCGTTCTCCATGACGACGCTCCGGGAGCCAAGGGTGACCGGCGCGCCTTCGGCGGTAATGACCGCGCCGTGTAGGATCGCGCAATCCGCGCCGATCGTTACGTCGCCGCTGATCGTCGCGCTCGGCGCAACGTACGTGCTGGGGTGGATCTTCGGTTTCTTCGCTCCGCTGGAAAGAATCACGATGCGTCCTCCTGCGACCGGCCGTATCCCTCGACGTAGATTCGGCGGATAATCGACTCGAGATCCGGCTCTTCTAAACTGACGTCTTCGACGCGATAGCGTTCACTCGCTTGCCGAACGAGCAGATCGGCGCGTTGCAGGTTGCGGTCGAACCGGAAACGCGCGCTCGAATTCTCGACGCCGGCGAGCTGCGCTCCCTCGAGATGCGGTTTCTCGACGGGTTCGCTAAAACGCACGATCAACGTGCGAAACTTTCCGTATTCGCTCTTGATGCGATCGATGTTGCCATCGTAGATCAGCGTGCCGTGATCGATCAGCACGATCCGCCGGCAGAGCCGCTCGACGTCGGCGAGATCGTGCGTTGTGAGAATGATCGTAGCGCCGCGTTCGGCGTTGATACGCGCGATGAACCTCCGTATGGCTTCTTTCGCGACGACGTCGAGGCCGATGGTCGGCTCGTCGAGATAGACGATTCGCGGACTGTGCAGCAGCGCCGCCGCGAAGTCGCCGCGCATTCGTTGGCCGAGCGAGAGTTGGCGCACGGGAGTCCGCAGAAAATCGCCCATCTCGAGGATTTCCACGAATTCATTGAGGTTGCGCCGGTATTCCCCGGACGGAACGCCGTAGATGGCGCGCAAGAGCTCGAACGATTCGGCCAGCGGAAGGTCCCAATAGAGCTGGCTTCGCTGGCCGAAGATCACGCCTATATTGCGCGCATTCTCCTTGCGCTGCTTCCAGGGCACCAGGCCGGCCACGCGGACGTCGCCCGCAGTCGGGACCAGGATCCCGGTCAGCATCTTGATGGTCGTCGATTTGCCGGCGCCGTTGGGTCCGATGTATCCGACCAGCTCGCCCGGTTCGATCCCAAAGGTTACGCCGTCGACCGCCAGCCGGTCTTCGTATTCGCCCGAAAAGAAGGAACGCAACGCGCCGAGGGTTCCCGGCGTGCGCTTGCGGGTGCGAAAGACTTTGCGCAAGTCGCGCGTCTCTACGATCGGCAGGACACCACCGTTCGGCATTGCGTACTCCTTATCCGGTGGTAGTGACGATTTCAAACGAGTATGGAGCCGGCGCTCTCGAGGTCGCAAAAGGGGTTGCCAAGGCGCTCGGCTACGAGTATGTCGACCACCAGCTGCCTGTCGTCGTCGCCAAGCGATTGCGCGTGACACCGGCAGCAGTCGAAGCGAACGAGGACGCCGTACCGTCCCTCGGAGAGCGCTTCCTCACCGGACTCGAGCGCGCGACGCCGGAGCTGGCCGAGGCGTCGGCCGCCGAGCCGTTCGACGAAGAGTTGCTTGCGGCCGTGCAGGATGCGGTGCGCGAGTACGCCTCGCACGGAAACGTCGTCATCGTCGGCCGCGGGGCCTCCGCGATCCTGGGGCCTCGTCCCGACGTGCTGCGCGTCTTCGTTCGCGCGCCGCGCGAATGGAGAATCGCAAAGGTCGCGGAGTCGATGGCAGTTACGCGCGAGACGGCCGAATCGGAGGTCGATCGCATCGACCGCGCGCGCAGCACCTACATTCGCGACTGGTACGGGCTGACGTTCGGCGATTCTCAGAACTACGATCTCTGCCTGGACGTCTCGCGATTGGGTACGGCGCAGAGCGCTGCGCTCGTTATCGCAGCTGCACGTGCGCAAGAACGGCTGTCACCCTAAGCCGGCCCCGCGAGGGGCCGAGTCGAAGGGGCGCCCGTCGCTCGTGGCGGCGCTTCGCTATCGCGACTTCCGGCTGTTGTGGCTTGGACTGCTGATTTCGAACCTCGGCACTTGGATGCAGTTCACCGCGATGGGATTTTTCGTGGCCCGGGTCGCCGGTTCGCCGCATCGTGCTGCGCTCGATCTCGGAATCCTGGGGGCCGCTCGCGCGATCCCGGTTCTCGCCCTCTCGCCGCTTGCGGGGGTCGTCGCCGATCAGTTCCCGCGGCGCCGAATCCTTTTCGTGACGAACACCACGATGGCGTTCGCGGCCCTGCTGCTCGCGATGCTCGCAGCATCCCATCGGCTCGAGCTGGTTGGGCTCGTGCTGATCTCGGCACTAAACTCCGGAGCCAACGCGTTCGACTCTCCGACGCGGCAGAGCTGGCTGCCGCTGCTCGTCGATCGCGAGTTCGTCGGCAACGCAGTCGGCTTGAATTCGATAGCGTTCAACGCTCCGGCAGTCATCGGGCCTGCGATAGCGGGCGTACTCATCGTTTGGATCGGCGTTGCCGGAGCCTTTTATTTCAATGCGGGTGCGACGCTTGCCGTCGTTGCCGCCGTCATGATGATGCGGCCGTCGCCACCTTCGGTGGCGCGTCGCGAACCGACGCTGTACGCGATGCGCCAGGGCATCGCTTTCATCGTGCGCCATCCGGCCTTGCGCTGGATCGTCCTCGCACAATTCGTAACCGCGCTCTTCGCGCGACCCTACGGCCAGCTCACGCCGGCACTGGCGGTAAACGTTTTACACGCGGGTGCGCGCGGTCTCGGTTGGGCCGTCTCGGCAATCGGAATCGGCGGATTCGGCGGAGCGCTCGTCACTGCGTATTTTGCGCAGCGCGAGCGGCGTTCGAAGCTCTGGCTGCAATCTGGACTGCTGATGTCGGTTGGAGTTCTCGCGCTCGCTTTCGTGCCGGCACTTGCGTTGGCGCTGCCGGTCTTATTTGTCATCGGCGTTGGTACGCTCGCATCGCTTGGCATGACGAATACGCTGATCCAAACGCTCTCTCCCGAAGAGGTGCGCGGCCGCACCCTTTCGATCTATACGATGATTGCAATCGGTGTAGTTCCGCTTGGCGCGCTCGTTGACGGCGCGATCGCCGCCGCCATCGGATTGCGCGCGACGTTCGCGCTCGCAGGGGCGCTCTGCACCGCGCTTTTTCTCGCGATTTGGCTTCTACGCCCGGCAGTGAGAACCGTCTGATAAAGCCAGCGAGCCGCTGTTGTGCGGCTCGCTTTATTCGCAAATAACTCCGCTCGTTTCATCGAGCGGAGTCCTCGGTCTACCGGTTTATGCGGCTTTCTTGCGTCGCACCTTTCGGCGAACTGCCTTACGAACCGCCTTCTTGCGAACCGCCTTACGGGCCACCTTTCGGCGAACCACCTTGCGGGCCACCTTGCGGCGAACCACCTTGCGGGCCACCCTACGGCGAACGGCCTTACGGGCGACCTTCCGGCGGACCTTCCTACGAACTACTTTGCGAACTACGGCGCGGCGGACGATCTTGCGAGCGACTTTTCGTCGGACTCGCTTGCGAATCGCTCTGCCTACTAACGCAACGACGACCGCTTTTTTTATGGCCGCCTTTTTGCGGGCGCTCTTTCGAACTGCCATCGTTTGTATGAGTCATCCTTTCTCTGGTCGGCAACCGACCAGGGGTGCTGCCTACCTTATACAGTATTACGAGCTTCAATGCAAGTTTTCGCCGATGACGGCACGCGCATAGATGCATCCGTAGACGGGTGCGAACGCAATTCCGCAGTCGTGTTGATCCACGGATTTCCTTTCACGCGCGCGGTGTGGGACGCACAAGTAGATGCGCTCGCACGTACGTCGTACGTTCTCCGTCCCGACCTGCGCGGCGCCGGAAAATCGAGCGCGCCCGAAGGCCCGTATCTGATGGAGCTGCTCGCGGCGGACATCGCGACATTGCTCGATGCGCGTGGAATTGCACGCGCCGCATTGATCGGACATTCGATGGGCGGCTATGTCGCGCTCGCGTTCGCGCGCATGTTTACCGAGCGCGTCGAGCGCCTCGCCTTGGTTGCGAGCCGGCTGCGAGCAGATACGCCGGCAGAAGCGACGGCGCGACGTGAACTTGCGGATCGCGTCGAGCGCGAATGCAGCATCGAGCCGGTTATTGAGGCATATCTGCCGCGTTTATTGGCGCCGCGAACGCTTGACGAGCATCCGGACGTCGTCGAACGCGCTCGCGCAATCGCCGAGCAGAACGGGCCTGTCGCTGCGGCCGCGTCGCTGCGCGGCATGGCGTTACGCGCCTCATCCGAAGATATCGCCGAAGAGCTCGACATTCCGATGCTGATGGTCGGCGGCGGGTGCGATCGCGTCGTCGGACTCGACGAGGCGCGCTCGATCGCCGCGCGGTTTCCGCGCGGCCGGCTCGTGCTCTGCGAGCAGAGCGGGCACGTTCCGATGTTGGAAGAGCCCGGCCGCCTTGCCGGGGCGCTCGAAAGCTGGCTGGCGGTCGAGTCTAGCGGATGATTGGGAGGTTCGAGCGCCGGCGGATCGCGTTGTAGAGGAAGAAGCCGCCGAGCCCGAGCGCGGCGATGACTGCCGCGATGAGGACGATGGGAACGAGGAAGCCCACGACTTTGATCAGGATGTCGATCGCGACGATCAGCAAAGCGACCGCCACGGTCACCTTGAGAAAGAGCGCGAGAGTCTGGTTGAGCTTGGGCTTCGTCACGTTTTTCATCTGCGTTTCCAGGTACCGCGCCCGGGGTTCTTAGGTTTCAAAGAAGCTTGAGCCGGTCGAGCGCGAGGTAACCGGCCGCGATTGAGCCGGCGGCGTCGAGGCTGCCGTCGGCAAGCATGGCGCGGAAGGTTGGAAGCGGCGCGAGCTCGACCTCGATGTGTTCGGTGGGGTCGAGTTGCGGGGCGCGCACCTTACGCGCGCCGCCCCCTATATAGACGTAGGCACGGGCGGTGGAGCGCACCGGTTCGGGGAAAAACTCCGTCACGAGCTCACACCGTTCGACTTCGAAGCCGGTCTCCTCGGCCAGCTCGCGCAGCGCGCAATCGCGCGGATCCTCATCGTCCTGCAGCATTCCCGCGGGAAGCTCGAGATGAATCGAGTCCGAGCCGTAGCGATACTGACGCACTAGCACGACGCGGTCATCGGCAGTAATAGCTAAGATTACGACGTACCCTCGCGCCTCGCGGACGAAATAGTCGGAGACGATGGTTCCGTTGGGAAGCTCGAGTTCGTCGGCACGCAACCGCATGTACGGGGAATCGACGACGTAGCGCGATGCGCGCAGGCGCCAAGCCGGTTTCTCCATCCTCCAATCTATGGCGAAGCCTTTGCAGCTCCTTTCGCGAAGAACGGGTTCCTATGGCCGAACGCTTATTGGTTGTCGGGGGCGGTACGATGGGCTCGGGCATCGGCTTGGTCGGCGCGCGAGCCGGTTACGATGTCGAGATCGTCGAGCCGGATGCCGCCGCACGTGAACGCGCCTTCGCGTCGCTGGAGCGCGAGGCCCAACGGCTCGGCGATGCGTCGCTGGTCGAACGCATTCGTTGGAGCGATGCCGTCGCTGCGTGCGATGCATCGATCGCGATCGAGGCCGTCCCCGAGCGATTCGACCTGAAACGCGAGGTGTTCGCCGCGCTCGCAAAAGCGCTCTCCCCCGAAGCGATGATCGCAACCAATACGTCGTCACTCGCAGTCGGCGATCTCGCGGACGTCGTGCCGAATCCGCAACGCGTAGTGGGTCTGCACTTCTTCAATCCACCGACTCGAATGGAGCTGCTTGAGATCGTCGGCGCGCCGGGGACGAGCGACGTCGTGCTCGATCGCGCGTACGAGTTTGCCGCCCGGATCGGCAAGACGGCGGTGCTCGCGTCGGATACGCCGGGATTCATCGTCAATCGCATCGCCCGGCCATACTATCTCCAAGCGTTACGGGCGCTCGACTCCGCGGTGGCGTCGGTCGAGGAACTGGACGCGCTCGCGCGAGCGGCCGGTTTTCGCATGGGACCGTTTGAGCTTATGGACCTGATCGGTCTCGACGTCAACCTGGCGACGAGCGAGTCGATCTTCGAGCGCACCGGTGCGCAACGTTTTGAGCCCCTTCCGCTTCAACGCGCGATGGTCGCGCAAGGTTTGCTTGGGCGCAAGAGCGGCGCAGGCTTCTATGTCTACCGCGACGGTAAGGCGGAACGCTTAGAAATCACCGCGGCAGCGCCGGCCGACGCGCTCGATGCCGACGAAATAGTAGCAATCGTAGGCTTCGGCCCCCGCGCCGAAGAGCTGGCGGAGCTCGCCGAGCAGCGCTACGCGCACGTCGTACGGATCGAAAACGACGAGTTTCTCGAGAAGCTTACGCCCGAAGCGACGATCGTAATAGACGCCGGCGACGGCGTGACCGATCGCGGCGAAGTCGTCGCGCAGCTCGATTCACTGCTCGGCACGGAGAGCGTTTTTTTTATCGACGCGTATGCAACCGATCTCAGCGCCTGCGCCCGACGCTTGAAACACCCGCAGCGTTTGGTCGGATACGGTCTCCTCGGTTCGCTCGACGCGCAGCAGGCCGTCGAGATCGTTGATTCGGAAGCCGCCTCCGACGACGCGCTCGAGCTCGCTCAAGAGTTTTTCGCAGCGCTCGGCAAGGGCGTCGTATTGGTCGAAGATTCACCGGGCCTCTTCCTCGGCCGTACCGTCGGCTCGATCGTCAACGAGGCGATGATCGCCGTCGCGGAGGACGTCGCCTCGCCGGACGACGTGGACACGGCGATGCGGTTAGGCGCAAACTACCCGATCGGTCCCGTTGCATGGGGGCGGGAGATCGGAGGAGCGCGACTGAGCCGCATCTTAAAGCGCCTCGCAGATGCGGAGGGCGAAGCGTTCGCGCCGCATCGCTCGCTCTGGATGCTCGATCTGGCCGAGACGCCCTCGCCGGAAGAAGTCGCCGAATGAGTCGCGAGGTTTGGGTGATCGACGCGGTGCGCACTCCGATAGGTCGCTATGGCGGCGCGCTCGCCGGGGTCAGACCCGACGATCTCGCCGCGTTCGCCGTGCGCGCCCTCATCGAACGAACCGGAATTGAACCTTCCGCGATCGACGACGTGTACTTAGGAGCGGCGAATCAGAGCGGCGAGGACAATCGCAACGTCGCGCGTATGGCGGCGTTGCTTGCAGGCTTACCTGTCGAGGTTCCGGGCGCGACCGTCAATCGGCTATGCGGCTCCAGTCTTCAGGCGATCAACTCGGCGGCGCAGGCGATAGTGTCGGGCGAGGGCGACGTGAGGGTCGCCGGCGGGGTGGAGTCGATGACGCGCGCGCCCTACGT
>JBAVSO010000080.1:0-3737 GCA_049695635.1 Candidatus Cybelea sp. | reverse complement strand
AGGAGATCCCCTGATACCCTTCCTTGTTTAAGTTGATGGTATACGTATCCGGGTTGAGCGAGAGGAACACGAAGTGACCTCCCGCGTCCGTCGTTGCGGTCCGATTCATCGAGGCGGAGATTGCCTGTACTTGAACGCCGGCAACCGGCGCGCCGCTCGAATCTTTGATGACACCCGTAATGTTGCCGCTGACGCCGGCCAGTGCCCATGTTCCCTGGCCGAGAAACGCCACCGCTAATGCTACGGCTGTGACCGCTTGACGGAGGGTTCGACTTGAACTCATGTTCATTTACCCTCTATCGATTTAAGTTGTCAAAACGCGAGCCGTTCTGCCGCTTCCCGCAGGCTTTATGGCCTCAGGAACTTCACAGAGTGACCCACTGGTCCAAGGGTTTGCTCAGGCTTGGGGCGGTTCCTTTAACTCTGCTTAAAGGAAAGCGCGCCCCGCGACGCTTGCTTCCCTAGGCGCGAACGGGCAGCCGCTCGACCAGCAAAGCGGGGATCTCGGAGGGCCGTTCGGCTACCGGCACCCCAGCGGCTTGAAACGCCGCAATCTTGCTCTCCGGCGTGCCGAAGCGTCCCGAAATGATGGCCCCGGCGTGGCCGAGCGATTTGCCCGGCGGCGCGTTTCGCCCCCCAATAAAGGCGACGACCGGCATCTCCGGCATGTGCTCGGAAACGAAGGCGGCGGCTTCCTCCTCGTCCGAACCGCCGATCTCCCCGCAGATCACGAGAGCCTGCGTCTGCGGATCGTTCTTGAACTCGCGCAGACATTCGACGAAGGTCGTCCCGATGATGGGGTCACCGCCGACCCCGATGCAGGTCGATTGACCAAGCCCCGCCCGAGTCAAGAGATCGACGACTTCGTACGTGAGCGTGCCCGATCGCGAGATAACGCCTATTGCGCCTTCTTTAAAAACGTGGCCAGGCATGATGCCGACCAGCGATTTTCCCGGCGAGGCGAGCCCGGGGCAGTTCGGACCGATGATCCGCATGCCGGGCGTGGTGCCGACCACTCTGAGCGTATCGTGAACCGGAACGCCTTCGGTGATGCAGACGGCAAACGTGATGCCGGCATCGTAGGCTTCGTAGAGCGCATCGGCGGCAAACGGCGGCGGGACGAAGATGCACGTGTGCGTGGCGCCGGTCGCGTCGACGGCCTCCCTGACGGTGTCGAAAACCGGCAGCCCCTGCGGCGTCGTCTGTCCGCCCTTGCCCGGCGTGACGCCGCCGACGAGATTCGTTCCGTACTTGAGCATGCGATCCGCGTGATACGAGCCCTCTGCGCCGGTGATTCCCTGCACGATGATTCGGCTGTTCTTGTCTATGAAAATCGACACGACGCTTATGCCTCCCGCGAAAGGCGCACGGCCTCGCGCGCGCCTTCATCCATCGTTTCGACCGGCTTCATCCCAGCTTGCGCGAGAATGCGGCGCCCTTCTTCCTCATTCGTGCCGGTCAAACGGATGACGAGCGGAATCTTGCGCGACGCCGTTTCGTTCATCGCCGTGACGATTCCACGCGCGACTTCGTCGCCGCGCGTGATGCCGCCGAAGATATTAATGAAAAACACGTTTGCACCGGTATTATTCACGACCAGCTCGTAACAGTTCCGCACGCGCTGCGCGTTTGCGCCGCCGCCGACGTCGAGAAAATCCGCAACCCGACCACCGGCGTTCGCGATCGCGTCCATCGTCGCCATCGCAAGCCCGGCACCGTTGGCCATCGTACCGACATTGCCGGGGAAACGCCGGAAGTTGCGGATGCCGACTCCGGCCTGCGCCGCCAGCAGCTCGTCTTCGTCGAGCGGCAGCGTAGCGCGCCACTCGTCGAACTCCGGATTGCGAAACAGCGCGTCGTCATCGAGCTCGATCTTTGCATCCGACGCGACGACGCGCCCATCCGAAGTTAGCGCGAGCGGATTGATCTCGATCAGCTTGGCGCCGTATCTAAAGAAAAGATCGTAGAGCGCGCCCGCGATCGCGGGAAACTGCTTTCGATAACCGGGGTCGAGTTGCGCGCCGAATGCGAGTTCGCGCCCAATGAAGGGCGAATAGCCGATCGCGGAGTCAACGTAAAACTTCGCGATCGATTCGGGATGCCGCTCGGCGACCTCTTCGATCTCCATTCCACCGAAGCGGCTGACGACGATGACCGGCTTTCGCGCTGCACGGTCGATCGTGATCGCGCAGTAGGCCTCCTGCACGATCGCGAGCCGTTCCTCCACGAGCAGCGATCGCACCGGCTCACCGAGCGGATTCTGACGGTTGGGCGGCATCGGCGTGGCCACGATCTCCGCCGCCACGCTGCGTCCTTGCGACGCGCCGGCTGCCATCTTTATTTTGCCTGCCTTGCCGCGGCCGCCCATCAAAACTTGAGCCTTGATGACCCACTCACCCGGCACTTCATCGAGAAACTCAGCCACCGCATCCGGCGTAGCCGCGAACCGCCCGCGCGGCACCGGAATGCCGGCGCGCCGCAAAAGCTCCTTGCCTTGATATTCCATGAGATTCATTGCGGGCCAGGAGGTTCGTGCACCACGGGCTTTTGACCCTCGGCGCCGTCACAATTTTGCATGCCGTACCGTTTTACAAACAGCGACACACGGCGTACAATACTTGAACGAAGGCCAAGCCTTCTTCGTCTTTCCGTTGGAGCACTCACATGAGAAAGATTTTACAGGCGACGTCCTATGCCATCGGTGCATACGTCGCTGCGGTTTTAATTTCAGGTTGCGGCGGGCCGGCCGCGCAGAACGCTCTCCCATCTGCGTTTCAACAGAATCCCGCGGGCAACGCACCACCGGCGGATGGGGCGCGCCGTGATACGAAGACCTCCTGGATGGCGCCCGAGGCGAAGCACGAGGATCTCATCTACGTCACCAATACCTATGCCAACAGCGTCGGCGTCTACGCGTACAAGTCGCGCAAGCTCGTCGGGACGCTCGCGCACATCAACGAACCCTTTGGAACCTGCTCGGACACGAGCGGTAACGTCTGGATCGTCGGCTGGGGAAAGAACCAGATCTTCAAATTTCCCCATGCCGGCACGAAGTCGTTAAAAGTGCTGAGCGTCGATGAGGATGAAGATCTTTACGATTGCTCGGTCGACCCGACGACGGGCAACCTTGCTATCACGAACTGGGGCTACAACTGGCTCAAGGGCGACGTCCTGATCTTTCGTAATGGAAGCGGCGAACCAGACGAGGTCAGCGGGCCGAACATCTGGTTCTACTACGGCTGCACCTACGACGAAAAAGGGAACCTCTACGCCGACGGCTGGGACGCATACCTGGGCAACGTCTTCTCGCTCGGCGAGCTGCCGAAAGGCGGCAAGCGGTTCAACAACATCGTCATGCCGCCGCTCTTCAAGCCTCCGTACCTCGGTGGCATCCGCTGGGACGGCAAGTATGTCGCGATCGGAAACACGGGATCACTATGGGAATACAAAGTGACCGGTAACCAGGCGACCTTTGCGGGCTTCACACCGCTAACGTCGCAGTGGCCGATGGGACTGTTCTGGATCAGAACCTTCGGCACGGGAGAGCGATCGGTGATCGCGCCCGACCACGCCGGCGATCCGTTGGCCGTGCAGTACTGGCATTATCCGGCCGGCGGGAATCCGATGGGAACGATCACGCGAGGTCTCAGCACGCCCTTCGGTGTGACCTTCAGCGCGGCGCAGCGGTAGCCGTTACTCGAGTCTGCCGAGCAGCGATCGCGCGATGATCAGCTGCT